>CAZHTX010000338.1:0-6539 GCA_964535475.1 uncultured Pirellulaceae bacterium
ACGTTCATGGGGGAGTTGGGAAAGATAAACCAGTCAGCGGGTTGAAATTGCGGGGGACGAGGTTTAGCCCGCCGTTAATTATTTCACCATTTCGTACTTGTGTCCAAACTTGCGTTCCATCGGGAAGTGGTTTCGCAGACCATATGTTGCCGTACTTGTCGGTTCCGAGTGTCGTAGCCGCATCATCCGCGACCTCCTGCAAAAGACGACGATTCGCAACTGTGTCGCGAAGGTGTCCCGGAGCGTCTCTAAAAATATGACCAAGACGATTTTCTGGAATCATGTGGCCTATTCCCTTTGGGGCGTCTCTGCCAGCGCATCACACTACGTTGGGCAATCCTCTTCTGTAATGACGTGACTGGCTTTGGCACCCGGAGGGGTCATCAGCGAACTGGAAATGTTGCGGCCAATGGCACCGCGGACTTCAGCAATGTTCGGTGCGATTTGTCGCACATTTTCTGTCCAGATAATTCCCCGGCCATGTTCACGATTGCTGAGGAGCCATTTGCCGGCTGCTGCTATTCAATCGGTTCGATGGTCGCCGACATGCTCCCTTTGCAGCGGGGAATACGACTGTCAGCCCCGTAAGCGTGAATCTGGTCGCGTTTGAGTTCAGCCAATTCCAGCGTGGTGGTCATGCAGATTGCTCGACCGGAACTGTCAACCTCTTTGGCGACTTGAAAGCCTCGTTCCAGCGGCATGCGGAACAATTCCCGCATCATCATCTGCACGTATTCGTAGGTATGATCGGTGTCATCCCACAAGATCACGTTGTAGCGAGGTTGTTTCTTCGGTTTCTTTTGCCGTGCGGCGGTTGGTCGAACCACGGGTTCAATGACCATCGTCGAATCTTCGCTCATCGTTCTATTCCGACTCCATTTGATAAGCCAATCCGTCCAATGACCACTCCTGGAGCGGTCGTGACACGTTATATTGTAGCGCACATCGCGCTGATTATGCCAGCACTATCGGCCCTAATGATTGTTTTGCCGGGCAAATGCCCCCCGCCTGACCGGCTTTCTGCGACCTTTTTCTCTAATCGGCAGACTCGACAGTGGCTCCCAACGACCTGATGCAACGGCTGCAAGCTTCCGCTGGACAATTTGAAGAGGACCTCAAGGAGTGGCTGCGGATTCCCAGCATCAGCTCGGATCCCGCTCGGATCCAGGAAACGCACGCGGCGGGCCAATGGGTCGCGGAAAAATTACGCGGTGGCGGGCTCGCGGTGGAGATGATTGAAACCGCCGGACATCCGCTTATATTCGCGTCAACTCCGCCGGTCCCCGGAGCTCCGATTGCCCTGGTCTACGGGCATTACGATGTCCAACCGGTCGAACCACTCGATCAATGGATCTCGGGCCCCTTCGACCCACAGGTCCGCGACGGCAACATTTACGCCCGCGGAGCCACCGACGACAAAGGCCAAGTGCTGACCCACATCGAAAGCGTGCTGGCTTGGCTGGCGACGGGGGAACCGCTGCCGATTCAAATCAAGTTTCTGATCGAAGGAGAAGAGGAAGTCGGCAGCGCCAACTTGGAAAATCTGTTGGCCAGCATGGCCGAGCGACTGGCTTGCGACGTGGTCGTGATCAGCGACAGCAGCCAATACGCCGCGGGCCAACCGGCAATCACTTACGGTCTTCGCGGGATCGCCACTTTCCAAGTGCGAATCGATGGTCCCAAACAAGACTTGCACAGCGGCTCGTTTGGCGGTGCGGTTACCAACCCGGCCATCGCGCTGTGTCAAATGATTTCGGCGGCTATCGACGCCAACGGGCAAGTGCAAATCCCCGGTTTTTACGACGCTTGTCGACCACTCTCCGATCTCGAACGGGGCCAATTAGCCGAATTACCAGGCACCGATGCTGAATTCGCCGCCTCGATTGGTGTCCCCGCACTGGGAGGTGATCAACGCTTTACCGCGCTCGAACGCCGCTGGTCGCGTCCCACGTTCGAAGTCAACGGATTAACCAGTGGCCATCAAGGCGACGGAGTAAAAACGATCGTCCCGGCAACCGCCTCGGCGAAGATCTCCTTTCGACTCGTGCCCGATCAAGACCCCCAGCAAATCAGCGACGCCTTCGAAGCGTTCTTCAATCAAGTATTACCAGCCGGAGTGCGGCTGACATTCACCCGCGATCATGCCGCTCCCGGCATGCTCTCACGTCTCGACAGCCCATTCATGACGGCGGCCAGCCAAGCGATCGAGCAAGCCTTCGGCACGGCACCCGTGATGATTCGCGAAGGCGGCTCCATCCCCATCGTGACCCAATTCCAACAAGTGCTCGATGCCGATTGCTTGCTGCTGGGCTGGGGGTTGAATGACGATAACGCGCACAGCCCCAACGAAAAATTCTGCTTAGCCGACTTTCACAAAGGGATTGCCGCCAGCGCCTGCTTGTGGGCCGAAATCGGCAAGGTTAGCAAATCCAGCTAAGCCGCCCAGCGAGTATCATCGACCGACAACGCGTGAAACACTGCCAGGGCATCAACGACTCGAAAGGATAGTATGTTTTTTGAATCCACTTGGAGTAGAAAAACCATCGGCGATGTCGATATTCTATTCCATGACGGACTTTATCATCTTTTTCACTTGGTCTTGCCCAATCACGATTTCATAGCGCACGCGATCAGTGACAACGCGTTGAATTGGCGGCGAGTCGATAATGCCCTGTTCATCGGCGATCCCGGTAGCTGGGACGACCTAATGCTGTGGACCATGCATGTCACGCCAGACCCGCACCAGCCGGGGCGGTGGCGGATGTTCTACACAGGATTATCGCGACGTGACCAAGGCAAAAAACAGCGCATCGGCTTGGCGACCAGCGACGACCTGTTTCATTGGCAAAAAGCTGATGTATGTTGGCAAGATCTGCGAGGCGTGACCGATCCGCCAGCGGTCCAACAGGCCCGTGCGAAAATGTCAGCCGTCCAATCCGATCGCATCAAAGCCAAAGACAATCCTCACAGTTGCTTTCCCCTCGAAGCCGACCCCAAATTCTATGAAGCTTCCGAGCAGAACGAACGAAACTTAGTTAGCTTTCGTGATCCATTCTATTATCACGATGGCGACCAGGGCTGGTTGTTAGCCGCGGCGCGCGTTAACCACGGCCCGATCGTCCGGCGAGGCTGCGTGGGATTGATGAAGGAAGTTTCCCCCAATCAATTTCGCTCGGCTCCGCCGTTGCACACCCCCGGTCTGTATGACGACGTCGAGGTCCCCAACGTATTTCGCGTCAACGGCGAATACTATCTCATCGGCAGCATTCGCGAAGACGCCAAAATCCGTTATTGGCACACCCCGGCTCTCGATCAACCTTGGCGAAACTATTACGACAACGTGTTGATGCCAACGGGCAATTATGCCGGACGAATCTGCCACGACGATCAAGGTCTGTTGCTGTGGAATTTCTACACCAAGAACCTGGAAGATCGAACGGTCAATAACCTCCTGCCGCCTCCCAAACGACTGCAAAGGCAAGAGAACGGCCAACTACAAGTTTGCACCTTCGAAGGTCTCTGGCAACGAAATCGAGGCGAGCTCGATACAAAATGCTTGCGTCCACTGAAGGGGGACCAAGACCAATCGTTTTGTCGCGTTGACGACGGCACGCTGCAACTCGTTAGCGAAGCCGGCTTTCAGGGATTCGTGTTTTCCCACCACGTCAACTGTTTTCGCATGTGCTGCCGAATCTCCATGACCGGGGCGGGGAAGTGCGGGATACTTTGTCGCCTGGACCCGGCATCTCATGACGGTTACTACCTGTCCCTCGACTTAATCAAAGGCATCGCGCAACTTCGCTCCTGGGGCACCGGTCCCCTGGTGCCTGGCGAGGGAATGATGCGATTTGAATCGCTGCAGGAAGGGTTTTGGAATGCGGACAAACCAACCGATGCCCGCATTGAATTGCTGGCTTTTGGCAGCTACCACGAATTGACCGTTAACGGCCGAGTGATCTTATCATTGGCCGACCCAACGTTTACAAGCGGGTTATTAGGTTTTTACGTTGAGACGGCCAAATTACAGATCAATGATCTAACTGTGCTGGAGTTGGAACCACCAACACAAGGCGACGAACACTTAGCGGAGGGTTGAGATCCTTTCCTGGCAAGCTCTATAGTTTATCCGTTGCCTTCTCTTCAGAGTCCGCTTTCTTTGGTTTCAAGCTGCTCATCATGCGGCGACTAATGTCGTCCATGGTGGGTGGCGAATACCGGCCAATTGCTCGTCGCTAATCTTCAACTCTTGACGAATCGATTCCATCTCCAGCAAAGAGACCAAGCCGGCCGGATCGGAAGGATCTTCGGGAGTTCCACCAAAGGAAAACGAGGCCGTGGGAGTTGAAAAGCTGAAACCGATTTTGGCTGCCGAAGTTTCGCCATCCCCCTCTTCGCTTTCGACAAAGGCACTCGAAGCAGAGGAGATAATCTGAATTTCCTGCGCGTTCAGATGCGGGGCACATGCGACCGCCAGCCCCAAAGTGCTGGCTGTCGGGTCTCCGGGGAGGCGAGGGATCAAAGTGCCAACATTCTAGCAATCGCCAGCTTGTCTCACACTTCTGTTGCCACGCACTCCCCGACCCAAGTCAAAAAAAATCAAAAAAGCTCGATTACTCTTTCGCTTCCAGCACGCCGCAATTGGCAATCGTGATTTTTCCCCGCGTGGCGCCGGTGGCGGAGCCAAACGACTCAACTCGCTTGACGACATCCATTCCTTCGACCACGCGGCCAAAAACCACGTGCTTACCATCGAGCCAATCGGTTTTGGCTGTGGTGATAAAGAACTGCGAGCCATTGGTGTTGGGGCCCGAGTTGGCCATGCTCAAAACACCCGGTCCGTCGTGGGTGAATTCAAAGTTTTCGTCGGGAAAAGTGCGGCCGTAGATGCTTTCTCCACCAGTGCCGTTGTGGCGAGTGAAGTCTCCCCCCTGAAGCATAAAGCCGGGGATGACGCGATGGAATTTCGAACCTTTGTAGGTCAACGGCACGCCAGCTTGCCCGACGCCACGATCACCCTTGCAGAGCGCTTCGAAACTCTTCACCGTCTTGGGAACATCCTCGCCAAACAATCCAATCACGATCCGACCGCTGGGCGTCCCCTCAATTTCAATATCAAAATAGACTTTGCTGGTGACTTTGCCTTCGGAAGCGGGCTGGTCGGCTTGCGCGGAACTGATGGCAAAGGTGCCGGTGATCAGCGTGCCAACAGCCAACAGGCCGGCAATCGATAAACGGGTAAAGTGACGCATCATGGTATATTTTCCTTGAGCAGATGGGGAAGGTAGTTTGATCTATGAATGCCGCGCAGCGACGACCACGAAACCACCACTATTAAACGGGAAAATTACCGCCGGAATCAATGGTCAATTCCGTAGCGACGCAGCCGGTCGCGAAGCGTCCCTCTGTGAATACCCAGCAAGTCGGCGGCCGCAGCCCGATTTCCCTCAGTGTGTGTCAAAACGCGCGCCAATAACGTTGGTTCGACGGCAGCGAGAAAACGGTTCATCAAATCTTGAGCCGAGGAATCGCGGCAAGCCTCCTCAGCCCATTGCCCGACCGCAGCTTCAACGGCTCGAGACGTGCCGGGCTGGGCAACACCGCCGCCAACACCATTCCCAGACTCATCGGCCAGTCGATCGAGCGATACCAGATGTTCAGTCGTCAGCGGTCCCCCGCGAGATAACACGGCAGCGTGTTCGACGACGTTCCGTAACTGGCGGACATTCCCCGGCCAAGCATATTCAGCCAACCGGGCTAAAACTTCGCCTGCCACCGGCTGCTCGCCAGCGGGATGCCCAGCGAGTACGAGGAAATGTTGCACCAACATCTCGAGATCCTCCAACCGCTGCCGCAAGGCGGGGGCGTGGACCTCAACGGCCGCTAACCGATAGTAAAGGTCTTCCCGAAACTCACCCGCTTCGATCGCCTGCTTCAACTGGCAATTCGTCGCGGCCAGAATTCGCACGTCACAATCTCGCGGCCGTACGTCTCCCACCGGCGTGTACTGCCGCTGCTCTAAAACTCGCAACAATTTGACTTGGATGGGCATGGGCAGATCGCCAATTTCATCCAAGAAAACGGTACCACCGCTGGCCAGGGCAAACAATCCATCACGATTGGTATCGGCCCCCGTGAACGCGCCTTTCACGTGCCCAAATAATTCACTCTCCACCAAAGTCGGATTCAGCGCCACGGGCGCGATTGCCATATAAGGTCCATCTCGCCGAGGGCTGTGCTGATGGATCGCCGCAGCAATCAACTCCTTTCCGGTCCCCGTCTCCCCGGTGATCAACACCGACAAATCGCTTTCCGCCACCGTCGCTATCTTGCGATACACCTCCTGCATCACACCCGAACTGCCGACCAACTGGTTGTTAACCCGAGTCGTCGCCGGGGGAGGTGTTGAACCTGAGGGAATCGCTGTCCCGGCCAATTCCCGCTGCCGCAGTGCGGCTCGACAGACCGCCCGCGCGCGATCGACCCCAAAAGGCTTGGTGAGATAGTCAGCCGCACCCTGCTGGACCGCTCGCACCGCCGTT
>CAZHTX010000339.1:0-6521 GCA_964535475.1 uncultured Pirellulaceae bacterium
AAGTATAAGGAGAATTAAATTTATTTCACTTTACAAATCCATCAATGAATCAAAGTCGGCAATCGCCGCACCGCCGCTGCCACCACCAGTCGGCAAACCGTCGTTGTAGCTGGGGTCGGCCCCGTAGCCCGCTGGTGTCCCGTAGCCCGCGGGTGTCCCGTAGCCCGCGGGTGTCCCGTAGCCCGCTGGTACATCGCGAAATCGCTCGATCGTCGCCCGACGAACAGCCGGTTGCGCAATCGCACCGACCGTCTCGGCTGCCGCTCCCGCATAACCTGATGTCCCCAGCATCATGGCAAGTTGGCTCCTCGCCGAGTCTTGTTGGTCCCCCGACAAACGCGGGATTACCTCCCGCGCCGTGGCGAATTCACCCGCTTGCAAATGTAGCGAGAATTGCTCCATATGCGTCGCGTCGTTTTGGCTGACACCCGAGTTGACCTCCTGGGCGCCAGCTTGCGGGATTCCCCCACAGACGCTCATCAACAACCAACTGCTGAGTAAAAAAACCGTTGGCCAGCCTCTCCGGCAATACTTTGAGTTCATTGCGTGCCTCGCTTCCGATGATCAAGAAAAGTCATGGGCCTCTGTCCCGCTGACACAGGTTGTTCCAAGACCAGTGTCAGATCGCCTGTCAGTCTAACAAGGCCAACTGGTGATAGTTCGCGAGACATCTCGTTTCCAAACAATTTGTGTGGATTTCCGCAGCCCGGCTTTCAGTTTTTTAATCAGCCGTTGGTGCTGCATCCGCCAAAATGTCCGTCCATGCGCCGCAGATCAGTCGCTGCTGAGGTGTGAATTTGGCTTTGTAGTTGAGATGCCGGTTACTGGCCACATACATGCCGAGATAAACGTATCGTCTTCCCGTTTGTCGGGCCAACTCAAACTGCTTGAGGATCGAGTAGGTCCCCAAGCTAAGCCGGCCCGGACGGGGATCAAAGTAGCAATAAACGGCGGAAAGGGACGTTTTTCCGAAATCGACGATGGCGACAGCAACCAGCCGGTCTTCAATCCAATAGCTAAATTCGCGTGTGTCACAGCAGGTTTCGACCAGAAAAGAACGATAATCGTCTGCGTCCAACGTGTTATCGTTGAGCGCTAACTGTCGACTACAACGATGGTCATTGAGCAATTCGATCCGCCGTTGGTCGATTTTCGGTAAGCCGATTTCGACGCGGATCAGGCGGTCTCCCCGCTTGAGCGCTCGTCGTTGCGAGCGGCTGAGTTGGAAGTCCGCCGGGGCGACTCGCGTGGGCTCGCAAGCTTGACAGCCGACGCACTGGGTGCGATACAGAAATAACCCACTCCGGCGGTAACCGGCCGCTAAGTAATCATCTAATTCCTTAGCCGTCAGCGGCTGAGTGGCCAAGCACAGCGGCATTCGCGCTTCCTGCTGGCTGATATAGGGGCAAGGCTGTGGTTGGTCATGCACCATTACCAGAGAGCGGTTCATCACGTGGTGCTCAAGCGGAATTGAGGTGTTATCGCAGTTGTCGAATAGTCAAGCGTTACTGCGATTATATCGTTTGCCACCGGGGCTGGCAAAAAACTTATTCTCCATTGCGGCGGCGGCAAACAGCCGAGCTCGCCCGACACATTCGCCAGCTTCTTTGGTACGCCAACCTCCAGCTCCCGATGCGTTGTAGGCTTTCCGCCTACGGTGATACCACGCCTGGCCCGACCCAAATGGTGTTTCCCACCGTTACCGTAATTTCCAAAATGTCGTCGTCGAGAGTTCCAACCGGAACCGAGCCGTCCTTATTTTCGTCCTCCTTTTCATCCTGATTGACAATCGCTGCAAACGAAGCCACGGCATGCGTGGCTTGCACGTCCGTAAACGTGCCGTGCCGAATCAGACGGGTGCTGAGTTGTTCGACTGTTACCGACGTTCCCGCCGTGAATCCGCTCCCGAGAAAAACCATTTTAAAGGCGCTCTTACGGCGAATTGAAGGGCCAAAGACAAATGACATTAGCATTCACTCCAAAAAAGAAATAACTTAAAAAAACAACGCCTACGAACTCAAGCAGCTGTTTAAGGCGACAACTCGGCCAGCTGGTCTTCCAACTCCGTAAGTATCTGTTGGACCAGCAAGGAATTCGGGCTTAGTTTTAGGGCGGAGCGTTGAGCGGTCACCGCTTGTTCCAATAGTTCTCGCGCGGGCGTCAACGCATCCTCCTGAAGATGGTAGTCGGCTTGATCTCGCAGCAAGCTGGCGAGTGCGGCGAAATAATCGGCGGTCTCTTTTTCCTCAAGGACTAGCCGCAGATTGGCAAGTGCCTCATCCCAGCCGGCTTGTGCTGCTGCGATATCTTGCCCTCTTAGCGCTATGTTGGCCCGCGTTTGTTGGGCGCGTGCCACATAGTAACGATATTTCGTTGGCCCGCCCGATTGCACGATCGTTTGGTACCTGCGAATTGCCTCGTCGGCAAGATTCGCTGCGTCATCCGCCAATGGCTCTAGTTTGGCAAGATCAGCGGCAAAGTAGAGATGCAGGCGAGCTTGGACGTTCTCCAAATTGACGTTTGGACCACGCTCCAGCCATTGCTCGCCGCGCTCGATCGCACGCTCATATATTTGTCTCCCTTCTGCGGGGCGGTTTAATTGATATAGCGCTTGGCCATGTCGGTATGCGGCCATGTTGGCATACGCATAGTCCAACACGGCCGGTTGCTCTGCGGTTAGGCGTTGCAGGAACAGTTCTTCGGCTTGCTTGGCGGATGATAGTGCTTGGTCATAGTCGCGCATCTCGATTGCTAAACCAATCCGTTCGATATCGAGGGTTCCTTGTAAAAGCTGTGTTTGCTTGTCCACCTCGGCTTCCGCAGTTATTGCTCGCAGCCGCGTCAACGCATTGTCGAAAGCGGTTGCCGCTAAGGTTAAATTTCCGCTCGCTTTGGCGAGCGAGCTTTGATCTCGATAAGAATGCGCCAACTGGAGCTTGCTGTCTTGATCCTCGCGCGAAAATTGTGTCTGCAGTGCGATTGATTCTTTGATTAACTTCAACGCCTCGGTATTTTTGCCTAATAGAACTTTCACGTTGGCTGTCATTCTCGCGACGCTTGCCAAATTGAGCGCGACGGTTTCGGATTTGGGCTCCTTGCCGTGGGAGTCTTTAAACAACTCGTAAACGCTATCCATCAATGATTCGCGATAGGATGTCTCGCTGTTGCTTTCTGAGAGTTTTTTCTCCGCGATCCCGGTGACCTTTAATGCCATGTTGCGAGCCGTTTCCGCGTTTTCCTCAGCCAGATTGCGTTGCTCTTCAGCGTATCGCAAGTTATCACTCGCCAGGCTGTAAGCTGTTTTCAAATCTTGATTTTTTTGGGAAAGCAGCAGCGAGGTGACCACGGTGCCAATCAGCAGCAGCAGGGCAAACATGGTGGACGCGGCGAATAGTTCCCGGTTCTTTCGCACCAGCCGTGAAAAGCGGGCGGCCAGGGGGTCGCGGCAGGCGGCAACCGGCTCGTCGGCTAACCAGGCCTCAATGTCTTCGCATAATGCTTGAGCCCCCGCGTAACGTTGGGACGCTTCGCGATGCATCGCTTTCAAGCAGATCGCCGCCAACGCTTTGGGAACGTGGGGATTGACTTGTTGCGGCGAGCGAAAACGACCATTTTTTACCGCCTCAATTACCTCCGTGGAGTTCCCCTGGTGCGGTGCGCAGCCGGTCAGCAAAAAATAAAGAGTGCCGCCCAAACAGTAGACATCGCTGGCCACGCCAATCGATTCGACGTCACCGGAAGCCGCTTCGGGACTCATGTAGGCCAATGTCCCCAGGACTTGCCCCATCGCCGTGTGGGCCACATCGGACCCAGAGGATAACCGCAACGTTTCCTCTTCACCCGCTTTCGCCGCGGTGCTCGAGCGACGTTCCATCGTTTTAGCCAGCCCCCAATCGACGACTAGGGTCTCGCCATACTTGCCCAGCATAATATTTCCGGGCTTGAGGTCGCGATGCAGCACCCCGCGAGCGTGTGCGTACTCAATCGAATTGCAGACATCGATAAAACGCCTCAGCAGTTCTCGAAAAGTGCTGCTCAGGTAGTCGCGCGAGGTACGTGGGGATTCCTGCTGATGAAATCGCCGCGCGGCTTCCGCCATGCTTTGCCCTTTAATCAGTCGCATCGCATAGTAGGGTCTGCCGTCATCATAAGTTCCCAAACCATAGACGGGCACAATACCGGGGTGCTCTAAACCGCCGGTAATTTCAGCTTCGGCAATGAATCGATTGCGACTCGATTCGCGAAATGCATAATCGCCCTGAATCTCCTTGAGGGCAACTTGTCGGTTCAGCTCATGATCGAGCGCCACATAAACTTCACCCAGACCTCCTTTGGCGTGGGGTCGCACGATGCTGAAGCGACCCGTCGATTGCGGCACATCAGACGAGTTGGTTGCCGACGGCGACAAACCCTGCTCGTGCCCAAGCTGCTTCTTTGCGTTACCAGTCGAATAGACTGTGGATGCCAGTTCGGGAGTTAAGACTTGGCTTTGCTCCAACGTCATTTCAACGGAGGTGCTGAGCGAAAGCGCCGCTAGGCTGTCCTCGAGTCGACCGGCATGTTGTTGCAAGTGATTCCCGGCCAAGGCTGAAATCAAGCCGAGTTGTTCCTCGGAAAGACCAGGTTGCTGCCGCAGCAATTCCAGAGCAGGCTTGGTTGTATCTTGTTGCCAAGCGGCCAAGACGTCTCGCAGTTGCTGTGAATCGATCAAACCCATTTGGGCGGCGAGTAGAATCAGCAATAATTCTTGATCTCGAGGGGAATTCATAGTTGGCGAGACTCCCGCGATGGATGTGCTGAACTCAGAGGATTGGATCGCAATATAAGTGTAACGGATGCGAAACTCAAACGGCTATCCTCCCGCCACCAGTCAGAAGCCAAGATGAGTCGGTTCATTGATGCTGAGAAAATCACAACGGTGGTTGACCGACGCAGAGGATAACAATGCGTCTGCTCAGCGGAGTCCTCGCTTGACTATGCGTAATCCGCATGGCAAATATACCCAGAATGCATTGGATGGATGCGGAAAAATCCTGCATAATTAGCTGGTTGTCTGGTCGGTCCTGCTCGCCGGCTACGATTTACAACCCCAACCCACGGAGAGAACACATGATATGGACCAAGGATTTTGCTCGTCTAGCGACGAGCTTGGCGGTGCTTTGCATCGCCAACACAGGGTTTTTGCAAAGCTCGCCGGCCCAGTCGCCGGTAAAGCAAGCTGGCGGCGAACAAGCTGCCGCCGGCGCGGTAAAGTGCCCGGTAATGGGTGTCACTAACGACGCCTCCGCTCGACATACGGCCGCCGGCGTTTATTCCAACGGTGACTGGTGGCCCAATAAGTTGAACCTGCAGATTCTCCATCAGAATGCTCCGCTGGCGAACCCGCTGGGCGGCCAATTCAATTACGCCGAAGAGTTCAGCAAGCTCGATTTGGATGCGTTAAGAAAAGACGTCAAGGAATTGATGACAACTTCACAAGATTGGTGGCCAGCCGATTACGGGCACTACGGACCGCTTTTCATTCGCATGGCCTGGCACAGCGCGGGAACTTACCGCGTCAACGATGGACGCGGTGGTGCCTCCTACGGCACGCAGCGTTTTGCTCCGCTGAACAGCTGGCCTGACAACGCAAACTTGGACAAAGCGAGGCGTTTGCTATGGCCGATCAAGCAGAAATATGGCCAGAAAATTTCCTGGGCCGATCTAATGGTTTTGGCGGGCAATTGCGCCTTGGAGTCGATGGGTTTTGAAACGATGGGTTTTGCCGGTGGCCGGGCCGATGTCTGGGAACCACAAACGGACGTCTACTGGGGACCTGAAAGCGAGTGGCTCGGTGACAAACGTTACTCGGGCGATCGCGAATTGGAGACGCCTTTGGCGGCGGTCCAAATGGGCCTCATTTATGTCAATCCAGAAGGCCCGAATGGCAAACCCGATCCGCTGGCGGCAGCTCGCGATATCCGAGAAACTTTTGCCCGCATGGCGATGAACGATGAAGAAACCGTCGCGCTGATCGCCGGCGGTCACACCTTTGGAAAAGCTCACGGCGCTGCCACTCCCACCGGAAATGTGGGTCCCGAGCCTGAAGCTGCTGGACTTGCCGAGCAGGGGTTGGGCTGGAAGAACACGTACGGCAGCGGCAACGCCGAGGATACGATCACCAGCGGCCTCGAAGGCGCTTGGACTTCAACTCCCACGGAGTGGTCGAATGGCTACTTTGACAACCTCTTTGACTATGACTGGAAACTTGTCAAAAGCCCAGCCGGCGCTTGGCAATGGACTCCCAAAGACGATGTCGCCCAGGGGACCGTCCCCGACGCGCACGCTCCAGCCAAGACGCACGCGCCGATGATGTTTACCACGGACATGGCTCTCAAAGTGGATCCCGCTTATCGACAGATCTCCAAGCGGTTTCACGAAAACCCAGACCAGTTCGCGACGGCGTTCGCGAAGGCTTGGTACAAGCTAACTCACCGCGACATGGGACCCGTTTCCCGTTGCCTCGGTCCTTTAGTTCCCGA
>CAZHTX010000340.1:0-3406 GCA_964535475.1 uncultured Pirellulaceae bacterium
TGATCAGCGACTCGGCAATCAAAGAAACAACTTCGGCGGCCAGCTGCGGCCGTCGCTGGGCGATCTCGACTAACACGCGACACGCGGCCGAGCGAATGTACTCGGCTTCACTTTCGTCTGCCCCGATCTGCCGCAACAAGGGGAAAGCGAAAGTATCCGCCGATTCATTCGGCTCCCATTCGCCATGGGGCGAGAGCGCCCTACCGCCGCCAGTGCTGAAAGCACAAATGGTGGCGTAACGGACATGCTTCTCTTGATGTGCCAACAGACGCCCAAGTTCCACCTCAACTTCTGGCAACGCGATGCCAGAATGAATTAACAAATGGGCCCCGAAGAAATAGAGAGATTTCGAACTTGATGCCGGTGTATCATGCAGCGTAGTCAGCAGCCTGGGCACATCAGCAACAGTAAATTTGTTTCTCCCATAGTGATAAATGCCCAAGCCATTGGCATCATTCGGCCGCTTGTCTAGCTCTTGAAAAAAATCATCGAGCGATTCGATTTCCATCATGTCCGCTGAGAAAACACCATAACTCAGCGCATAATATAAGAACATTGACTTGAGTTCCGGCTCGCGCCGTGGGCCCAAGTCGGCGGCCGAGGAAAGCGCTTCCAGCAATTGAGCACGCTCTGAGGCATCCAGCGTGCATTCGGCGGCCATTGCTTCGACGACACCTGCCAGCGTGTAACACCAGTCCTGCTCCGCATCCCACAGAATAAAGTCGTTGGCATCACGTCCCCTGAGGTTGGGAATGGCAAATTCGGCCAGCAGCGCGTGGGTTGCTTTCCCCGTTTCGTTCTCCACCAAGATGTCAATACTTTCCAGCTTCATGCTTTGCAACAATTGGGCCGTCTGTCTTGTGATGCACCGTTCATCAACTAACAGAGTCCGCAAGTAAGGTAGTGATTCCAGTCGCTGAAGTCCCTCGGATGTGACGTTCGTGTGCGTAATGTCTAAACTGGTCAATCCGATCATTTCCCCGAGATGTTCCAGACTCTCGTTCGTAACGGCCGTTCCCGATAGCGACAATCGACTAAGCTCCGGCGGCAGACATCCCACTTGGGCATCGCCAAAATTTGTATCATCAAGGGATAGGGCCTGCAGGTGATGCTGGTTCGCGAGCAGCTGGTAGTCGCCGGGTTGTAAACTCCAACCATCAAGCGTCAATCGCTCGAGCTTAGAAAACTGAGTCAACGAGCGGAACAGATCAGCGTCCGGGGTTACATTCCTGAGGTCGACGCTGATTACGCTGAATGGCTCGGAGGGCTGCGATAAGACCACACCTCCGCTTTCCCGAATAGCTTCCACGGCCGCTTGCTGCCTCAACTTCGCCAAGTATTCACGCACGTCGTCCTTGCAAAGCAAACCAATCATCAACGTGCAGATAGCCGCAAACAAAAGTCCCCACAGCAGCCGAACGCGGAGTGGACTTGGGTTGTTACCATTCATCGTCGCGGTCCCGATGTAGAAATTTCAATGCCCAGTAAGCAGCAGAAATCCGTTTTGCTGACCAAGCGAGGCAAGTGGGTGTATCCGCACCAATCACAATAATGCAAACTACCCGACCGGGGGCACCGCAGCAAGCAAGGCAGCGTCTGTGCTGTTCGCTGGCAAGTTGCTCGGATGCCACTGTGCGAAACTTTCAGCGAGTTTCTACCGGCCAAAGATTGACCCGCGATGGGGACATGCATATCGTTCCATCGAAGCCCATCACGAACCGAGCACGCGCCGCTTAATTCGGCCGCCGGCAATCGTGAGATGCGACGGGAATCGCCAACAGCAGAGAACTTTTTGCCGCACCATTCAGCTGAATTTTTCCTAGTGAAAACAGAATCGATCGGAATAATCCGACCGCCCAAATTCAGCTTCTAGGGATCATGCGGGATAGGCCCACCAACGGGTCACTCTGTTTTTTTGACCGGGCACATTCTGTGAGCTAAGTTGCTATGGCCTCGCGTGCTGTCGCGGCCATGCCGACCGCCTCCCCTTGTTGGTCGGACCTCCCACTTGAGCCCGTTGGATATCGCGCATGAATTGCTCCATTCGCAGGTTTGTACTTCGCTTCGCGGCCGCTGCCGCTTTAGTTTCCTCGATTCCGCAATCTGCTGTTCACTCCCAAAATAATTTCGTTGCACCAGCTGCCCACGATCCGGCAGCTCCCCACAACTCGCCGACAATTCCCGTACCGTCTGCCGCTCCTGCCAAGGATTCCGCAGACGCTTCCGCAGAGAATCGCTGGGCCTCGCCGCAGGCTGCCATCGAGGATGGTCGTTCACTGGAGGACTCGGGGCTGTGGGGTGACGCCATCCGTCACTACGAAGCGGCGAGTCGGCAATGGAAACAAGACCAACAACTGCAACGTCGCCTCCTGATCTGCCGATTACATTTCGATGTTAACCGTCGTTATGAAGATCAATCTTTTCTGCAATCGATTGGCGAGTTGCCCCCCTCACAGACACTGGACCTGTACGCCGAGGTGCTGGCCAATTTGGAGACGCACTACGTCGAATCACCCCAGTGGTCACAGATCCTTCGCTACGGAACCGCCTCTTTGGAAGTTGCCCTTTCCGAACCGGCCTTTGTGGCCACGCACCTCTCCGGTGTCGACCCACGAAAAGTAGAAAGTTTTCGCCAAAACGTTCATCGGCAAGTTTTAGGCCGTCCGGCGAGCACGCGATTCGACCTCCGCGCCAATGCCTCACACGTAGCCAGTTTAGCTCGCCGTGATCTAGGACTCTCCAGCACTGCCGTGTTAATGGAATATGTCTGCGGAGCAATCAGCACCTTAGATCCCTACTCACGTTTTCTCACATCCAGCCAACTCGACGATACCTTCTCAAACATCGAAGGCAACTTTGTCGGCCTCGGTGTGGAACTCAAATCCGAGGGCGACCGGCTTAAAATTATCAACGTAATCCCCGGTGGACCGGCCGAAGAGTTCGGTCTGTTGGCTGGGGATGCCATTGTCTCCGTCGCCGGTATGAAGACGATAAATAACGATCCCGATGATGTCGCCGATATGCTGCGTGGCCCAGAGGATTCCTTGGTTGCCATCGACCTCGTCAAGCAGACTGGTGAAACGATCAGCCTGCAAGTTCCTCGCCGCCGCGTCGAGGTGCCCAGCGTCGAGAATGTCCAGATCATTGATGCCGATTCGGGCACAGGCTATTTTCGCCTCACCAATTTCCAAATGACAACCACGCGGGATATCGAAAACGCCCTCTGGTCGCTTCATCGCCAAGGCATGCGTCAATTGATTATGGACTTGCGAGGCAACCCCGGTGGGCTGCTGTCGACCGCAGTGGAAGTGGCTGATCGCTTTGTCGAACAAGGCCGCATTGTCTCGACTCGCGGTCGCAACGTGCGAGAAAATTTTGAATACTTCGCGCACCGCCCCAAGACTTG
>CAZHTX010000340.1:3416-6506 GCA_964535475.1 uncultured Pirellulaceae bacterium
CTCATTGACGGTGACAGTGCGAGTGCCAGTGAAATCTTCGCCGGGGCCATTCGCGATTCAGAGCGAGGCGTGTTGATCGGCCAACGCACCTACGGGAAGGGCAGTGTGCAAGGCATCTTCCGGATGGAAAAAGCTCGTGCTGGACTCTGTTTGACGACGGCCAAATTCTTTTCACCGAAAAACGTTGCCATCAGTGAGCGTGGTGTCGAACCTCACTTGCCCGTGATGCCCACCTACATCATGGCTCGACCGACCGATGACGGACGCTTGGCGACCGAGCAGGACGACGCCATTCTCACCGCGGCAATCGAACGGGCCCGCAACCAGTCACGGATCAGCCGATTGCCGTAAGGCGAACTATCTCCCCGCAGGAAAGCCCCCGCTCAGGCAACTTTGCCATGGGGACTGTTCAGTGAACATTGGCGATGCCGCCCCGCGGCTAGCCAGTTCGCTGCGGTCGCCGTGCCGAAAATGACCGCCGTGAACGTTAAATCACCAGCTAGCGTGTTGCCAAAAAATGGAATAGCCGCGACGTAACATTTCGTCAGGGCGGCGATCGTCAAATTGCCAGCTTGCACCCAGCAGCCAAAATTTGTGATCAGAAAGAAGGCGGTCGCACCGGCCACGCTAGCACCGGCAATCCCAAAAACGCTGGGCTTTCCTTGTAACCAGCGACCAAGCAAGACGTTAAGCGCCAAGGCTCCGTAGACGACCATCGCCAATCCGTGCATGCCGATCACCAAGTCGCTCAACATCATCCCTACGAGCGGCACCAACAACGCGATGCGGGTGCTGGCCAGTGTTGCTCCGGCAAACAAGGCGAGCGCAGCGACTGGAGTAAAATTTGGGGGATGCGGCAGCAACCTCGAGACGGCACACAGCAGTATCAAGCCGACCACCATCAGGTAGCTCGACATTGCGGACATTCTCAGATCCATCATTCGCACTCGCATCTTTTTACTCACTCAATGGGTAAACACAAAAATAAATCGACTGTTAACTAATGACTCGTCAAAAACACTTCCCAAAGCCACTGAGGAACCGCCGTTGGTGGGAAAGCGGTCGGCAACTCTGGGAATTGGTCCTTAACTCTTTCGCTCGGCACGCTCGCCAAGACGTATCCCAGCTTTCCGCAGCACGTCTAACTTACCCTGGTTGGTTAACGAACCCCACAGGGCGACTTCGCTGACATGCCGGCCGCAGCCAATGCACACTTGCTGCTGACTTAATTCGCAAACGTTGATGCACGGCGATTCGACCGGGGGATCTTCCGCGGGTTTATGTTTCGACAAATCAGGCTGCTCCGGCTTATGCTAAATGATGCCAACGAATTGGTACACGCCAAACTCGTTTGTACACCTACTCGGTTCGCAAACTACACTTTTGGCGACGTCGCCGACGCCCCAAGCAGGCCACAATTGAGGCTACTCCTAAAGCGGCAAACGTACCAGGTTCCGGAACTGCCGTAATCGCCATGTTATCGATGGCAAAGTAGACGGGCGGATCAACGTAAGTAATACCGTCGAAAGTGGAAGTCACATTCGAATCAATGACAAACTGTAGCCCGTGCACCAGCCCAAGACTGCTCAGATCGACCGTTGTCCAGTCCACCAGCACAAAGTCGTCCTCGGTGCCGGCTACGCCAAAATCAGCCAACGTTTCAACTTGGCTGCCGACGACTTGCCCGCCTGCATCAAGCCCCTCGATCCGCAACCTCACGAATTCCCCATCGAGCAAGTTATCACGATCCGGATAGGCAGCGGGCGCGTTGTCCATTACATAGCGAGCCAAATAGGTGGTGTTGGCCAAATCCAGCGATGAGACGGCGGTCGCTTTTGAAAACTGAATCAGGGAACTGGTCGTGTTCACTTGACTTCCCGTATAAGCCACTGCGTAAGTGCCACCCACATCGACTCCGCCCAGACCATCAGAGCCACCGCCGGGAAAAGCCGCATACTGGTTCATAAAGCCCGGTGAAACCGAGTTGACCACGTTGGAATAAGCCCAACCCGACCAGAAGCCACCAAACTCAGGGTCAAAAGACAAGTTGTTAGAGAAATGTGCCGTGTTGCTGGACCAACCATCGGAGTTTGATGTATTGGAGCCATCGTTTCCATTATAAAACTGTCCGCCAGCTTGACCGTCTGTGGCTCCGCTAGTTCCCGTAAAAAGAGTCAACTCCTCAAAGTCAACAATCACCTCCGCCCGCAGCGAGCCGGGCAAGGCGAAACTGCAGCATGCCAATAGGCAACCGCTTAGAACTGAACAACGAATCAGCTGGCAAAATTGGCCGCGCAGGATCGCCGGGTTGCGCTCGCAACCATCAGTAATTATTAGATCATTCATGTTGAGTACTTACTATTGAATATGTTTAAATCGTGTTATTAGATGAAAGTCAGAGAGGCCTTAAAATTCTTAATAGACTTCACGTCCCGCCCGCGTGATAATCGCGGCTAACACCTCGTGATCGATTGAATCCGGCAAGAATTGCACATGCGCGTCAAGGAACAGTCCCATGGCTCCGCCGGGATGATCGCTGCGAATTTCGTTGTCGCCAATCCAGACGTCAGGATCATTAATTCCACCTGACTGTACGAATACGTTGCGACCGTTTATCCATTCGCTATCGGGCCCTCCCACATCTTCCGAAACAGCCAGCGTATGCGACAATCCGTCGACAACGTCACGAAAGGCGATGCTGCGTCCATATAAAAAGACGCCATCATCTTGGCGGCGATCCACTAAGGTTTCGCCAAACAACCCGCCGTAGTCTGTCAGGCCTCGGGGTGCGACGTTGGAACCAGTCACGATCACGTCACGCGATGTGCTGGGGCACAGATAAACATCCAGCGTCACGGCTGCGGCGGCCGCGTTGGTGGGATGATCGAATGGCACCCGGAAATCAATCTGCTGATGCACCGCTTGCTGCTCGAGAAATGGCAACAAAAACGCTGACCAGGCAAACTGGCGATGGGTGGGGGGGGCCTGCCAGCTCCGCCACTCAATGCAACCGGTGGGCAGGCTCTTGTGCACGTCATGGTAGTGCTGCAGAGCCAAGCCGATTTGCTTGAGATTGTTCTTGCAAGTTGT
>CAZHTX010000341.1:0-4799 GCA_964535475.1 uncultured Pirellulaceae bacterium
CGCAGAGATGCCGGCGGCAAGGAAACAGTGACCAACATCGATTACAAGGACATTGTAAAAGGCAAGCTTGGCAGTGACCTGTTCCTGCAGGCCGATGACATCATCATCGTGCCGTAACCGTTTCTTCCACAGCCCTGCCCTGCCCTGCCCAGTTTCGTCTCGTGTTTTTTGTTCGCCAGCCCGTCATTTAACTCTTTATCCGCCTAGATCGATCATGCTTGTCTCCTGGACTTGGCTTTCCCGCTATCTCGACCTGCCCATGACTCCGGCCGCCTTGGCCGACGCGCTCAGCCTTTCGGGGTTAAATCACGAGTCGACCTCCGAAGTCGGCGACGATGTGGTGATTGATTTGGAAGTGACCAGCAATCGCGGCGACTGTTTGGGGCACATTGGCGTGGCCCGCGAGATTGCCGTGCTATATGACTTGCCACTGAAACTTCCCGTGCCCCGGCCGGCCGAAGCAAGCTTCCCCGTCACCGACTTTGTCTCGATTCGCAACGATTTTCCCGTCGCCTGTCCGCGCTATACCGCTCGCGTAATCCGCGGAGTGAAGATCAAATCGAGTCCCGCTTGGCTGGCCGATTTATTGCGCTCGATCGGGCTCACGCCGGTCAACAATGTTGTCGACGTCACCAATTATGTAATGATGGAATGTGGTCAGCCGCTGCACGCATTTGATCTGGCAGCAATCGCCGGCAATCAAATTGTGGTGCGCCCTAGTAAGCCGGGCGAACAGTTGGAAGCGATCGACCATCGCACCTATCAACTCGATGCGGAGACCTGCGTGATCGCCGATGCGGAGCGGGCCTTGGCAATCGCGGGAGTGATGGGGGGAGCCGGTTCGGAAGTTACCGCAGGGACGACCGAT
This sequence comes from uncultured Pirellulaceae bacterium, assembly GCA_964535475.1. GTDB lineage: Bacteria > Planctomycetota > Planctomycetia > Pirellulales > Pirellulaceae > Laterigemmans. The sequence goes on from CAZHTX010000341.1 coordinate 869, forward strand.
TTGTTGTTGGAAGCGGCAATCTTTACGCCTTTGAATGTGCGGCGTTCCGCCCGCGGGCTAAAGCTGCACAGTCCCTCCTCGTATCGCTTTGAACGTCGTGTCGATCCCGCCGGCGTCGATTGGGCTAGCCGCCGCGCCTGTCAATTGATCTTGGAGACCGCCGGTGGGGAATTGGCCAGTGGGCTGCTCGATTCAGCCCCGCAACTGCCAGCGCGTGAACCAGTGGTGTTGCGTTTAGCCCAGATTGAACGCATCTTGGGAATTCAGATTGACCGCGAAGAAGTGATGCGGATTTTGACCGTGTTGGGTTGTGGATTACAGCCAGCGACCGACGCCTTGACAATTGACCCGCCTTCTTGGCGACACGATTTGACGCGCGAAGCCGACATGATCGAGGAGGTCGCGCGGATTCACGGTTATGACAAAATCCCCGAGGACAGTCCGATCCCTGTCGCTCCCAGCGCTCGCCGTGATTTTGACACCGCGATGGACCGTGTGCGACAAGTCTTGCTCGCTGGCGGTATTAGCGAAGCGATGACTCCCAGCATTGTGACCAGCAAATTGGACACGTTGCTCAGCCCCTGGAGCGAGCGTGCTGCTTTGCAAACCGAGACACCGCTGTTGAAAGGGGCGACTTGTTTGCGACGTTCGCTGTTGCCCAGCCTGCTGCAAAGTCGCGCGGATAACTGGTCAGCAGCCAGCTGGGAAGCCGACCTTTACGAAGTGGCTCACATCTATCTTCCCGGTGCGGCTCCCGGAGATTTACCCGAGGAGCAATACAGCGTGGGGCTGGTCAGCGGGCAGGACTTTTTTCACCTCAAGGGGCTGCTCGAGGCGTTGCTCCGTTCGCTCGGCAGTCGCGGTCGTTTGGCCGTTGCTTCGCAAGGCATCGAGGGGCTTGATCGTGAATTGTCTGTCGCCCTGCATTTGGATTCCAAGCCCATTGGTTATTTGGGTCAGGTCTCCAAACAACTGCAGCAACAATTAAAATTACCTGGACAAACTTGCGTGGCTGAATTGTCGTTGCCGGCTATTTTTCAAGGTGCCCAATTGGTACCTCAGTTCCAGCCCGTGAGTCCCTTTCCGATGATCTCACGAGACCTAAACTTGATCGTCTCCGAAGCGGTGCGTTGGATTGATTTAGAAACCAGCACTCGCGCAGCGGGTGGTATGAATTTGGCTGATGTCCGCTATCAAGAAACGTATCGTGCTCCGGAGAAAGATGGTGAGGGCACCAAACGGATTTTATTCAGCGTCGATCTGCAACGCCAAAACGGCACGTTGACCGGCTCGGAAGCCGACGACACGATCGAGGCAATCGTGCAGAGCTGCCAGCAAGAGCACGGAGCGCAGCTTTTGGCTTAGAGCCTATTCGAAAACCGTTAGCCGCTTTGGCGCTAGCCGCCGGGTATTCTAGGTTTTTTGGGATAGGTTCTTAGCAAGGAACGGCAAATCATTGTCGTCTTTCGCGTCGCGAAAGCGAGGGTTCCGTAGGTTTTCGTGGCGCGAAAGCAGAGATTCCCCCGACTTTCGCGGCGCGAAAGGCGACTATCCACTACCGCTCGTTGCTTTACGTCGAGGTCTTGCTGATGCCAATCGATGCGCTGATCCTCGTCGCCAGCGTCTTGCTCTTGCTGGGGATTGCCTCCAGCAAGTTTTCCGCCCGGCTGGGGATGCCGGTGTTGGTAATGTTCTTGGGTCTGGGCATGTTGGCCGGTTCGGAGGGGCTCGGTGGGATCGCGTTTGAGGATTATTCGTTAGCCAATGCGATCGGTTCGTTGGCTTTGGCGGTGATCCTCTTCAGCGGCGGCTTGGGGACTCCCTACAAGTCGCTGCGTGCCGCCTGGAAGCCCGCCGGTTTGTTGGCCACGGTCGGCGTCTTGTTGACCGCGATCACCACGGGGTTAGCCGCCTCTTGGATTTTAGGGATTCCCTGGGCGCAAGGCTTGCTGCTGGGGAGCATCGTCGGCTCCACAGATGCCGCGGCGGTGTTTTCCGTCCTCCGCTCGGGAGGTGTGCATATTCGTCGTCGCTTGGCCGACACGCTCGAGGTGGAGAGCGGTTCCAACGACCCCATGGCAATCTTCATGACCGTGGGGTTAATTGAGGTGCTCAGCGGTCGCTTGCCCCCCGGCCCGGGCCTGTTGCTGATGTTTGTGAATCAGATGGTTGTTGGCGTGGGAGTCGGCCTGTTGATCGGTTGGTTCGCGGTGGTGGCCATCAACCATATTCATTTGGCAACCGCTGGACTTTATCCAATTCTGGCCACCGCCTTTGGACTGCTCGCTTTTGGGCTCGCTGCCGAGCTGGGGGGCAGTGGATTTTTGGCTGTTTATTTGGCGGGCATGCTGATTGGCAATCAACGGATCGTGTTTCAGCGCGGTATTATGATGTTTCATGATACGGCAGCCTGGCTGGGGCAGATTGCCATGTTTATTGTCTTGGGATTGCTAAGTTTTCCCAGCCGGTTGTTTGATGTATTTGTCCCCGGCATGGCGGTGGCGGTGGTCTTGGTGTTCATTGCCCGCCCACTTGCTGTCGCGCTGACCCTCATCCCTTTTCGCTACTCGGCTAGAGAGCGAATTTTTCTCGCCTGGGTTGGTCTCAAGGGTGCTGTGCCGATCACGTTGGCAACGTTTCCGTTGATTGCCAACATTCCTTCGGCGGCCATGATTTTTGACGTCGTTTTCTTCGTGGTTCTAATCTCGGCGATCGTCCAAGGTTGGAGTTTGCCCTGGGTTGCTCGCTGGCTCAAACTGGAAATCCCGCCCCGCCGCGAGCCCCCCGTAACTTTGGAAATTAGCTCCCTGCAAAGCGTGGAAGGCGATATCGTTGACTACTACGTCGACTCCGATAGCCGGGCTGCCGGTAAGATGGTCAAGGACTTGGCGCTTCCCGAGGAGGTGGTGTTGGCGTTGATTGTTCGCCAGCAACATATCATGTTACCCAAAGGAAATTCTCAGCTCGCGTCGGGCGATCATGTGATTGTGGTGCTGCGGCCGCAAGTACGTCCGCTGGTTGATCGTCTCTTCGCCCGCCAGCACCATGACGTCGCCAAGGTAGACTTACCAACCACGCTCGAATTCCCCCTCCGAGGCACGATTCGTGTGGAAGAGCTGGAGGGTTTTTACGATATTAAGTTGGGTGGCAACCCGCGGCATACGTTAGAGCAGTGGATTCGACAGCGAGCCGGTAAGCAAACCATGGAAATTGGCCTGTCGGTTGCTTGTCAACAAGTGCGTTTAACCGTTCGCGCAATGACGCCCGCCGGGGAGATCGATTACGTTGGTATGACGATCCTTGCTACCGACGAAACCTTGACAACCACTTCGCAGTTTCGCTCGCCAAACCATTGAGATGGCAAGCGATAAAGCTGCTATCTTAAAAACTCCACAGGGAAGATCCGCTATATGTCTGACAGGCACGCGAACAACACGCAATTATTTCTTGCCGCTAACTCCTTCGCGGTTGCCGGTGCCTCAAACCGCAGGGAAAAATATGGCAACATAGTGTTTCGCGCTTTGTTATCAGCCGGCCGTCAGGTCTATCCTTTAAACCCCGTGCAGACTGAGATCGAAGGAGAGCAGGCGTATGCCAAAATTGCGGACTTGCCAGTTGTTCCCGAGGCGGTTTCAATCATTACGCCACCGATCGTGACGCGGCAAATCGTGGCCGATGCGATCGCCGCCGGGGTGCGGCACGTATGGATGCAGCCGGGTGCCGAGGATGCGGCGGCAAGCGAATCGGCGCGCCAGGCGGGGCTCAATGTGATCGATGACGGCAGTTGTATTCTGGTCTTGTTAGCCCGATCATCGTAACGGGGTTACGCAGTTGTTCCCCGAGTTAGCGGTTTTGGCGCTAGCCACCGTTCGGTTACTTCCCTGAGTTAGCGGTTTTGGCGCTAGCCCCCGTTCGGTTACTTCCCTGAGTT
>CAZHTX010000341.1:4899-6504 GCA_964535475.1 uncultured Pirellulaceae bacterium
CTTCCCTGAGTTAGCGGTTTTGGCGCTAGCCCCCGTTCGGTTACTTCCCTGAGTTAGCGGTTTTGGCGCTAGCCACCGTTCAGTTACTTCCCTGAGTTAGCGGTTTTGGCGATAGCCCCCGTTCAGTTACTTCCCTGAGTTAGCGGTTTTGGCGATAGCCACCGTTCGGTTACGCGCAGTTCCCTTGAGAAAATTCAGGTCCGCTGAGACCTGCCAGTTGCCGCCGTCCTCCTGCATCACACCCACCACGTGCTTAGCTGTGTTTCTTCGCACAGTTAACGCAATAGGGCGTATACGGAATTAAATCGATACGTTCCCGAGCAATCGGTTGACCGCAATCGACGCAAACCCCAAAGCTGCCATCATCAATCCGCTTGAGGGCTGCTTGGATTTCCCCCATCATGCCCCGTTCCGTTTCGATTACATCGATGTCCGCATCGATTTGTTCGGGAGCTATGTCACCCATGTGAACCGGTACGCTGGAAAGATTGCTGGCAGGATCCAGCTCAGCTCTTACGGAATCAACCAGCTTATCAATATCGCCGTTCAGTCGGTCTCGCATGCTGCGCAATTGCAGCCGATACTGCTCCAGTTCCGCGGCGGAAAAGGTCTGTTCTTGGGACATGATTCAGCGGCTCCGTTGTGGGGATAACAAACTGCGATCTATCCCTCTGCAAACCTGACGCCAAATTCAAACGTCCTCAACAGCGAGCGCTAAACGGCTCGAATTCGTGAGCGATCGTCGCTTAATGCAAATCGCTGGACATCACTCTCGCGGATAATTTCATCGAGTTGCTCCGGGGTGATGGTTTTGCCATTGGCGGCAACTCGCTGCAGCAACTCCGCGACCGGCGTCCAGCCTTCTGGATCGAGCTGCAAGCCGATTGACTGAGGTTCGTGACGCAAGACAAACGTCAAGTATTTGCTAATTTTTGTGAGGCGTTTATTCATCTCCGTAAGCTAGTGGATTATTTCGCCCGAGCCTAGCTGGAGCGGACCACTTTAGCTGGGATTTATCGCGCTCCCCGGCAATCTTTTCTTAGTAAGCACCTCGACATAAGTCTTTCGGTCATATCAGCCGCCTGGCGCCAGCCTGCGGTTTTCACAGCACAACACGCCACCGGGAACCGCACGCTGGCGCGATGCGGCTGGTTCCGTTTTGCTTAATGACTTATTGGTAGGTGCTTAGCTGTGAGGCTTACCAGTGGATGCTGGGGTTGACTGCGATGGCCGGGGGTAAGCCTGCCGGCAACGGGTGAATGGCAGGATGAAGTGTATGGGCAAGAATCTCTAGGCTATCGAGCAATCGTGGACCTGGACGGCTGAAATAGGCTGAGCCATCGACCACGTAGACTTGGCCCGACTTCACGCTGGAGAGTGATGTCCAGTCCTGGTAGGTGCTTAAGATGGGGATATCTTGCAGTGCTCGTTTCACGTCATAGCCGCAGCAGGCGATGATCAGGACTTCAGGGTCGGCGGCAACAATCGTGTCCCAAGGAATGGTGATTGAACGCTGGCCAGCAACGCCAATCACTTCGCGACCGCCCGCTAGGTGTACCAGTTCCGGACTCCAGTGCCCGGCGCTGAAAGGCGGGTCAATCCATT
>CAZHTX010000342.1:0-6477 GCA_964535475.1 uncultured Pirellulaceae bacterium
CCATCGGCGGACCATTCCACCACGCTGCCAATGCAGAGCACCCAGATGTAGCTACCGTCTCGGTGACGATAACGGGCATTCATGTAGAAAGACTCCGCGCCACCTGAGTCCACGTGGGCTTGGAATGCCGCCATGGCACGCTTTAAGTCCGACGGTTCGATCAGCCGCTGCCAAGTTTCCGGCACCTCGGGAAGTTCGCCCGGTTGATAACCCAGCATCCGCAACCAACCGCTGCTGTAAAACTCGGTATGCGCGTCGATCTTCCAGTCCCAGTATCCCGTGCTGGGCGAATCCAACACCGATTCGAGGATCCGTTTTTGAGTGGCGAGTTCCATTTGCTGCGAGAGGAGTTTGCTCTCCGTCTGCTTGCGAACGGTGATGTCGCGAGCGGCCGCGTAAATCAATTCGCCGATTGGCGTCGACCGCCATTCAATCCAACGATAGCTGCCATCTTTGCAGCGATAACGATTTTCGAAGCTGAGCACCGCCTGCTGGCGTTTTAGTTTGGCGATTGCTTGCAAGGTTGCGGAATAATCGTCGGGATGTACCAACTCAAGAAACGATTCACCAACCAATTCGGCAATGGAATAGCCCAAGCATTTTTCCCACTCGGGGTTCAGCCGCACGAATCTACCTTCGACGTTAGCGATACACAGCATGTCGAGGCTGGAGTTGAAAAAGCGGTCGAGTTCTTGCTGTTTCTCCGCCAAGTCTTTGGATTGTTTGTATTGCAGGGTTATGTCAACCACGCTGGCTACGACCCCTCGCAAGTCATCATCGGCTCCGCGAATCGGCTCGCTGCTGACCGATAGCCATCGAATCTCGCCATTTGGTAACTTGATGCCGTGGACCAAAGAGCGGACGGCTTGGCCGCTGGAAAGCGTGATGGTGGCGGGCATTTCCGACGGCGGGAATTCGCTGCCATCCTCGCGGATCGCTTTCCAGCGAGGGTCCCTGGGGGTGCGTCCCAAGATTTGATTGCGAGGGATTCCCAGGATTGTTTCACAGGCTGGATTGCATTCGATGATTTGTCCCTCAATGTCAAACAACAACACCCCTTCGGCGAGGGCGTCATATATCGACTTCATGCGTTGGCGATCTTGATACCGCTCGGTGATATCTCGCACCACAGCTTGTAAGATCAAGTGTCCGTCCAGGTGATGTTCGGTGAGCACAATTTCGGCGAAGAATGGTTCGTTAGTGTCGACTCGTTGATGTTGCCATTCAAAGCGAGCCGAACCAACTCGCCGGACCCGGCGCAGAATGTCTTTCGCCGCTTGGCGGGATGATCGCCCATCGGCTTGCTTTTCGGGAGATAGATCGGCTGGATGAAGACCACGAATGGCATCGGCCGAGTCGACACCAAACATCTGCAAAGCCGCCAGGTTGCAATCGAGAAACCCATTCGCATCAATCGTCAGCACGGCATCTCTTGAACCATCATACAAAGCCCGATAGCGGGCCTCGGAGGCGGCCGTCGTCCGCTCCAGGCGGCGATGCTCGGTGACGTCGCGGGACATTACCATGACGCGATTTCCCGACATGGAAATCACGCGCGCCTCGAAAACGCGACTGCCTACTTCGTGTGGAACTTCATATTCAATCTCCAGTGGATGACTCGAATGGAAAGTCTGCTCAATGGAGCCCAATAACTTATTTCCTAAATCTCCCGGTAACACCTCATCACAGCGACGGCCAATAAAATCAGCAGGTGGTATTAGCAGTAAACCTTCGTCACCCGCGCGAAAGTCTAGAAATCGGCCGGAACGATCAAGCACAAACATGAGGTCGGGAATTACATCCAGCAGGGCCCGTTGACCGACCTCAATGCGTTCTAATTTGACGCGCTGTTCCCGCAATCGCAACAACATCGCCAAGGAACCCGAAAAAGCGATCAGCATGAGTCCGCCGCCCGCTCGCCAGCCGGCTTGAATGATCGCGGCCAATTTTGCTTCCCGCTCGACCCAGGCGGTGGGCACGCTGATCATCGCTTGAATGCCACCTTGCTCGAGCGTGGCTAACTTGGTCATTCTAAATAAGGCATGCAGAAAACCATTCTGCTCGACCGTCAGCTTGTCAACTTCCCCGTTGGCTAATACCGTTGTTAACGGTGCTAAACATTTGGCCGGCATCGGCGGTGTTTTCCCGGCTGCAATCTGTTCATCAAAGAAGGTACCTCGATCGGTGACGAAATGCAGCGTTCCAGCGCCGCCGGCGATCACCTGGTTCGCGATTTGACTGCTGATTCGCTCGAACCGCGATCTCGTGCTGATCACACCGAGCCGTTTGCCGGAAGCACTGAATATCGGCAGTGAATGAGCTATTGCCAGCCCGTTGCTATCAAATAGGGCCGGCGTAATATCGCAGTTGGCTTGAAACTCCAGCACTTCATCGCGGGCATTGTTGCGTAAGCAAGACTTGACAATTTCACGTTGACCAAAATCAACCGACATCAGCCGCGAGATTCGTTCGGCCGGAACCGGTTGCCCGCTCGCGTAAACCGTATTGATGGCCAGCATGCGGCCTTTGTCGTTAAAGATGGCGATAGCGTCAATTTCGGTCGCGTTCAGCAATGCCGTGTTGGCCACATTCGTTAGCTGTTCCGCATCTTCGTTCTCAAGCGCGGTCCTCAACACCGGGTCGACGGCCAACTTGCGTCCCCGCTCCATGGCCGGTTCCGTCGCTCGCTCGACTCCGCCGATTAACAGCCTACCTGTTGACGCCAGGGTTTGATGAATGGCTGAGTCGGTTTGTAGCTTGGCGACTCCGCGAAGCGTGGCTTGTAATTGCCAACATGCGATCGCCAAAATCACCATGCCACTGATGGCCAACGCGGGCACTAACACGCCTGCCGCCCACTTGGCCCATGCAGCACGACCATCAAGCCCGCTCTCCGCCTCTCCCGGTATCCAGGCATCAACGTTATTGTCGTGGCTACTTTGCACCGCTTATTCCAAGCTGCGAGTAATCAGTTGATTCATCCGTTGGCAGTTTGCGAGGAGCTCCTTCACGCTATTGCTCCGATATCGATACTATACTTTGCTTTATCGAACGCCGGCGTTGTGATCAGCTGCTAAATGTTCGGTATTGCCGCACTCAATGAACATTGCCCGACCTGTCCGCATGTTAATGTGCTGTCGTGGTAGGCTGCTCGTGGAGGCTGTCTGCAAAGTTGTGCAAAGTTGACAATCCGTTGTCAATCTGCTGTGGGCAGCTTAGGCTGACCTTTCTTTTCCCTCACGCGCCACTTTTTTGTCGCAATAGAACTTCCATGAGTACCAGCGAACCAGTCCAAATCGGCACACAGCCACTCACTCGTGATGCCAACGCGGCACCCGAACGGGCCGTGCGGGAGCGATACAGTAAAGCAGCCACACAATTGCAACCCGAGCTGTGCTGTCCAGTCAATTACGATCCGGCATATTTGCAAGCCATTCCCGCTGAGGTGCTCCAACGCGACTACGGATGTGGCGATCCCTCGCGTTACCTGCGTGCCGGTGAAGCGGTCTTGGACTTGGGAAGTGGTGGCGGGAAAATCTGCTTCATTGCCGCTCAAATAGTTGGTGAAGGCGGTTCCGTTTTGGGGGTCGACATGAATGACGAAATGTTGGCGTTGGCACGCACGAGCGTCCCGCAAGTCGCTGAGAAAATCGGCTATGTCAACGTCGCATTTCACAAAGCCAAGATTCAAGATTTAGCCCTCGATCGGGACGCCGTCGACGCCCATCTCCGCGCGAATCCGTTGCGCAGCGAAAGTGACTTGCAAGCTTTCGAAGCGTACTGCGATTCTTTGCGTGATGAGCAACCGTTGGTGCCAGATGCCAGCGTGGATGTGGTCGTCAGCAACTGTGTGTTAAATCTGGTTGACCCGCGTGACAAGCAGACCATGTTTGCCGAATTGTTCCGCGTGCTCAAACCGGGTGGGCGGGCGGTGATCAGCGACATCGTCAGCAATCAAACCGTTCCCCTCGCTTTACATCGCGACGCAAAATTGTGGAGCGGATGCATCAGCGGTGCTTATGAGGAAACCGCTTTTCTCGATGCCTTTTCCGCAGCCGGTTTCCGCAATCTAGAAATCGCAGAACTGCAATTGGAGCCTTGGCAAGTAGTGGAGGAAATCGAGTTCCGCTCGATGACCGTGATTGCTTACAAACCGGCAAGCGAGGAGGATGCCACCGCAGAACAAGACAATGACCAACAAGAGATAATCTACCGGGGCCCCTTCGCCGCCGTGATGGACGATGCGGGGCAGGAGTTTATTCGCGGGCAGCGGGCGAGCATTAGTCCGCAGCAGTCAGCCCAGTTGGCCGGTTCACCCCTGCAGCAATGCTTTATTCGCATGCATCCTTCCGATTCGCAAGCTGCTGGCCACGAACCGACTGGGCCGCAAACAACAGCGGGCAACTGTGGGCCGGGTTGTTGTTAAGAACCTATCCGAAAACTGTGAGCCGACGGCGTAGCCGCGGGCCTTTTTTATGGTTTTCGGATAGGTTCTAAGCGGCCACTGAGACCAGTTCTTGGTGCACCGCTTCGATTTGCGGCGCGTCAATGACCGAAAGATCTTCGGCATAGCCCACCATCAATGCCAAGTCGCCCAAGCGATTGATGCGACGGGGAATTCCGCCGGCTCGCATGTGGAGAGCTTCCAACGCCGGATTGGTAAATATGTGGCTGACATCGCCCGCGACCAACTGCAAGCGGTGTCCGATGTAATCAATGGTTTGGTCGAGTGTAAAGCGTCCCAGCAGGCTCTTGACCGACATCCTTTGATCCAAAGCATGATTGCGTTCGATCAATCCCAGCAAAGTGGAATCGCCGACCAGCAGTAGCGTCCAAGCGGCTTCCGCGGTGCTGGTACCACCACGAATGTTCAGCAACAAACGCAGCGTCTCCAGTTGATCGGGGTTGGTCAACAGATGGGCTTCGTCGACGACAACCAAAGCGTGTTGCCCGGCGGCGATGTTTTCGTTCAGGCAGCGTTCGATTTGTCGCAACGCCTGCAGCGGTGTTTGCTGGGGATCGGCCGCTTCGCCGGTCAGCTCTTCCGCCAAATAACCCAACAGTTGGTCGCCCGTTAAACGAGGAAATACCATTCGCGTGATCGGGGTGATTTCCTCGGGCAGTTGTTGCACGAGCGTATCGACCAACATCGACTTGCCCATCCCGCTGTCGCCGCAGAGCGTCAACGCGCCGCGACGATTTTCCACGCCATAGCGAAGCTTGAGCATCGCCGTTTGGTGGATTTCCGCAGGGAAAAAGAAACGACTATCACACCAATTTTCAAAAGGTCGACCACTTAGGTGCCAGTGTCGTTCGTACATCGTAGAAGTCTTCCCTGGGGAGTTGAGCAACGGGTCGTAGGTGAACCGCAGGAACGAAACCTGCCGCTCAAGAAGAGCTGGCTGAGAAATTCTCAACCAAGCCAATGTTTTCGATACCTAATTTGTGCAGCCTTCGCAGGCAGGCTTGCATCGCTTCGGGGTCTTCGCTGCGAGCATCCTGAATCACCAAAGCGGCGTCAATTTGACAAGGCGAATCGGCACCGGGAATCCAGCCACCGATCACGTTGACGTTGGCCGAATCGATGATCACTAAATCAAAAGCGGCTTTCAATTGCTCCATCATGCCGGCTGTCGCTTTACTGTCCGGTCGCAGCCCCAACCCGTTGTCGGGAGTCGCCAGTGGCAACACGGTAAAGCCATCTTCGACCGAATGAACGCCGACTTCTTCGCAGGATAATCCTGTTCGCACCGCATCTCCCCAACCCAAGCGGATTTCCATGCTGAGTTTTTCGGCGATCGCCGGGCGGTCGATATCACCATCGATCAGGGCCACGCTCAAGCCGCTGGCTGCTAACATTCGAGCCAAAGTGATCGCCAATGTCGATCGTCCCTGTTCCCGCGCCGGGCTGCTGATTGCCATCACGCGTAAGCCTTCTTGGCAAGCAACTTGCAACTGCTCTGCAGCCTCCCACAGCGGGCTGGTTTCCACGCTCAAGTCCCAAACAATCGATTCAAACTCAAACCGATCAACTTCCCACGCGGCATGAAAGTTGGCTTTGGTGTCACTCACCGAAACGGAGTCGGTTACCGCGGAGGCATGCTCCATGGCGTTCCGAGCAGCTTCAAGCAACGTCTTTTCCTTGGCCAGCCGCGCCTGTTCGGCTAGGCGAGCTTCGTCAGCGAGACGAGTCTGCTCAACCAAATGTGCTTCTTCTGCCAACCGGGCTTCTTCGGCCAGACGGGCTTCTTCAGCCAGGCGAGCTTCCTCGGCCAGACGGGCTTCTTCGGCCAGGCGAGCTTCTTCGGCTAGGCGAGCTTCTTCGGCCAGGCGAGCTTCCTCGGCCAGACGGGCTTCTTCAGCCAGGCGGGCTTCTTCGGCCAGACGGGCTTCTTCAGCCAGACGAGCTTCTTCGGCTAGACGGGCTTCTTCGGCTAGACGAGCTTCTTCGGCCAGGCGGGCTTCTTCGGCCAGGCG
>CAZHTX010000343.1:0-6471 GCA_964535475.1 uncultured Pirellulaceae bacterium
CCGACCAGCTGAGGCAATCATCGGTAAACCCGTCTGGCCAGGACGTTTCCGAATGGCCGTGATGGCTGCCGTATGGTTATTCAAAGTCCGCACCAGACCACCGTCGGCGGCCCGCCAAACGCGAATCGTCTGATCCAATCCACCGCTGGCGATCAACTGCTGGTCGACCCACGCAATTGCCGTCACGCCAGCCGAATGTCCGGCGAAGCGGGTCAATCGCTCTCCGTCAGCCCCCGCCACCAACGCTTCCCCGTCCAAACAGGCGACAGCCCAGGCCGCTGCTTGCGGCGACCAAGCAAGATCGCTCACCGTGTCCAGCAAAGACTCCCCGGCCGACCAACCTTGCCAACCAACTGACGACAATGTTTCCGCTGACGACAACGTTCCCGCCGCGGCAGGCAACCGATAATGGCCAAGCCAACCCGCTTCGGCTGGCTGCCCACCTGCTAGCACCAATCTGTCAGGCAAAACCCGCAACACGGAAATCGTGCCAGCACTCTCATCGGCATCGACACTGCCAGCAAAGGGGCCGCCAGCAAAGGGGCCGCCAGCAAAGACACTGCTCAATGCTGTGCCATCCTCGGCTGTGCCATCCTCGGCGGCGGGTTGCAAGCCGGGCCAAGCCAGCCGCCGGAGCCCTGCTTGAGAGCCCACCCAAATGCTGGAATCTTCCGCCACGGCGAGGGCCGTGATCGGTGGTTCCCAGGCAACCACGCTGCCGGGCAGCAAGCAAATTTGGCAAACTAACAGCGTCGCAACTGCCAGCCACGACCTGCCCACGAGCCAGTCCATAAAAGTTCTCATAAAGCTTGTCGGTGGACTGGGAGAAGGCGAACGGAGAAACGACGAAAAGCTGAGCGGGGGAGCACGACGCTCAGCAACTCAGCTGCTATTTTATTGACATTGGGAGACCATTGTTAGAACTTTCTTAATTTACACCCTTGCTCGGAAAGATCGTGAACGCTTCTGAAAAACCTCAAGTCGTGTGGCACGAGCAACAAATCAGCCGTGAACAACGGGAATCGAATCTCGGACAACGAGGTTGCGTGGTGTGGTTCACCGGGCTCAGCGGCTGTGGCAAGAGCACCGTTGCCAATGCGGTCGACGCGATCTTGCACGCCGCCGGCGCGGCTACCTGTTTGCTCGACGGGGACAATATTCGCCACGGCCTGTGTGCCGGGCCAGATCGTTTGCTCGACGAGCACGGAGCCGAGTTTGCCCAACGTTTCGGCTTGGGCTTCGGCGCAGTCGATCGCGAAGAGAACATCCGTCGCATCGGGGCGGTCGCCGAGTTATTCGCGGCGGTCGGCGTGATCACCTTGACCGCCTTCGTCAGTCCCTATCGCCGCGATCGCCAGCGAGTTCGCCAGTGCCTGGAAGCAGCGGGGCGTCCCGAAGATTTCATCGAAGTCTTCATGGACACGCCGCTGGAGGAATGCGAACGTCGCGACCCGAAGGGCCTTTATCAGCAAGCTCGCGCCGGACAAATCAAAAACTTTACCGGCATCAGCGACCCTTACGAACCGCCCATCGACCCCCAATTACACCTGGACGGATCGCTGGGGAAAACTCCTGACGCGTACGCCGCCGAGGTGATCGATTATCTCGCGCGGCAAGGTATTTTCCCGCTGGCAAAATGAGCGCCCAGCGGCTGTCTCACTGAAAGCGAAGTAACGCGTATTTCTTCTTGCCCCGCCTGAGCACAATCATCGATTCGCTGGCCAAATCGGCTGCGGTTAGCTGGCGTTCGTTGTCGGCAACTCGTCGGTTATTCACGTACGCCCCCCCTTCCTTGATCGTCCGCCGCGCGTCGCCATTGGAAGTGGTTAACCCGGCCTTGCAGAGCGCTTCGATGATGCTCAGGCCATCGCCCGCTAATTGATCACGAGACAAAGCGGAACTGGGAACGTCGGCAAAGATCTCACCCAGCTGTGCATCTTCCATTTGATCAATCTCACCACCAAAAAAGATCTCCGTGGCGCAGATCGCGGTGGCCACTCCGGCTTCGCCATGGACCAACTCGGTCATCCACTGCGCGAGCCGTTTCTGAGCGGTGCGGGCCGCGGCGTTCGTGCTGATCTCGGCGGCCAATGCTTCTCGTTCCGCCAATTCAATCTCGGTGAGAAAATTAATACAACGCATCACGTCGCTGTCGCTGACGTTGATCCAGTATTGATAGAAAGCGTAAGGACTGGTCCGCTCGGCTGATAACCAAATGGCTCCCTGTTCGGTCTTGCCCATCTTGCGACCATCGCTGGTGGTCAACAGCGGCGCCGTCAACCCAAACAACTGGCTACCGAGCATCCGCCGCCCCAGGTCAATTCCCGCCGTGATGTTGCCCCACTGGTCACTGCCACCGGCTTGAATCCGACAACCATGCTCGCGAGCCAAATGCACAAAGTCATATGCTTGCAGCAACATGTAGCTGAACTCGGTGTAGCTCAAACCCGCTTCGCTCTCCAAGCGGGAGCGAACCGATTCCTTGCCCAGCATCAAACCAATGGGAAAATTCTTGCCCACGTCCCGCAGAAACTGCAGGTACGAAAAACCTTGCATCCAATCCAAATTATTCAGCAGCGTGGCCGCGTTGGGTCCGCTGAAGTCGAGGAACCGTCGCATCTGGTTGGCGACACCATTAACGTTTTGCTCCAACTGTTCTTTGGAAAGCAAGTTACGTTCTTCACTCTTACCACTGGGGTCGCCAATCATCCCGGTGGCACCCCCGACCAGAGCAATTGGCCGATGCCCAGCACGTTGAAAACGACGCAACATCATCAGTTGCATCAACGAACCGACATGCAAGCTATCAGCCGTGGGGTCGAATCCGATGTACACCGTTTGCTGACCGGAGGCCAACAATTGCCCTAAACCGGCTTCATCAGTCGCTTGGTGAATGAGGCCTCGCGATCGCAAATCTTCCAGCAATTCCATCCCGCTTACCGCACCTACAAAGGGTTAGAAATCGTCCCATCTCTGACAACTATTATGGTTGCACAGATTAGCCGATCGCCCGCTCAGGGCCAAGCTGGGACCCCCGGCTAATCCTCCCGGTCGCTACCTTTCCGATAAACCCTATATTTTCTCACGCCGTCTCTGGAGTTCTCTTCGGCTTTCTGAAATCCAGCATGCTCAGCTCGCGAAAGTGTGGTTTTAACGAGCTACTTTTAAGAAAAATTGCCGGCTCCCATCTCCATTTGAACCTACGCATGATCGTGCCCCAACAAGCCGAGCCCGCACAAGCTGAAACGTTGGCACTGGGCGACCACGCCAAAGCGACACAGCAGACTCCCGAAGTATTCCAGCGGACCAGCCCGGAACAGCGGTATCAGTTTGTCGAAGAGCTGGGACGCGGCGGCTGGGGGGTGGTCGAACGGGCACGCGACCAACAATTGGGCCGCGAGGTCGCTCTCAAACGCATTCGTGACACGGCACAGATCGGCCCCGAAACTCTGCAGCAATTTTTGCACGAAGCCAAGATCACCAGCCAACTCCAACACCCGGGCGTTGTCCCGGTGCACGCTTTGGAAAACGCTTCCCATGGTAAGCCCTACTATGTGATGAAACTGCTTGAAGGTGGCACTTTTCGGGACCAAATTCGCCACCAACACGCTACGTTACCAACCGGTGCGAAGCCTCCCCGGGCGATCGATTTGCAACGCGCGATCACGCCCCTCCTCGATCGCTTTGTCGACGTCTGTAACGCAGTCGGCTATGCCCACTCGCGAGGCATCATCCATCGCGATCTAAAGCCGGCGAACGTGATGGCCGGAGAGTTTGGTGAGACCATCGTGCTCGACTGGGGACTGGCCCGGGAGTTCAACCCGCTGAACTCCTGTGATGCATCAAGCTCCAATCAACCGCCCCGGCCGCGAGGAATCATTGACGCGATTTGTGGCACACCCGCTTACATGGCTCCCGAACAGGCTGCTGGTCGGCATGACGCGATCGATCATCGCGCCGACATCTTTGCCTTGGGGGTGATGCTCTACGAAATCATTGCCGGTCGTCACCCGCACCATGCATTCTCGACGCAAGAAATCCTGCAACGCGCTCGCAGCGGAATCCACACGCCACTCTCGCAAGCTCAACCCACGACACCCAAACCGTTGGCCACCATCGTGGCAACCGCAATGGCGACCGAGCCAGCGGCACGCTATAGGTCGGCCCTGCAAATGGCTGACGACGTGCGGGCATTCATCAGCGGGGAACACGTTTCGGTGCACCGCGAATCGTGGCTTGATCGCACCACTCGCTGGGTGCGACACCATCGCGCGCTGAGCGTCTGTTTGGCCAGTTGCTTGTTCATTTTACTGCTCGCTTCGCTAGTATTTAGCGGCCTGATCCACCAAGCCCACGGTCGCGAACAGGCAGCCCGACAAGCCGCCCAAGCTGCCCATGCGGAAGCAGTCACCCGTTTGTCCGAAGCTCGTCAAGTGACCGATTCCTGGTTGGCCGACTTGAGTGGTTATTGGAATCCTCACCACGCCCTGCAGCCGATGCAACTCGATTTGCTGAAACGGGCGATCGCCGACTATCAACAATTGATTGCCAACCCGCCGGCGACAACTGGCGATTATCTGCCGGCGGATGATACCTTGCTCCCACTGGAAGCCTATCAACGGGCAATGTGTTTGCTGAGGTTGGGCGACCTATATCGGCTCACCGATCAACCGAACGAAGCGGGCCAGCACTACCAAGCCAGTGATAATTTGCTCGCCCAACTTACCTCGCAAAGCCTAACCAAAGTCGCCCCCGCCCAAGTTCGCTTGGCGCAAATCGAGCTGTTGATCGGTCGCTGGCTGTTGGCTGGCGACGAACAAACAGTCGCCCGAGCGGTCCCGCATCGCGAATGGTTGCGGCAGCAATTTCTGCGGGAACATACCAATCCAGACATGCCAACGCGACAGCTCGCCTTTCGCGTCGCAGCCACTGCGGTGCGTCTGGAGCTAGCGATTTTAGAGGATCAGTCCGGCCGAACTGCGGACCAAACGGCACTGCAAACGATGATCGAACAAGCCCGCTGGCTCGTCGTTCACAAAGGGCATTGGAGTGACCAGCAACTCAGCCAGATCGCCCAGGCCAAAGTCGCTGCCTGGTATCAACAACAGGGCCAGAATCAACAAGCGATCGCGCAGTGGTCCCAGCTGATCGCTGATTTGGAAAACTGGCTGCGAGACGGAGCACAACGCCCCGAACAAATCGAAGCGCTGGCAAATGCGCGCGCCGAACTGGCTAAATTGGTACCCCCGGCGGGCCCCTGAACAATCGCCAACTTCATAATGATCATCACAAGCAGCGATCCATGAGCGTGATTTTGCCGCATTCAGTCCCAGACGTAACCAATGCACCACAATGCGAATCCCACGATTAAGACAAGCGAACTCTGTTATTGAATACTCGCAAGCCCTGAATCCGCGATGACTCCCGACATGCTATCAATCAGCGAGACTAGCGTTAATTTCTCGAAGCTCAGCGATCAGCTTGCCGAGGTCGATCCAGAAATCGATGCTACGGTAAAACAAGCGGCCGATGCACCACCTGACGAAAACACCAACAACCAGTCCTGTTTGGTGCAAATCTATCCTCCCGATATCGTCGATGGGATGGTGCTGATTGAGCAAGAAGTCTTACAACTGGGCCGAGACATTAAGGCCGATATGGTACTGGCCGATGCCAGCGTTTCCCGGCATCACGCTGAGATTCGCCAAACCGAACAGGGTTACAAAATCCGCGATTTGGACAGCACCAACGGCACGCTGGTAAACGGCACGCTGGTCAACGGCAATTCGGTCCGCGAACAATTGTTGAACTCGGGCGACACGATTCGCATCGGCAGTTTCCTATTTCGCTTTCTCTCGGCCGGCAGCATTGAATCGCAGTACCACGAAACAGTCTACGGTGCGCTAACGCGGGATGCCCTGACTGGCACTTTTAACAAACGTTATCTGCTCGACGCGATGCATCGCGAGATGGCCCGAGCCCTGCGGCAACAAGCTCCGTTGTCCTTGATGATGTTAGACATTGATCATTTTAAACAGACCAATGACACCCACGGCCATTTGGCCGGAGATGAAGTACTGAGAGAGTTCGCCACCAGAATCATGTCGGCGCTGCGTGAAGATGACATGCTGGCCAGGTTTGGCGGGGAAGAGTTCTGCATCTTGCTCTGCGGCACGGAGCAAAGCGAAGCCTTGGAGATCGCCGAGCGCTGTCGCCTGGTATTGGTCAGCCAGCCGTTTGCCACGTCGGTCGGGCCGTTAGCGATTTCAGCCAGTTTTGGAGTGGCCTGCCTCGATCACGCCCTGGAGCCGTCCGCCGTCGGACTGATCGAACAAGCCGATCAGTTGTTGTATCGAGCAAAAGAGTCGGGAAGAAACCGCGTTTGCGGGCCCCAACCTACTGAGTAAGCTGGCTACCTAAGCACGTAAACAGGACTTATTCGACATCACAACTTGTTTTGGTGATTACGGG
>CAZHTX010000344.1:0-4661 GCA_964535475.1 uncultured Pirellulaceae bacterium
CGGTTTTGGCGCTAGCCACCGTTTTATTGCACGCGCGATTCGGTCGGGTTAGCGGAACCGTGGCTAGCGCCAAAACGGCTAACGGGAACCATGGCTAGTGCCAAAACGGCTAACGGGAACCGTGGCTAGTGCCAAAACGGCTAACGGAACCGTGGCTAGTGCCAAAACGGCTAACGGAACCGTGGCTAGCGCCGAAACGGCTAACGGTTCTTATGACTTTGCTTGGTTGGGCAGCGTGAAAACCGATTCGACTTTAAAGATCGCATAGTCATCGGGAAACGTGTGGATGGCTTGAATCATCATGGAGCGGGCGCGGGTTTCGATATGGATATAGCTAAAAGCGCCGAGAGCCAGGCGGCCGCTGGAGTCAAAGCGATGCACCAAGCCTTCGGGGGCGGGACCTGAGAAGAGTTGTTTTTGCAAGCTCCAAAACAATTCCGCCGTCACCGACTCTAGCTGATATTGACTGCGATAGGTTGCCCCACCACGGCATTCGTGTTCTTGCGAACCAGCGCCGCGGATACGTTCGCAGACCAATTGGCGACGCGCCGGCAGCGGTTGCCGCGCCGAGGCGCAGACCTCCGTCAAAATTTGACCTGAACCAATCCAGGTGATGACGTGTCCGGAGTTGGTAATATCCAATTTAGCCTCGTATCCACTGCGTTCCACGCGTCGCGACTTGTGCATTGCGTACAACTCGGGATGCAAGGATCGACCGAGCAAACTGAATGATAACTCTGCGACTCTAGGGCGAACCGAAAGCACTGGGTAATTCCTGAGGCGATAATATTTGAACGAGTGTCAGCCGCACTGTGCGAAAAGGCGTGAAGAGCACCACGGTGCCCATTCCAGCGTAATTAAAATCTCGCGCCTAGCGAGCTTGACTCCTAATTTCGCGACCTTCTTCTTTGCCAGTTCACAGCCCATCGAGGACTTGATCGGCCTCGCCGTTTGCGAGCTGCCGAGTTCCGATTATACGCCCAAGGGTGCGTCTAGCCAAAGAGCGTTTATTGTAGCGAATTCAGGTGGTCACTGGGAAAAAATCGGCCCGGAGTCTAAAGTGTCTCCGTGCGCCGTTATGGCAACCTCGGCACAGTCCGTTTGGAAGCCGCACGCAACGTGCGAAGCCACCAGTCCGCACACTGCCAACCCGTCTCTGGGACGTTTATCCGATGATTGTTGTTGTCGATAACTACGACTCCTTTACCTATAATTTGGTCCAACGCATGGGTGAAATCGACGCCCATGCCGATATCCGCGTGGTTCGCAACGACGAGCTGACGGCGGATCAGTTGGCTGCCTTAAATCCGCAGCGGATCATTATTTCCCCGGGGCCGTGCACGCCGAACGAAGCGGGCGTTAGCGTGGAAGTGGTGCGACGTTTTGCGGGCAAGATTCCGCTGCTGGGGGTTTGCCTCGGCCATCAATCGATCGGTCAAGCACTGGGGGGCCGCATCGTCCGGGCGCCGCAATTAATGCACGGCAAGACCGACCAAATTTCTCACGACAACGGCGGACTTTTTCAGGGCATCGATTCTCCCTTCGTGGCGACTCGCTACCATAGCTTGGTGATCGAACCGGAGTCGCTGCCTGCAGAGCTAATCGTCAGTGCCTGGACTGAAACGGGCGGCCAGCATCAGATCATGGGGGTACGTCATCGGGTTCACAAATTAGAGGGCTGGCAGTTCCATCCAGAAAGTTTCTTAACCGAACCTGGCATCGAACTGATCCGCCGCTTCTTGGCTTGGTAGTCTGCTTGCGTGTGAGTCTGTGAGTCTGCTTTCGGTTCGCCGTGTGACCGCTATCATCGCGATATTCCGGCGCTGGAGTCTAGCCTCTCGCGGAGCGCGTCGAGAATTCCTCAGCTTGCAGCCGCAATGCGGCCGAACCGATAATTGCTGATCGTCTCTGCACGGAAACGATCGCTATCGTGCTGGTCGCTAGCGGAGTGAACGAACCTTGGGAAACCCAATTTGGAAAGCGTTGCTGGTGCTTGCCGTTTGTGGCGGCGGCTGGTTTTTTATGCGCAATTATGAAATTGCCGGCTTGGATGCCGTTGCTGTTCGGCCTCGCAATCCGGCTGACGAGGTGAGTTCGCGCGGTCGTGGCAGCGAGCTGTTCGGCGGTGTCTGGGATCGCCGAGCTGGGGAAGATGCACGCCGTGCGCTTGCGGGCAACGTCCAAGGCATTCCCTCGACACTCGCTTCAACTCGACCTCCGTTGCATTCGCCTGCGACGTTGGGACCAAGTGATAGCGACGCCGCGAACAATCCCCCAGCAGACCGCGAAAGCAACGAAACCACGTTTCGGTCAACCAGCGAAGTTGTCGACGACGAGGTGGGTGAGGAAGCGAGTTCGGATGCCGCGTTGCAGTCGAAGATCGGTCCGGTCCGAATTGGTAGCTGGGCTCTGGCAGGGTTTGATCGGCAAAAATTAGCAAAGTCGCACGTGATGGATTGGCTGTGCTTGGTCGTGCGCGAATTTGACGTGATCGCGCTGCAGCAATTGACTGGACGACAACGTGATTTGCTGCCGCGCATGGTTGAGCAGATCAATCGTGACGGTAGCCGCTATGACTTTCTCCTCGGACCTGCAGTCGGTCCGCACATTGCCGTCTCGGGCAGCGACCCGGGAATGCTGAGCGAACAGTATGCGTTTCTATTTGATACGGAGCGTATCGAAACGGACCGTGGGCAACTCTACACGGTGGCGGATCCTCAGGACATGGTTTCCTATGATCCGTTGGTCGGCTGGTTTCGGGTTCGCCAAGTCCCCACCTCGCGGGCTTGGACGTTCTCGTTGGTCAACATGCGAATCGATTCCGATCGAGCCGCTCGCGAAATTCCGTTGTTGGCAAACATTATGGCGGCGGTTGCCGAAGATGGGCGCAACGAGGATGACCTGTTGTTGGCGGGGATGTTGGCGGCCGATGATCGTCAACTGGCGAACCATCTTGGCGGTAAAGCTTGCAACCCGGCTGTGCTCGGCACACCGACAGATATTTTCGGTCGTTATCAACTCAGCAACTTGATCTCACCGCGCAAGACGACAACGGAGTATCTGGGCCATGGTGGGGTGATCGACTTCGTCAAAGTCTTAGCATTGTCCCCCGCCGAAGCCGAAGAACTATCGCCTCACCTTCCAGTCTTTGCGGAATTCACCCCGACGGAAGGCAATTGATCAACCCCGACGCGGCATCCCGACGTGCGGGCCCAAATGGCAGCGGCAACTTGGCGTTGCGGACCTAAATAGTTTGCCACTGTCACACCGACTTGCGGATTCTGCCCAGCAAACTCAGCCACCTGATCGCAAATCGCCTGGTAAAGTCGCCCGGCAAAGAGCAGATGTGGATAGACGATCAGCTGTCGACCAGGCTGTCCGGCCAACGACTCTAAAACAGCCGGCAAGCGGGGTTCAGCCATCGCATAAAAAGCGGTGTGAGCACACGATCTTCCCAGCCGGTAACCGACCACTTCACTGAGCAGTCGCATGTCAGCGCTGGCACAGGGATCACGACTGCCGCGTCCCACCATCACCAAAGTCCAATCGCCGAGTGATCGCTGATTCCCAATGGCTTGCATACGAGTCGCCAAGGCTTGCGTGATTCGCTCGCAGACCAATTCGACAATCTCGCGGTGGCGGGAGAGCGGCCGAGCGAGCGACCAGGTTACGTGTGGATCGGCTGCCGCGCACTTGGCAATCTCCGCAGGGATATCCTCGCGAGCATGTCCCGCAGCGAATAGCAATAATGGTGAGACTTCGATGTGACGCACACCTTGTTGCACTAAATTTCGCCACCCCTCGGCAATCGTGGGTGATTGAAATTCCAGCAAACAAGGTTGCACGGGGACTTCAAAGCCGGAGCTCACTAGGTAATGTCGCAAGCGATCGGCGAGCTCAAAAAACTGGCTTGTCCCTGCGGCATCACGTGTGCCGTGACCGACCAGTAGCATGCCCCGTCGCTTTACCGCGTCGGGATTTGTGCCGCCAGTGTCCAGCAGATCCGAATTTGCAAACAACAAACTTGGCAGCGGATTTGAGCGTAAATTTGACAGGAGACTATTCCGTCACGGTCGACTTGCTGAACCCGGCTGCATCGAGGGCCGCGAGGGCTTGATCGAGATCGAATCCAGGTGCCGTTTTGATCAGCACGACTGGGTTGTCAATAATTCCCTCTTCGGACTGCTCGGCCAAATCGACTCCCGAGACACCGGTCTGGCCTTCCAGAGTTTTCTTGACTGCTGGGTAACAAGCGACCGGACAATGCATATCGGGCACTTTGAGGCTGACCAATTGGGTCTCGCCTGGGCTACCTTCCGCAGCAGTCTCAGCACCTTCGGCTGGTGCAACGGCATCAGTAACCTGAGGCTCACCAGTGTTGCTGACAAAATAAACGATACCCGCTGCGGCCAAAACGGCCACCAAATAGACAACGAAACGCATGGAAAAATCCCTAAGTTTATTTGAAGTGTGATGGAGCAAAATGGCTATTGGGAGGGTGAACAAATTCACCCATCCCCCGAACGCCAGTCGTGACTGGCACATCCGCTACTATCATATCCATTCGACCAGTCGAATTCGAGGGCGCCGTTGATTTGCTGGCGTTTACATTCGCCGACTGAGCCCCATGAAGAAGCTGAAGGCTTGCTTTTCGTCGCCGT
>CAZHTX010000344.1:4671-6442 GCA_964535475.1 uncultured Pirellulaceae bacterium
CCTCCGCAACGGGAAAGGCAAAGTCGAACGCGAGGGGGGCTGGCCCCAGCGCCGGCACGGCAACTCGGACGCCGAATCCGGGGGCAACGCGGAAGTTTTCCTGATTCATTTCGATATCCCGCTCGACGGTACCGTAATCTAGGAAGACGACGCCTCGAAGCATATCGTCCGCCGTCAGGGGAAACATATATTCGACCGTGCCGAGGAATTTAAATCGACCACCGACTTGGACAGTATCCTGAGTTGGACTGGCACCGCGAAACTCGAATCCGCGAAGTGTCGTGTAACCCCCGGCGAAGAAATTTTCAAAGATCGGTGTATCTTCGCCACTGAAGCCGGCATTCAGTCCCATGGTTAAGGTTTGGCGCCCCGAGCGGTCGGCACGTTGGCGAACCAGGAAGTAGCGGTTGAACGAGAGTTCCGTGCGAGCAAAATCGTAGTCCCCAAAAGCTTGTTCATACGTGACTTCGAAATAGTGCCCTTCGCTGGGAGCAAACGGGCTATTTCGCGTGTCGTGTGTCAATTGGGTTTGCCACGAGTAAATTTCGTTTTCTCCCAAGACGTCGTTCAATGCTTGCACGGTGCCAACGCGGGGCTGGCGAACCTTCACTCGCTCGCCGCGGATGCCCCGGAGATCGACAAGTCGGGAGTGATACGGTAGCCCAAACTGAGCCGGCCACCGAGTCGCTCTTCATCCCAGTCTTGATAACGTCGATCGAAAAGAAAACCCGACACTGACAAACTGATCGGTAAGTATCCGAACAGGAAGGGTTCCGTAAAGTTCACCGTATAGCGTTTAAACAGGTTGCCAGGCACGGCCTCCAGCCGGAAGGTCTGACCGGCACCGCGAAAAGCAGTCCCACTGACCAAGTCCTGAAAGGAGCCGGGAAAGCGAGTGATATCAAAGTTGCGTTCTTCGATCGTGATTTGACCATTCACACCGGCGTCGCTGTTGACGGCACCACCAAACATGATCCGACCCGTGCGAGCCGGAAAGCCGTTGACGATAATGTCCGCCGTGCGGGTCAGAGGTGTATATGCAAAGGGTTCACCAATTTGCCCGCCGGCATTGAGTGATTCATCGGTAATCTGCGGTAAGGTCTCATAATTGTAAGCTGCACCGGCTGGTGGAGGCGGTAACGCTTGGCCGCTTCCCGCCCCCGGCGGCGCCGGCAGTGGGGCTGGCACATTCGGATAGCCGGTTGGTGGATTTTGAGCAACCGTCGCAGCGGGCTGTCCGCTGACCGGCAGCGGCTCGCGAGTGTGTCGGCTACCATCGGCGGGCGTATCGTCCAACGGAGGTAATTCAAAGCTGCCGGCGTCATCCTGTCCGCGCACGATTAGCTCATTCGCCATGCGGCCATCTGGTGTCGGGCGGGCAGCGAAGGCGGCTGCAGCGGGAGCTGACTGAGCCGGATCGGCTTGCGTTGGATTGGCTTGCGCTGGATCGGCTTGCGCTGACGTCGTCTGA
This sequence comes from uncultured Pirellulaceae bacterium, assembly GCA_964535475.1. Taxonomy (GTDB): domain Bacteria; phylum Planctomycetota; class Planctomycetia; order Pirellulales; family Pirellulaceae; genus Laterigemmans. The sequence goes on from CAZHTX010000344.1 coordinate 6,143, forward strand.
GTTGGATAATGACTTGGCGGCGCGGTACTCGGTTGCGAAGAGAACCCTGGGGGTTGATTCGCCAGTCCTGGATTGAAGCGTTGGCATCCCAACGTACCGCAGGCAAGCGTGCTGACCAGCATCATGACCACGCAGGCCCTCGAGCCAAACGGTTGCCGCATAACATTCGCTCGTTCAATCGCGGGTGTCGGACGCATCGTGGCGTAAATCGGCTGAGGCTTCATCATAGGTCCCCCATGCTATCTGCATCGCGGGGCACCAATCGCAAATCGGGAGGATCAGCAATGGTTGGGTTGGTTT
>CAZHTX010000345.1:0-6440 GCA_964535475.1 uncultured Pirellulaceae bacterium
GCTATCGTAAACTTTGGCGGGCCCGGAAAAGCGAAGTCCTTCTTTGCCGGTGATTTTGGCGACCGCACCTTCCGGGGCCAGTGAGCCGCGAAGGATGCGAATGTGGCCCGATTCCTTGATGGGATTCTGCACGGGGCGAACGATCGTTTGTCCCGTTTTCAGTCCTGGCAACTCGGCCAGATTCTCCGCCAACGTGCGGCCGGTGACGGTCATGCAGTCCCCCGTCATCAGCCCTTCGGCCAAGAGATATTTCATCACCGCCGGAGTACCTCCCACCGAGTGCAGGTCTTCCTGCACAAAGGTACCGCTGGGCTTCAGGTCAGCCAGGAAGGGGACGCGATCGGACACTTTTTGGAAGTCATCGAGGGTCAGCGAGATGTCGACGCTGCGGGCCATGGCCAGCAGGTGCAGCACAGCATTGGTGCTACCGCCGAGGGCAATCACAACCACCATCGCGTTCTCGAACGCTTCCCGGGTCATGATGTCCCGCGGTTTGAGATCGCGCTCGAGCAACTGGCGAATCGCCGCACCCGCCCGTCGGCATTCTTCGATCTTTTCCGGTGACTCAGCCGGGATGCTGGCCGAGTAGGGGAGGGCCATCCCCAGTGCTTCGATCGCCGTCGCCATCGTGTTGGCGGTATACATACCACCGCAAGCACCCGCTCCGGGGATGCTGTTGCGGACAATCTCCTCACGTTCTTCGTCGCTGATTTCACCCGCCAAGTACTGGCCGTAGCACTGGAAAGCGCTAACGATGTCAAGTTTCTTCTCACCCACGTGGCCCGCGCGAATCGTGCCCCCGTAAACCATCAGGGCAGGGCGGTTGAGACGTCCCATCGCGATCAAACAACCGGGCATATTTTTGTCACAACCAGGCAGCGCGATCAGGGCGTCATACCACTGGGCACCCATGATGGTCTCGATCGAGTCGGCGATTAAATCGCGGCTCTGCAACGAAAAACTCATCCCCGGCGTGCCCATCGAAATTCCATCGGAGACGCCGATGGTGTTGAATCGCATGCCCACCAAGCCGGCCTCGTGTACGCCCCGTTTGACCTCTTTGGCGAGGTTCAGCAAGTGCATATTGCAGGTATTGCCCTCGTACCACATGCTGCCAATGCCGACTTGCCCCTTGGCCATATCTTCAGGCGTCATGCCGGTGCCATACAACATGGCCTGGGATGCACCTTGACTCTTGGGTTGCGTGATATGACGACTGACGCGATTTAACATGGGGTCTGAAATGGCTGAGGTCTGAAATGGCTGAAAGAGCACAGGCTTAAGAATCTATCCGAAAACCATTAGCCGCTTTGGCGCTAGCCGCGGTTCTTTTGGGTTTCCGAATAGGTTCTAAGGAATCGCAATACTCGCCGTAAGCCTATTGCGGGGGACTATTCTACGCGGGAAAACGCTCGGGCGTTAGAGCCCTTTCACGCGTGTTTTTATCGAATATAGACTGGTTCCCGCGGTGATGAACAGGGTGTCGCGATCGGGGCCACCGAAGGTCACGTTGGCGGTCCAACGCTGGGGAACGGCAATCACTTCCAACTGTTTGCCGGTCGGGTCATAAACCGTTACCCCCGCACCGCCGGTCAGGTACACGTTTCCCAAGTTGTCGATCGTCATCCCATCGCTGCCGGCGGAACAGAACAGCGTCCGCTCGGTCAGGCTGCCGTCGTCGGCAATGGTAAATCGGTAAGTCTTTCCAGCACCGATGTCGGCCACGTACAACAATTTGCCAGCGGCGTCCCCGATGATACCGTTGGGACGCCGGAAGTCGTCAGCCACTTTAACAACTTTGTCGCGAGCCGCACTGAGTCGATAAACGGCTTCGCTCGGCTGGGCAGACGGACCGCGAGTGGGATCCCAGTAAGGTCGTTTGTAAAACGGATCGGTGAAATAAATTGCGCCTCCGGAGTGAATCCAGAGGTCGTTGGGGCCGTTGAGCAATTTGTCCTCAAAGGCGTCCACCCACACGCGATGTTGCCCCTCCGCATCGATGGACCACAACTGGTTCTTTGCATCAGCACAAGCCCACAGCAATCCGTCGGCATCAAAGTACAAACCGTTGGAGCGTCCAGCAGGTTGTAGGAACGTTTGCAGCGTACCGTCGGTGGTCCACATGTGGATCGCATCGTTGGGCTGGTCGGTAAAGTAAACGTTTCCAGCCGCATCGGTCGTGGGACCTTCGGTGAATTTAAACTGGTCGCTGAGCAACTGCAGTTCGGCTCCCGCGGCCAGGATCGAGCTTGCTGTTTGCTGGCTTGCTGTTTGCTGGTCGGTTGCCGCTGGCTCTTCGGCTGCTGCTGTTTGGAATTCAACGGCTGCGATTGAAAAGCACAGCCAACTGGCCAAGCCGAGGAGCGACAAACAAGGGGCGAGTTTCATCGTCGCGAGTTTCATTGTCGTTACTCAAGGTGTGAAAGTGGGTGTTATGAGAGCGGGAGCTGACCCTCGCGTTAGCGTTTTTTGCGACGTTGTTTATGTTTCGGAGTGCATGATTTTTTTGACTTCTTCTTTTTCGCCGCTGGTGCTTTGGCGGCCGGTTCGTTTCGGATAGCGTGATTCTTCACCACTTCCAAAAAAAGTTGGCGTTCTCGCATGTCGACTTTGGCAATGCGGACGGTCAGCGGATCGCCGAGCCGGAATTGGTTGCCCGCTCGGAAGCCGACAATCATCTGCCCCCGCTGCTCGAATTGATATTTGTCTTTGGGCAGCGTGGTGATGTCGACAAAGCCATCGACGGGCAGTTTCACGCAGCGGGCGTTAAATCCTTCGGGAAAGACGCGGCTGATCACCGCGTCCATGGTTTCGCCGATGTGCTTTTTGAGATGGTGCAGCAACTTTAGCTGGACCAATTCGCGTTCGGCTTGTTCGGCGTTGCGCTCTTGGTCGCTGCAGTGGTGTCCCAGTTGCACGAGAGCCGCCAGCGGTTCGTCGGGGGTGCTGGCTTTGTCGATGATCCTCTGCACCAAGCGGTGGATGGTGAGGTCGGGATAGCGACGAATGGGGCTGGTGAAATGGCAGTAGTGCCGCATGTCGAGCGCATAATGGCCATCATCTTGGGGTGCGTAGACCGCCTTGTTCATCGCTTTGAGGACGGCAAAATTGACGGCCGACTCGAGCGGTTTGCCAGCCACCGAATCGAGCACGGCTTGAATTTCAAAGCGGCTTTCGACGTTATCAACTTTGATGCCCAAGTCGCTGACAAAGCGGCTGAGTTGTCGCAGCTTGCGGCGGTCGGGTGGCGGATGGATGCGGCGGAGAAATTTCAGCTCCAGGTCGTTCAGCCAAGTCGCCACCGCTTGGTTGGCAGCCAGCATGAACTCCTCAATCAGCTGGTGGCTTTCGGTGTTCTCAACTAAATAAGCTCCCCTGACTTTCCCCAGCTTGTCGAGGTTCAGTTTGATCTCTGGGAAATCCATCGTCAGCGAACCACGCTCCAGCCGCGCCTTGCGGAGGGTCATCGCCAACTGGTGCATCCAGCCCAGCAATTGGCAGAGTGGTTCGCCCCACTTTTCCACGTGCGTTTGGCGATTTTCCAGAAAGCGATCGACTTGCTCGTAACTCAACCGCATGTCCGAGCGGATCACGCTGTTGTAAACCTCGGTGGAGGTTACCGTGCCGTCGTCGAGCATTTCCAGTTCGACCGTCTTGGCAAAGCGGACTTGTTGCGGCTGCAGGCTGGCCAAGTGGTTGCTGATGATCTCCGGCAGCATCGGGATCACCCGGTCGGGCAGATAGACGCTGGTGGCTCGGTTTCGCGCTTCGTTGTCCAGCGCGCTGCCGGGCGGGACAAAGCTGGTGACGTCGGCGATGTGGACCCACAGCGTCCAGCGCCCTTCTTGATGTCGCAACGAGATAGCGTCGTCGAAATCACGCGCGTCATGGGGGTCGATCGTCAGCGTCAATTGCTCGGTCAAGTCGCGGCGACCTTGCCAATTGGTGTCATCAAACTGGTCGGCTTGTTGCCGCGCGTTGTCGATCACCGCTTCGGGAAACGCGTCGGGCAGTCCATACTGCCGCATTACCGTCAACGTGTCGATCGCCGGGTTTTTGCTGCTCCCCAGCACTTCCAGGATGACCCCCTCACCTCCCTGGCCCGTGGCGTCGGGAAACTCGACCAGCTCGACAAACACCTTGTCTTCGTTGGTTACGGGCAAGCCGCGCACGTCTCCGAGCGAGACCGGCTGGTCGTAGGGAATGCCGTCCAGGTAGGCAACGCCGCCACCCCCGCTGCGAGCTTGGAAGGTGCCGGTGAATTGCCGGCGAGCTCGCTCCAGAATCTTAATGACAACGCCTTCGGAACCGGAACGCGACGAGTTGCCATCGCGAAGTCGGATTTCAACCAAGTCGTTGTTTAGTGCTCCGGCGGTCGCACCGGGAGGGATGAAAATATCCTCCGGCGACTCGGCGGCGGTGTGCCCCGTGTTGGGGCGAACAAAGCCAAAACCGCCAGCAGCAAGGCGAAAATTACCGCGAATCCTGTCGGGTTCGCCGCTGGCCTGTTCGGGGCTGAGGACTAAGTGGTTGCCCGCGTAGAGCAATTGCCCTTGTAAAACCAGCCATTTAATGGTCCGGCGTACCTCGCGGAAATCATCCGGAGGTACTTGCAGTTGGACCGCGATTTGACGTGGTTTGACGGGGCGATATTCGGGCGAGTGGACCAGTTGCAGGATCCGCTCGGCAAGTTCATGTGATATTTCCATGCTCACACAATAACCACCCAGCGGATCCTAACATAGTCATGCTCGGCTCAGTTCCCCAGCAGTTCGACGATCTTGTCGTGCAGCGCTTTCGCGTTGGCGTCGCCCGAGCCGACCTTGATCATCTGGATTTTGCCTTCACGATCTACCAACACGGCGTGGGGAATGCCCCGCACGGCGTATTCTTGTTGCATCGTGCTATCTTGCGGCGTCACGATCGTGGGGTGCTTGAGTTCGTGGTGGGCGAGGAATTTTTCCAGCATGGCGCTTTCTTCCGCGTCGCTGTTTTCACCTTCCGCACGGCTCGCGCGTCCAGCTTCCTCATCCCAACTGTAGTTGTACTTGCGAGTGACTCCCACGACTTGGAAACCTTGCTCGCCGAATTCTTCTTGCCACTCGCGGAGGTGCGGGAAGGTGGCGATGCAGGGACCGCACCAGACGGCCCAGAAATCGAGCAGCACGACTTTACCTTTGAGGTCTTCGGCGGTCATGCCATTGCCGTTGACCCAATATTCCGCATCGATCTCGGGGGCTTCCGAACCAACCAGCGTTGCCAGTTTACGTTCCGCTTCGATCGTGCTCTTGATACTTTCCAGCGATTGGTTGTAGCGTTCTAAAACCTTCGCACCGGCGTCGGAATCGGCGGAAATCGCGGCGAATTTATCACGCAATTCGGTTAGTGCTTCTTCCGCCTGTTTGGCGTCGGAGCGAGCCAAACTGGAGACGCGATTGATGGCCAGCGAGGCGTACCGGGAAATGACGTTCACATCTTGCGGGTTGGCCGCCACCATTTCGTCGGCCAGGATCAAAGCTTCTTTCGAGAGGCTAGCTGCTGCCTCGGGATTGGTTGCCGCGTTGGAGGCTAACGTCAAGGCATCGATCAGGCTGCGAGTCGAGGCGGCATCATCGGCGACATGTTTAGCCCGGGTTTTTTCCAGCAGTTCGCTGGCCAGGGTGTTAGCTTCTTCGCGTTGCCCGGTTGATTGCAGCAAACGCACTTTGACGGAGGCTACAGCCATGTAAGCTTCTTCATCACCATCATCGCCAGCAAACTTTTCCAGCGACTTATTGATCATGGCCATGGCTTCGTCGGCTTTGCCAACGCGGGGTGCCAGCATCGACATCATGCTCAAGCTGCTGGTCAGCGCCGCCGAGCCGCCTTCCGAGAGATCTTTCGCGAAAATATCCTCGGCCAGTTCGGATGACAGCCCGTAGGCGCCGGCGTAGTCACCTTTTCGCAGGAATCCGCTAACCATTTGCTGGCGCAGCATCATCGCCGTCTGCTCGTCATCAACCGCTTGCACCGCCTTAGCAGCCGCTTCCAAGTCGCCGGAGCGGATCATTTCCATGATCTGCTGCTGGATCGAAACTTTTTGATCTGCCGGGGGATTTCCCGCTTCCTCTTGAGCGTATGCCGCGGGGGATAGCATGCAGGCGGCGACCACCGTGCGAAGCAAATTACGCATTTTTTATCAACCTTTTTGTATTGACTTGAACAAGTACCTAAGTCTGAAAAAGACTCGCAATCGCCCTAATCGTAAGCAATTTAGCAGCCACAGGCGAGCATTTCCCGACAAGATTTTAAAATAGTCCAAGTCTCGCGTGATTTGATTTTGCGTAGCGCTGGTGTCCCGGCTTCAGCCGGCCGGTTTTGTCCCCGGAATCACCCAAAGGCTATGCACCAGCATGCGCTGGTGTCCCGGCTTCAGCCGGTCGGTTTTGTCCCCGGAATCG
>CAZHTX010000346.1:0-1269 GCA_964535475.1 uncultured Pirellulaceae bacterium
TGCTGACCTTACAGCGTGGCACCTCGGTTATTCCCAATCCCAAACATTCACGAGAATTAGAAGCGGGCGATCGCTTGCTATGCTTCGGCCGACTCGAGGCAATGCGAGATCTAATTCCCGCCAGAGCTCGCAAAGCACGGCGACCAAAAGTCAAACGTTTAAAAACAATCGCACCTCCCACCACAATCTAGCTATCAGATCCTCAATGGTTCCTTGCATGTCCAACGGTAACTCTTCAACCATCTGGGGTGACGGTGCTTTACTCCGCAAATTATCACTCATGCTCTGCCTGCTCGGCGGGACAACGGTTTGCGGGCCTCTGGTTTGCGATCCAATAGTTTGTCAAGCCGACGAGCCCAGCGACAAATACCGGGCTAAGGCGGAAGCGCGTTGGCAAGCTGACATCGACAAGTTAACGGCCTTGAACGATGCGGAGACAACGAACCCGGATAGCGTGCTCTATATCGGCAGCAGCAGTATTCGCTTGTGGGAAACTGTCGCTGAGGATATGGCGCCCTACCCGGCTATTAAACGTGGTTACGGTGGCGCGCGATATACCGATTTGTCGGTGTTTGCTCGGCAGTTGATTGAGCCACATCAATTTCGCGCGATGGTAATGTTTGTGGCTAATGACGTCACCGGCGGAGACAACGACACGCCGCTCGACGAACTCGAGAAACTGGTCCGTTCCATCATCGCTGTGGCTCGCGGCCATCAGCCAGACGCGCAGCTTTTCATCGTTGAGGTCACACCGTCGCAGAGTCGTTTTCAAGCTTGGCCACAGATTCGCCAAGTCAATGCCGTGCTTCGCGAAGTCGCGTTCACTGAAACTAACACGCACTTTATCCCCACGGCTGAGTATTTCCTCGATGCCAGCGGGCAACCACGGACCGAGTTTTTTCGCGACGACCAGCTACATCTCAATCGCGCCGGCTACGCCCGCTGGGCGAGACTTATTCGTCGTCGCCTCGACGATTTCCTCGACTAAGCCGCCTGGCGCCAGCCTGCGGTTCCCATCAGCCGCCCGGCGACAGCCTGCGGTTGATCAGCCGCCTGGCGCCAGCCTGCGGTTCCCATCAGCCGCCTGGCGCCAGCCTGCGGTTCCCATCAGCCGCCTGGCGCCAGCCTGCGGTTCTCATCAACCGCCTGGCGCCAGCCTGCGGTTCTCACGAAACAGTACAACGCAGAAAACCGCACGCTGGCGCGTTGCGGCTGATCAGCCGCCTGGCGCCAGCCTGCGGTTCTCACGAAACAGCACGACGCAGGGAA
>CAZHTX010000346.1:1369-3563 GCA_964535475.1 uncultured Pirellulaceae bacterium
CACGCTGGCGCGTTGCGGCTGATCAGCCGCCTGGCGCCAGCCTGCGGTTCTCACGAAACAGCACAACGCAGAAAACCGCACGCTGGCGCGAGGCGGCTGATGGAAACCGCACACTAACGCGTGGCGGCTGATGAAATTTTTTCTGCGAAGTATCCTTCCCCCCGGTGAGCAATTATCCTCGAAGAGTTCACTTTTGAAACTCTGAGGATCTGCATCGATGAAGTTTGACCGAGTTGAGGTTCTCCGCGCACTTGCGCTGGCCCCTGTTTTAGGGGCGATAATCTTAGCATTATTGGCTACCAGCCTGCACGCTCAAGACATTTCGCGGCGACCGCTGGAACACCGCGATTACGACTTGTGGAATACGATGTCGCAATCTGCCTTGTCGCCAGATGGCAAGTGGGTTGTCTATGGAGTCCAGAGTGGCAGCATTGACGGCGAGGCAACGCTGCACATACAGAACCTAGCAACGGCCAGCGAGTATGTGATTCAGCGCGCCGCGGGCGTGCAGCTGACCGCCGACAGCCGTTACGCGGTCTATCGAATCACGCCCGAACGAAAATTGCTCAAGCAGCTTCGCAAAGAGAAAAAGAACTCGGCCGAACTACCAAAGCCAAAATTGCAAATTCTCGAACTGGAAACGGGTGCGATTCGCACCGTGGAAAACGTCCGCTCTTTTTCCATTCCGGAAGAGAATGGCAACTGGGTCGCCTGTTTGCTGGAGAAACCTGCCGGGGACGGCGAGCTGTCCGAAAAAACACTCGGCTCGCGGGAAACATATGAGGTGACTGGCGAAGGTTTGCGTCGCCCCGAAGCACCGCTGAAGTTAAAGAGTCGTGAGCAATTGGCTCGCGAGCGAGGCGAGCTGGAACCTGCTGAGCAGCAACCTCAAACAAAGGAAGAAGCGAAGGCTGAGGGTAAGGAGACTGAGGCCAAGGAGGTAGCAACTAAGAAAGATGAGACTGAGAAGAAAGATAAAGCGGCAGGTACGCCCTTAATGTTGATCAATCTTACCGCCGGCACACGCCAGGTCTTCCCAGCGGTGGTCTCCTACCTGTTTTCGAAGAACGGCAAGACCCTTGCCTTCTCGACTTCGGTTGTGGAGGAGGAAAAGGAGCCGCACTCGAACAGCCAGCCGAGCGATGCCGTGCATGTGTTGAAACTTGATTCCATGCAGCATTTAACGATTGCGGCGGGAACGGGTGAATACAAGAACATGGCCTTCACCGAGGATGGTTCGCACTTGGCGTTCATCACCAACAAAGACGACTATCAAGTGGAAGATCCCTCCTGGTGCGTCTACTTGTGGGCGGCTAACGGTAAGCAGGCGAAGCGGATTGTTAAAGAGGGTGAAAAAGGAGTGCCCGCGGGCTGGTGGGTTTCTCCTAACTCAAGTCAACGCTTTTCCCAGGATGGACGACGACTTTATTTCGACACCGCTCCCGTCCCCGTCGAAGTGGCCGCAGCGCGCGCCTTGGCAGCCAAGGGAGGCGATGCCGAGGACGAGGATGACGATGAGCAAGCCAAGCTCGATATTTGGCATTGGCGCGATCCCCAATTGCAGCCTCAACAATTGTTACGTGCGGAGGCTGATCGTCGTCGCGATTATCGTGCTGTGTATAACGTGGTGCCCAAGAAAATTGTTCAACTGACGACTCGGGATGTTCCCTACGTCAACATTGATTATCGCTCTCCTGCGAAACTTGCAGTTGCCAATACCAATCAGAAATATCTACGCATGTTGTCTTGGGATATACCAGGTTATCAAGACGCCTATCTGATCAACCTCGATACGGGCAAACATCAACTTGTGCTGGAAAAGGTTAAATGGAACGTCTCGTTGTCACCTTCCGGAAAGTTTATGACTTGGTTTGATGGGGAGCAACGTAAATGGTTTTCCAAAACCACGCGAAATCCTGATGATGAGCCGGTAGAAATCAGCAAGGGCATTCGCTTTCCGCTGCAAGATGAACTGCACGACACCCCCAATTTACCCAGCGCCTACGGAATGGCAGGTTGGCTAACTGACGATCGAGCATGCTTAGTTTATGACCGTTTTGACATTTGGCAGCTTGATCCGCTGGGGAAAACAGAGCCCGTTTGTCTCACCGCTGGTGTCGGGCGTAAGGATAATATTCGTTTTCGCTACCTTACCTTGGATCGTGAACAGTTAGCGATTGATCCGGCGCAACCG
>CAZHTX010000346.1:3663-6397 GCA_964535475.1 uncultured Pirellulaceae bacterium
TGCCACAGCTTTTATGTCAGCCGTGGTTACTTGGTCTTCATTCCAGATATTCCCTACAAGACCGGCGATCCAGGGCCAAGTGCTGCCAACGCGATTCTCCCAGGTGTCGAGCATTTGATCGGCCAGGGGTTTGTCGATAAAGACCGCATCGGCATGCAGGGACACAGTTGGGGAGGCTATCAGACAGCTTATCTGGTCACTCAAACCGACATGTTCGCCTGTGCCGAGTCGGGTGCGCCGGTTAGTAACATGACCAGCGCCTACGGAGGAATTCGTTGGGCGAGTGGGATGAGCCGCATGTTTCAATATGAGCGGACTCAAAGCCGGATTGGCGAGGACCTATGGGCGGCGAGGGAAAAATACATTGCCAATTCGCCCCTGTTTTTTGCTGACAAGATCAACACCCCGCTGTTGATCTTACACAATGATGACGACGGAGCGGTTCCCTGGTATCAAGGTATCGAGCTGTTTGTAGCGTTGCGGCGATTGGAAAGACCAGCCTGGTTGTTGAATTACAACGGCAATCCGCACTGGGTAATGGGGGATGCAAATCGACGCGATTTCGCTATCCGCATGCAGCAATTCTTCGATCATTACCTCAAGGGTGCCGCTGAGCCCGAGTGGATGGCGGTCGGAGTCCGCGCGGTCGACAAGGGCGAGAACTTCGGTCTCGATCTGCTCGAACCGGAAACAGAGGAAAGCCAAAAGTAACTCGGTAACCCTTGTAACTCGGTAACCCTTGCCGAATGCGCATTTCGCCGCCTGAGCAGCTATCGAAGATCGACGATCATGCTCAGTCGGCGAATCGCCAGCTGTTTAGGTTGGCGCGATCGGGCGGGGTGTTCGTCAGCATGGCGCGGACCATGGTGATGGGGATCGGGCCTTCGCGGAGGATCGCGTCGTGAAAATCCACTTCGCTCATCTTGCCACTGTCTACTAACTCTTGGCGAAGCCCACGCAGTTGCAAACCGCCCAGCATGTAGGCCGCCTGATAGAGCGCGCTGTAGCCACCCATCACGCTGCGGCGGACCTCGGCGGCCGCGTTGAGCCGTTCGTGGCCGACGCGATCGACTAAGTAATCAACGCACTCTTCGGGAGTCATGCGGCCGAGTTGATAGCCGAGCGAAAATACGATCCGAGCGCAACGGTGCTTTCTCCAGAACAGCATCCCAATCCGGTCTTCGGGGGAGCGTGCGAAGCCTTTGTCCCAGAGCAGCATTTCCCAGTAGAGTGCCCAGCCTTCAATCCAAAACGGTGTTTCGAACACTTTGCGGTACGGTCGGTATCGCTCCATCATGAACCATTGCAAGTGGTGTCCGGGAATCAATTCATGATGGACCGTGGCGCGGGCAAAGTGCTCGTTGTTGCCCCGCATGCTCATCAGTTTTTCTTCATGCGTCATCGTATCGGTGGGATACGAGACGATGATGGTATCGCCACCAAGGAAAAAGGGATTCAGGCGTTGCCGCGCCGGGGTCATCATTTCCATCCGCCAAACCTCCGCAGCCAACGGCGGGATGGTTACCAGGTTGCGGTCGCGAAGAAAAGTGACCGCCTCCTCGGCCAAATCGCGAATCATGGCCGGTTGCTGGCCCGGTGCGACGTGACGCTCTTTGACAGCTTCCATGGCGGCTCGCCAGTCATCGCCAAAGCCCTATTCGCGTGAGGCGGCCAGCATTTGTTCGTCACACCAACGAAACTCGCGCTCGGCAATCTTGATCAACTCGGCGGGCGAGTAGGGAATCAGTTCGTGCTGCAGTTCGATCGCCATCGCCGCTTCGCCAATCGGTTGGCCGATGATCTTGTCGGGGTCGTTGTCATCACCGCCAGCTTTGCGGATCGCCTCGCGTGACTGCTCGAGTTGTTTGACCAACTGTTCGTAGGGCACGTTGCACCACCAAGAATAGAGCGGGTCATAACCAGTGTAGAATCTGTGCATCGCGGCCAAGCGACGTTGCAGTGTCTGCAGAGCCTCGGCCGCGCGGACCGCGGCGATGGCTTGTTCCACTGAAACTTGACGCTGGCCGGCGCTGGCCGCCGCGGCCAATTGCTCGCGAACGTCGACCATCAGTTCCGCGGCCGCCTTGGCGTCGATCGTGTGCAGGCGTTCGTGCTGTTCGAGCATTTCCACTAGGGAATCAACGCCAGGTAACCAAAACATGGCGAGCGTGTCACGCTCCGCTTCCAGTTTGGCAATCGCCAGTTGGTAAGTCAGTTCGTTTTCCATCAAGGCATAATCGACCGCGGCAGCGACATCGAGCTGACTGGGGTCGATCCGTTTCAGATCGGCCTGATAGGCGCGATAGAAAGCGACCAGCCGGTTTTTCTTTTCCGGCGACAAAGGTTCGCGATACTTGAACTCCAGAGCGTCCCGATCCGCCTTGAAACGTTGCACCCAGGTGCCAAGTCCAGGAGATGCGGGTTCGTTGAGTGCTGAATCTTGTTTGCTTGCATCCTGGGCGTTAGCAAGGGTGACCGTTAGCAAGCAGCTGGTGATAAAGCAGGCGAGCGTCGTCGATTGAAACCAGCGAGCGGAGGAAAGCATGCGGAGGAGTTTCTCAAGTTGATGGGCGGCAACGGGGTAAAGTTACTGTTCGCCTAGTTTAACTGGTTAATCGCCCCACTGTTACCTGTTAGCGGTTTTGGCGCTAGCCACCGTTAGCGGTTTTGACGCTAGCCACCGTTAGCGGTTTTGGCGCTAGCCACCGTTTGTTGGGCGCGACGGGTTCGGTTC
>CAZHTX010000347.1:0-6331 GCA_964535475.1 uncultured Pirellulaceae bacterium
GACTTTGATAGTCGCCACGCCGCTGCGGAGTTTCAGTTCGCCACCCAAGCCGCGAAATTTGCGGACCAAGTGCTTGAGGATTAATCGCACGCCTTTAAAGGGACGCCCGAAGCCTTCCAGATAACAGGCGCGAAACATGATGCAAAATTGTCCGAAATCCATATCTTGCTGTCGCGCGTTGCCGTACCACATTAACGGGCAGAGCAGCATTTCGGCTAGCAACGGATCGGAGATATAGTCGCGTAGCGCTTCGCGGGACGAGCGAAGGAAGGCGGGGTTGTCTCCGGCCAGGTCATCGTAGTCCAGCAGATCCGCGATGAGTCGGCGGAAACCGTCGATTTGGCCGGGGAACTTGGCGGTGATTTCCGATTCGAGCAGCGCGATATCGTTGTCGAAATCGAGTTCGGCATCGGTAAAGCGGATGGAGGAGCCGATTTGCGGGCGGAGTTGAAAATCATCCCAACGGAGCCGCAGTTGGCGGAGCAGTTTGGCCAGGGGGCCACGTCGCGTTCCCGGTTCGGCGTAATTTGTCACGGCGTGGAGGCCGACATCAAAATCACGTCCGGCGGTTCGGTAGAACGAGTTGAGTCCGCCGATGGTGTAGTGTTTTTCGAGGATGCAGACCCGCTGGTCGAAATGCGCAAGGCGTATCCCGGCCGCTAAACCACTCATCCCAGCGCCAATGATGATCGTATCGTACACGTTAGCTACGAACGATGTCCTTCATCTTGGGTTCCAGATACGTCACCGTCGAATGCATGCTGGCGAGGTGCGTGTATTCTTCCTCAGGGATCTGGATACGATGGCGTTTCCGGAGTTCCATGACGATATCCAAGAAATCCATGCTATCGAGCTCGAGTTGTTCGCGAAAAGCGACCTCGTCGGTCAGCTCGCTGAGGTCCTCGTCGGGAGCAATATCTTCGAGAATGTCGATGATTTCTTCACGAATTTCAGCGGGGGTCATCTGGCCCTGTTCCTTAGCGGAAACCAAAAAATCGGAGAACGGCTCTGTCTACCCGATCGACAGCGATGGGGTAACGGAGTGCGGTTGCCAACAAAGCAACCTTAGTTTTAACCGAAGGAGTCACGATTTCCGAGGCGCCCAAGGGGGTGCGGGGGAAGAATCGTGTGAACTTTTGCAAACTCCATACAACGGATCGGTAAATTGGGGGTTGGCGCTAGCTTGGATTGCACAGTCGGTCCCCCTATGTGGGCCTGCCGATGATGACAACGGAATTGATCCCCAACATGCCAAACGAGTTGTTGAGTATGTAGTCAACTTGTTTGAGTTCCCGGGGGGTGTTGAGCACGAGTCCAGGCAGATCACAGTCGGGGTCGAGGTTATCGACGTTGATCGTGGGGTGACAGACGAGGTCGTTGAAGGCGGGCAGGTTTCCCGCCAGCTCGAGCGCGCCGGCGGCCCCCATGGCGTGACCAATGTAGCTTTTCGTGTTGTTAAAGTGAACTGTTTTGCAATTCCCGAAGACGGTGCGGAGGGCCGCACATTCTTGGGAGTCGCCACTGGAGGTGCCGGTGGCGTGGGTGCTGACGATGTCGATTTGTTCCGCTTCGAGCCCCGCGCGCTGCAGTGCCATGTCGACGCATTGAGCTTGGCGCTCGGGATTTGGCAGCACGAAGTCGGTGGCATCAGTATTCATGGCATAGCCGATCAGCTCCCCGTAGATGACAGCCCCGCGAGCTTGTGCGTCACTGAGTCTTTCCAGCACGTAGACGCAGCCCCCTTCGGCGACCACGATGCCATTGCGGTCGCGGTCGAAGGGGCGAGAAGCTCGCGCAGGATCATCGCCGGATGCCAGGGCCCCCTGGCTGTTGAAACTGGCGAAGATACCGAAGGTGTGGATGCTCTCGCTGGTTCCGCCGGCGAGTGCCAAGTCGCATTCACCGAGCCGCAGCATCTGAGCACCTTGGATGATGCCAGCGTTGCCCGCCGCGCAGGCGGCCCCGATGGTGTAGTGCGGGCCGGTGATGCTCAGATTCAAGGCAATTTCACCAGCTGGATTATTCGCCACCGTGCGGGGGTTGTGGTGGTGCGACCAATAATCGGTGTTGTAGTCGTAGCCTTTGATTTCGTGGATTTCGTTTTCCGTCTCCACGTTGCCGTGCTCGGTAACACCAATGTAGATGCCGATGCGGGAGCGATCGAAGTTTTCAAAATCGATCCCCGAGTGGGCAATCGCCTCCTGAGCGACATAAATGCCCACGCTGCCGGCGCGGGTGCCCCGGCGAATCTCTCGTCTAGCTTGGTATTTACTAGCGGGAAAGTCGCAGATGCCGGCGAGCGTTTTCCCGAAATAGCGAATTTCGTACGGCTGAACCCCGCTGCGGCCAGCGAGCAAGGCCGCGCGATAATCGCCCCAGTTGTTTCCATTTGGTGCTGTTAAGCCGATTCCAGTGATCACGATTCGCTGGTCAGCGGGTAACGAGCGCGCTCTGTCGGGGGCGGTCACTCTTTGGCATCCGGTCAAGTAGGTGAGGAAACAGTTTTGCGTGAAGGCTTTCAGGTCGTGCCGCCAAGTTTGGCAGCACGGGGTGCGTTGCCGTTGTTACAGCTTGTCTATAGTGTTCCGCAAGGGGACGCCAATGGCAACGGGGGAAGTCCGGCGGTAGCGGCAAACTCTGGTTGTTCGTAATCCGGGCCTGCTGTTTGAGTCGATGGTTCGGCTCGTTGGTTTGACTCGGCCATTCGCGGCCGTTCGTGGCAGCCTGTTTGTCGTGGACACGGGGAACCGGTACGATTAGTGGTGTCCGGTACTATTTACGGTTGGCGGGGTTTTTCTGGGCAGGCACCGCGCCTGCCAGCGAACTTTTTTCTCTGCAATTTTCCGCTTGATCTTCTCCTGGGGACACAGCTGATGCGTCATTGTATGCACTATCTCAAGCTCACAATTCTAATCGCTGCCACTTTGCCGCTCTGCGTGCAGTCGGCGAATGCGGACAATTGGGCCCATTGGCGAGGTCCAACCGGCAACGGCACGGCTCCCGGTGCCACGCCGCCAACGACTTGGTCGGATACCGAAAATGTGAAATGGAAAGTGGCGATCCCCGGTGCGGGTTCCGGCTCTCCGGTGATATGGGAAAATCAGGTGTTCGTCGTCACGGCGGTCAAAGTCGCGGGAGCAGCGGCGTCTGGCGCAGGGCAAGCGGAAGCAGGGGCAGCTGGTGGACGGCAACAAGCCGGCGGGAGACGCCGGGGGGGATTCCTGGGAGGACGCGGCGGTGGAGAGGCGTTGAGTAAGCACCGTTTTGAGGTCCACTGTTATGACCGTGACACGGGGGCTTTGGTCTGGAAGCAGGTGGCCACCGAGTCGGTTCCTCACGAGGGGACGCATTCAACCAACGGATTTGCCTCCGCATCACCTTGCACCGACGGCGAGTATCTCTATGTCAGCTTTGGGTCACGCGGTGTCTACTGTTACACGTTGGCCGGTGAGCTGGTGTGGCAGCGGAATGATTTTGAGAAAATGCGAGCTCGCAACGGTTTTGGCGAGGGAAGCTCGCCGACGTTGGCCGGCGACAAGTTGATATTGCCGTGGGACCATGAGGGTCAGTCGTATTTGTACGCGTTGGACAAAAAGAGCGGCGCAACGATTTGGCAAACAAAGCGTGATGAGCCGACTTGTTGGGCAACGCCGTTAATCATCGAGCATCAGGGCCAGTCGCAAATTGTGATGAATGGGCAGACTTGTGCGCGGGGTTATGACTTGGCAACGGGGGCCGAGTTGTGGCGCTGTGGTGGGCAGACCGATCGACCGGCAGCTTCGGCGGTGGCGGCTGATGGCTTGGTGTTTGTGGGGAGCGGCTTTCGGGGTTCGTTCATGGGCGCTTTTCGGCCTGACGGTCGCGGCGACATCGAGGGGAGCGAGCACGTGAGCTGGACGTTGGATCGCGATACGCCCGACATTCCTTCGCCGCTGCTGAGCAAGGGCCGGTTGTATTTCTTCAAAGGCAAGTCGGGTATTTTGACTTGCGTTGACGCGGCGACTGGTAAGCCGCACTACGCTGCTGAGCGGATCCGTGATCTGGACATGATCTATGCCTCGCCGGTGGAGGCTAACGGGTTTGTTTACTTGACTGATCGTAACGGGACGACCGTGGTGATCAAGGATGCCAATGCGCTGGACGTGGTGGCGATAAATTCCGTTGGGGAAACTGTCGACGCGACTCCCGCGCCGGTCGACAATCAGTTGTTCATTCGCGGCGAGCGACATTTGTTCTGTATTGCGGCCGAGTAATTTGCGGCCGCAATAGTTGAGGCGGAGTCAATCGGCGGCGCTGCTGACGCAACACCAGAATCACGTGAGGCTCTCCCGAGCGCGATTCTGTCAAGTTTAACGGTTGAAATGGTCGAAGCAGACAGTGTCCGACTGTTTGCTAACGATGATTTCTTCCAGCCAAAGCTCGACGATATGTCTCGCCATCATGATCGCCGTCAGTTTTTACGCGTCACTTCCCTCGCCGGGCTTGCGACTTTCGCCGCCACGGGGCAATGCTTCCCCGAGGCAATGGCGGCCGATCCGGCGGGGGTCAAGTTAGAGCCTGCTAGCGGTGAGCTGTATCGCGTGCGGATGGAACTGGAGGTGAATGGCAACGTCCACTTGCCGAAGGACCCGGTGCTGTCGAAAAAGCAGGCCCGCACGTTGCCGCTGAAGGGTAAGTCGATCATCGATTTTGAGGAACGGATCGCTTACGGTGCGAGCGGGCAAGCGGACGGAGCGAATCGTTATTATTACGAAGCGAGCAGCGACGCTGTGATCGGCGACAATCCGATCAAGCAGGCGATTCGGATGGATGCTCGGCGGGTGGTGGCGCGGCGGGCGAATGGTCCGGAAGTGATCTACAGCGAACGCACTTTCTTGACCCATGACGAGCTTGATCTGTTGCAGACGCCAATTAATTCGTTGGCGATCAACCACGCTTTACCGACCGGCACCGTGCGTGCTGGTGGGACTTGGTCGCCCGACGCCGAATCTTTGGCACGGCTGTTCAATCTGGATGCGGTGCAGAAAACGACCGTCGTGGGCGAGGTGATGTCGGTCGATGCCAAGGAAGTCAAATTGCAATTGCAAGGGCGTCTCGACGCGGCCGTTACGGGAGTGCCCACGGTGCTTGATTTGGCTGGCAAGATTACCTTTGATCGTCGCAGCAAAGCGATTACCTGGTTTGCCGTGGCGCTCCGCGAGCAACGAGAAATTGGTGTTGCCAAGCCAGGTTTCGAGGTGGCCGCCACGCTGAAATTAATCCGTCAGCCGCTGGAAAAGGCGAACGCCAATCGCGAGCCGAGTTCGATCGATCTGACGGAGGCGATCCCCAGGCAGCGAATGTTGGTGAAAGTCGACAGCGAGGCGACCGGCTTTAACGCGTTTCTCGACCGTCCCTGGAGAGTCGTTAACGACGCGCCCGGTTTGACCACCTTGCGAATGGTTGTGGATGATCAAGCCATCGCCCAGTGCGATCTGCGACCGCTGACGAACATGAAACCGGGCCAGCAATTGACGCTGGAAGGTTTTCAGGCTGAGATCAAGCGTTCGTTGGGCAAACAGTTCGGTGAGTTTTTAGAAGCTGAAGAGGGACTCAACGGGGGCGAGCTGCGAACTTTGCGAGTGGCCGTGTTGGGGCAAGTTCAAGACGTTCCCGTGCAGTGGGTGTTTCTGCAGTTCAGTGATGATCAAGGCCGGCGGCTGGGGGCCACTTTCTCGCTCGAGTCGAGTCGCGTGGAAACGTTTGCCGGTTCTGATGCCCAGTTGGCCAACTCGCTGCACTTTCAAGAAATCGTCAAGCCGAACGGGAAACGCCAGCAGGCCGCCGCGACGGATGAGAAAACGATTCGTTAGTCGTTTAGCCGCTCGCACCGCCAGCCAAAAATCCGGCCCCGCCGCCCACGCGCAAGCCAAATCAGCGGGGCCTGTCCCTGATACGTGTGGCCCGGCTGATCGGCTCGGCCAATGTTTCTCTTTCCGCAGCCCTTACCAAACTCGCCGCCACGTAGGCCAACGGCGGAGCCGGAATCACATTCAGCACGGATGTGCCCGGCAGTGCCCGCGTCTCGATCAACGGGGAGGGTGAAGTCAGCTTCTCGATCGCTGACGCGGCCGACGGCCGTGAAATAGGCTTCCAGCCTGTATTTTCGGTATAGAAGGCATGTTGGAATTCATCACCCTCACCTACACGTACGATTCCGCCGGGAGAAAATCGACCGAGGCGCTGACAATTTCCGGTCAAACCTACACGACGACGATTTCTTACAATGCCGCAGGGCAGTTGACCGGGTATACTTATCCTGATGGCACGGCGGTGGGCCGCAGCTATACCG
>CAZHTX010000348.1:0-2274 GCA_964535475.1 uncultured Pirellulaceae bacterium
CGCGCAGGCGACCAAAACCAATCGTTAGAACAATGGCGAATGGCCGGGAATTCTAATTCCTTAGGGATCCAAATTGCCTCCATCGAAGCCCAGTTAAACGACCAAGCGAGACTCCCAGCTTCGCGTCAGGACTTCAGCGGGGTGCGCGTCGCAATCCGCGATGTTCGTAACCAACATGCTGATGTGATTAAGGAATTCTTGGCCGCCAGTGCCGAGCTGTCGAATCAACAAGAGGAAGGTGACGGTGACGCCCAGGAACAGCAAACAACCGCGAGTCGTCTCAATCCGGAGACGAGCCAGGCGATCGCCCGACTAGAAATTGCCACAGTTTTGCTTCCACCAGCCGGAACCGACGCAACCCAGTATTGGCAGTCTGCGGCGATCGTGGAACCCATTGCAACGCTAGCCCGTCAGCACCCAAATGACCAGTTAATTCAAGCTTTTGCGGCGGAGCGATTCGCCCTGCTGGGCCGCACAGACGAATCGAAACAGGCTTTCGATCGACTCGCTACCTTGTTCGGCGGAAACTCCATGGTTGCAGCCGCAGTGCAGGCCCGGATCGAGGCTAGCCAAGGGAATCTGTTGGCCGCGGCAAACAGGTTGATTGCATTTGCGGAATCGCAAAGCAAGCCCGCGGAAAAACGCGAAGCAGCTGAGATGTACGGGCTGGCCGCCTCTTACGCGCTTCGCGGTTCACAACCAGAACTCGCCTACCAAACACTGTTAAAAATCCCGGCCGAGATACGATCACTCTCCATTGATTTCCTGTTAGCTCGGCTGGCACGACAATTGCCGTCAGATTCACCAGCGTTCCAACAGAACAGCGAGCTCAATTCACCCAAGCGGTTGTCTTTAAAGTGGGAAAATGAGCTCAAAGAAAAAGAGGGAGACACCGGGTCTCGCTGGCGCTTTCTGCAGATTACACGGTTGATTGACGAAATGCGTAGTCAGGCCACCGCAGTGAAACGAGATGACGCCAAGCTGCGGGAAGCTAGGCGGACTCTGAAGGAGCTACTTACCCTCCGTCCCCAATGGGGCGAAGCGATCTCATTGGAAGGCTGGTTGTTAGCGATCGAAGGGCAGCCAGGGCGAGCGGTCGATTATCTTCGTCGTGGCATCGAAGCCGGTGACCGCCGAATTCAAACAAGAACGCAATTGTGGCAGCAGTTGGTATTGTTGGGGCGAGAATCCGAAGTCGATGATGACATTCGCGCCACAGCCGCCGCCACGGGGCAACCACTGGAGCAGTATGCCTCAGCTCGCATCGGGCTGGCTTTACGGCAAGGCGATTATCAACGCAGTGTGGACGTGGCTCGGCAGGCGGCCGATCAAAGTCCCAATGACGCCGTCGCGCAGATCGTTTTTGCTCGCACCGCGGCGCAAGCGGCCACTCAGCCCAGCATGGCCGACTCAAGCGCGGAGTTACTCCAACAAGCTCGCCAAGCGGTCGAACTGGCCGCGTCGAACGCTGGAGCCAATCGCAGCTCCGTAGTCTCGGCCAGCATGGCCGTCACCATCGCGAGTCGGGATGAAGCCGCAATCCGTGCGGAAATTGATAAATTGGCGAATAGCTCGTTGCCGGAATACGAGCGTTTGATGCTTGGCAGTCAAGCCTTGTTGGCGCTCAAGGATTACGATGCGGCCCTGCCGCTGCTGAAGAAGGCCGATGAGCTCCGCCCATCCAGCCGCACGCAACTCGCGCTGGCAGCCCTGTTTCGCGAACTAAAGCGAAGCGAAGACGAAGTAGCCGCTCTGCGCCTGGCTCAGCAACGTGATCCCCAAAACGCCATGTTGCGAAATCAATTGGCGCAAGCCTTGGTGGCGCGCGATGGCGGCGACATCAATTGGGGCGAAATCGAGCAGCTGCTACAGAACGCTAGCGAAAGCAAAGAAATCAATCGATTTCTGTACGCGATTTTGCTCGGTACGCGTGGGCAAATAAAGCAACAAGATCAAGCGGCTACGATTTTGCGAGAAATCATCCAAGAGCGGAATCCTCGCAGCGACGATGCCGCACGCGTGCTCGCGGCAATCCGACGTCGCCAATTAGAAACCTTGCTCGCGGCCCAAGCCACGAAGAGTGCAGACGATAAACAGAATCAGCCTGCAGATATCACCACTGCGGATATGACTTCTCCGCCGCTCGCGGAACTGGGGGATGAGATTCGCCAACTGTATGACGCACTCACTAGCAAGAACCCACCGGTGGGAATCGACATTTATCGCTACGCCGATTTCCTACTGCAACGTGGGACTTCCGAAGACCTGGCCAAA
>CAZHTX010000348.1:2284-6275 GCA_964535475.1 uncultured Pirellulaceae bacterium
TATCGGAATTGCTGAAGAATACCGAGCAGGGTGGCCTTGCCTCCCTGGAGATTAGCATTCGCTATGCTCAGAAAATTGGCGACCAGAAAAACGCACCTCAAATTATCAATCAATGGGTCGATAGCGCGGGGAGCAACGGCGAGGTTGATAACAGTAACGTCGCCTCGATCGCTGGCGCGTCACTGATCAAACTTGGCTTTACCGAGGAAGGGCTGGACTGGTTCCAGCGAGCGTACGAGCAAAATTCCGAATTGCTCTCCAACTATGTCATCACGTTGGTACAGCTAGATCGAGCGACTGAGGCCGCGGTGTTGGCGGCCAGTCATTTCGAATTACATCGCGATGCCCGCTCCGCCATGTTGCTCTGCGAATTAATGCTGAGTCAGCCCGAATTGGAACGCAACCCGACTTACCGAGAAATCTTGGAGCAAGCAATCCAGGAATTCGATCAAAACGCGCCATTGTTGGAGAGCGTCGCCACCTTGCGTTTGCAACGCAATGATTTCGCCACCGCCATTGATCTTTACCAGCGGGCTCAAGAGATCGAACCGCTGCGTGTTCGCACATTGAACAATTTGGCGATGGCGTTTTCGGAAGTTCCCGGCAGGGAGTTTGAAGGAATCTTGCCAATCGAACAAGCGATTGATCTCGCCGGACAAGTCCCCGAGTTGCTCGATACCAAAGGCGTCGTCTTGCTGAAAGCGGGCAAGTTGGTAGAAGCCGAACAAGTATTCCGCTCGGCGATCGCCAAACAACCAGCTGAGCCGCGATTCCAATTTCATTTAATTTTGAGCTTGATGCAACAAGGCAAGGAAGCGGACGCGAAAAGCGAATGGACCAAGTTACAGCTCGACAAACTTGATCCCTTTGGTTTAACGGCCGCCGAACGACAAATACTCGAACAAATGAAACAAACTTACGGAAGTTAAGCATGAATGCGAGCACCAAATCATCCCAACCTTCCGATCCATCGCCCCCTCGATTTCGCTGGCGAGCGCCTTTTGCGATCGTGATCGCATTGACGCTGCTTTCAGCGGTCGTGCACGGCCAACTCGATGGACGATGGGCCGAACCTGAAGACCTAATCGCCCAAGGACAACAACTCGACCAACTGCCCACACGCTGCGGGTCATGGGTGTTGTTGCAAACTCAGGAATTGGACGAGGGGGCGGCCCGACTGTTGCGATGTTACGGATCAACTGTCCGCGTGTATCAGAACGAAGAAACAAAACAGATGGTGAACGTGGCTGTCCTGTTTGGACCCCGCGGCCCAATCGCGGTCCACACTCCAGAAATCTGCTACAGCTCGGTAGGTACGGCGCAAGTCGGCGAACGCTCCAAACAAGTGCTTGAGATCTCAGGCCAAACGCAAGAGCTATGGTCTGTGCAATTTGCCGAGAAGTTTTCAAATGGAGAAATGGGCGAACCATCGCTCAATGTCTGGTATGCCTGGAGCGCTGGCGGAGCTTGGGTGGCCGCCGAAAACCCCAGGTTTTGGATGACTCCAAACCTTTACAAGATCCAGGTCGCCGCTCCCATGAGTCAAACGGATAGCTCAGCCTGCAAGGATTTCATGAAAGAGTTTTTGCCCAAACTGAAACCCCTGATCAGCGAACAGCCTCAGGAGCACGCGAGTGTGTGATCTTAAGCATACTGCATCTGCCCTACATATCTCACACCCTGCATAAATAGCTTTCACGGTATTTGTTACCATTGCTCTCATTGAAAAAATACACCATGGCTCCCATTCCGCGCAATAAACAAGCTAGCGAAGAGCAAATAATCACCGGTGAGATTTCACCGTTGACGGCCGATCGCCTTCGTTTCTTTCGAAACAAATATTTCTTCGATCGGGTGACTGCATCGGTGCTACTGGTGCTAACCAGCCCGCTTACTTTGCTGCTCGGATTATTGGTCCGCTTGACATCCCCCGGGCCTGCCTTTTACCGGCAAGAACGGGTCGGCCTCAACGGAACACCCTTCGAAATGATTAAGCTGCGTTCGATGGTGGTTGACGCGGAGAAAGCCGGCAAACCAGTTTGGTGCGTCAAGGGAGACCACCGCATCACCCCGCTCGGTCGTGTCCTACGGAAATTACACCTAGACGAGCTACCACAACTTTTGAATGTGGCGCGGGGCGAAATGTCACTGGTCGGCCCCAGACCCGAACGTCCGTCGATCAGCGAATCTCTCGCAGACGATATCGAAGGCTACATTCAACGACTCAGGGTCAAGCCCGGAATCACCGGGTTGTCTCAAATCAATCTGCCACCCGACGAATCGGTTGATGATGTGCGGCGAAAGCAAACGCTGGATCTGTGCTACATCGATGAAACCAGTTTCGGGTTAGAACTGAGAATTTTGATGGCCACCGTGATGCGGGTATTCGGTATCAAGGGAGAAACAGTCATGCGCCTCATGCGACTCTGTCGCCGCCAGCTTTTGGTCGAGCAAGGCTTAGCCGCGGAAAAATCTCGAGTCCGCCTCGGAATTCGCCGCAAGCTGCGGCGTCCCAAACAGGCTTCGCTGCAACAAAATCCAACGCACGAGTTGGTCAGCAGCGACGGCCGTCAAATCGACCCCATGCCGGTCTCGCACGCCTTAGCCCGCTCGGACGCCCGCCGCCCAAAATAACGGGCGGCCGCGGAGAACGACGCGAGTTCGCGATGATGGGTACGGCCTCTCCACAACGGACGGCTGAAACTCCCAGCAGACCACTTCCGCTCACTAACCTCTGGTTCGCTGGCTGGCTCAAGCCCAATGTCTACTCACTGAGGCCGCATGCCCAAAGACCGATGACTGGTCCCACTGGTAAATCCCCGCACCCCTTGCTCACTGACTTCTAACTATTTTCTCGACAGATTTTATGCCATTTTGCAATGCCATGACCGTTGACGTGGAAGACTACTTTCAAGTCTCCGGGTTTGCTGAGCGCGTCTGTCGTCACGAATGGGATCGTTACGAAAGTCGAGTGGAAGCGAGTACCGATCGTTTACTCGCATTGCTCGATGACGTTCAAGTTCGGGGGACCTTTTTTGTGCTTGGCTGGGTCGCCGATCGCTACCCCGCGTTGATTCGCCGCATTGCGAAGTCAGGCCACGAAATCGCCTCGCATGGATACTGGCATCAACTCGTCTATGAATTAACGCCCGAGGAATTTGCCGCCGACATCTTGAGCAGTCGTGATGCGATCGCTACCGCCTGTGGCGTGCAGGTCACAGCGTACCGCGCGCCAAGTTTTTCCATCGTGGAAGATTCGCTATGGGCGTTAGACGTGCTAGCTGAGCATGGATTTACGATCGACTCCAGCATCTTTCCAATCAGCGGGCATGATCGCTATGGAATTCCCGGCGCTAAGAAACAAATTCATGATATAACAACCGCACATGGACCGATTTGTGAGTTTCCGCCTTCGGCATGGTCGCGCCCGCCAATGCATTTGCCCATCGGCGGTGGTTACTTTCGGCTGTTTCCACTGAGAGTAACCAACGCTGCGATCCATGGCGTTCATCGCCAAGGGCGACCAGCCATGTTTTACATTCACCCCTGGGAGGTCGATGTCGACCAACCTCGTATGAACCAGATCTCGCGGAAGACAAAATTCCGGCATTACGTCGGTTTAAAACATACAGAGCAACGCTTGCGGCGAATTTGCAAATCGCATGCGTTTGACACATTGTCGGCCGTCATTCAATCTGTCAAAAAACAGCGAATGGCAACACCGGCCGCGCATCCGGCGGGGGGTGCCAATCATCGGCTGGCATCACAAATTATCCATTGATTGTAGAACGCATCTCTGCCACGTTGATGTACTAAAAGAATTGAAAAAGCAATCGCAGTATCCGTCCTAGTGTGTAAGATCAAAGCTTCGAAGTTAAGAATCTATCCGAAAACCATTAGCCGCTTCGGCGCCAGCCTGCGGTTATTAGCCGCTTTGGCGCCAGCCTGCGGTTATTAGCCGCTTTGGCGCCAGCCTGCGGTTATTAGCCGC
>CAZHTX010000349.1:0-6259 GCA_964535475.1 uncultured Pirellulaceae bacterium
CAGCCTGCGGTTTTTACAGCACAACAATCCAACCCGGGAACCGCACGCTGGCGCGCTTGCGGCTGATGGGAACCGCACGCTGGCGCGCCAGCGGCTGATTTATTCGGCTGCGGCTTGCAGCGGCAAATCAAAGTCGCCAGTCATGTCGCGCCACACGCAGTGGATGTGGTTGGCGGGATTGCCCTCCGCATCTGGTTGCGTGTTGACGAATTCAATCAAGAAGGTGGGGCCTTGGATGCGGTAGTAGTGGCCGATGCCAGGCTTCTTCGCTCCCGCCCAAGCAAAATAAACGTTGCCCCAAGTGGCTTCGCGAATCGCTTGCATGCGCGCTTCTTTGACTTCCGTCGGCATCGCACCGGCGTACTCTTCCACTAACGATTCCAACAGCTTCAGTTGGTCGGAAGTCAGTTCGCGATAGGCGATTCCGGCTGGCTCGGTCGCCGGTGGTTGTGCTTCACCAGCGGCCCGGATTTCCGCCGGTGCTTCCGGGGCGATGATCGCTTTTTCTTGTTGCGCTGGCGATAGCTGGTTCACCAACTCAAAAGCCAACGTCTCTTCGGCAGCCAAGATGCGGGTGCCCTTGCGGAGCGGCGCACCTTCCACTTCGGATTTCAAAATGGCCGGGTTGGCGGCAAAGAATTGGGGTGTTGAATCGACAATCTGCGAACCTTGGCAGACGAAATTCAAGGACAAATGGTGCCCTTCAAAGCTGAACCCCCAACGTGTGTCTTCGCCCGTCGGATTGCCAAACAGGGTCACGTAGTATTTTTCAAAGTCACGTTCCCAGGTGCGTTCGGGACCTTCGAGGGCCCGTAACACTTTTTCCATCAACATGATTTTGGACGCTTTGGAATAACCCGCTTCGCTGAGCGCCGACCGCAACAGTCGCAGCGAAGCGGTCTTCTGCGGATCGTTCATCTCCCGCAACGCCATCCCCTTGCGTTCCTTCATGGGGATGAAATGCCAACCCACGCGAGAGGAGGCGTCGAAGGGTAACAACACGACTTGACGTTGCTCGTCATCCAGCAGGCCGACCAACGTGACCGCCGACTCCCGCATCGAATCGGCCGAAGTTCGCAGGATGGTGGCTGCCGAGGCACAGCAAACCAGCAGGATGCCCAGTGGCAACCAAGTGAAGGATCGCCAGGAAACGAACTTTTGACGCACAGCCATGATTAATAGCCTCGAAGATGAAGAACAGGTGGGATGAAGAACAGGTGGGAGAGCGTCAGCGGGATGTCGGCTAATCGCAGCAAAGCGATGCGAGGAAATCCGCTGACCTTGGGGAAGCTGTTAAGAATCGTAACCGAAGTTGGCTCGGTTTGCAAAATGACTCATTTGTCGCTTGGTCGATGCGGATGCCAATTCGGATCGCGATCATGGTGCGCTTGGTTGACGTGGACGTGCAGCTCCGGGTGGTTGGCAAACAACCAATCCCAGCCCGCACTGGTGATGCGGGGGTTGTCCAAGTAGAGCGATTCCAAGTAAGGCATCTTGGCTAGTTCCTTCAGCCCTTCATCGCTGACCGGCACGTTAATCAAATGTAACGCGCGGAGTTGTTTTAGCTTGGCCACGCTGCGGCTGAAGTCGTTTGCTCCATCCCCGCCGACACGCAGTTGCCGCAGCCTGCTGAGGCCGGTCAAGTGGCTGATGCCCTCGCTGGTCAATTTCGCTTGGGGCAGGTTTAGCACGCGGAGATTTTCGCACTGCTTGATTGCTTCGAGCCCCTCGTCGGTGATCTCTGATTGGCGAATTCGCAAGTGGATCAGATCGGGCAAACTGGCGATCGTCTTCAAACCTGCATCGGTGACCACGCCGGCATCCAAAATCAGCACTTCGAGGCCAGGTAATTCTCGCAGTGGATCAAGCTCCGCGTCGCTGATCGGCAACTCGGATAGTTCGAGCTGATCGCTTTCCTCCGCGCGGATTGCCGTCACTTGCGCGGCCACGACATCGGCCACCGCGGGGATCGCTGGCGGTGGCATTTTGGGGACCATAAAGAGCGTAAAAATCCCGTTAATCGCCATCACGCTGAGCACGGTCAGCGAAAGAATGATCAGCTGAAAGTTGGCGCGGGGCGATTTCTGCGGAGTCGCCCCCGCAGCGTCATCAGGCGGCGTTGCATCATTCACGGGTGTCGCCGCCGAACTTTCAACCGCCGCTGTTGCTTGGCTACTTTCCGGTTGGCTACTCTCCTGTTGGCTGGCATCTTTTTCCACGCTCGCGTCCTCCGCGTTCATGGAGTTGGATTGCTCGTCCGATTGCGATTCGTCGGGGTTAGTCATCGGATCATAGACCAGCGGATTGTCATGGAGGCAGCGGTTCGAATGAGCGTTACTTTTTCTTTCCTGGTGGCCGCTTTCGCTTGCTCGGGGGCAAAACGACGCGATCCGATTCGTTCGGCATGCCGGCCGCGCTGCGAATGCGATCACCAATCGATTGTTTGCCCGATTCTTGTT
Organism: uncultured Pirellulaceae bacterium; assembly: GCA_964535475.1. Taxonomy (GTDB): domain Bacteria; phylum Planctomycetota; class Planctomycetia; order Pirellulales; family Pirellulaceae; genus Laterigemmans. The sequence continues at coordinate 2,460 of CAZHTX010000349.1, forward strand.
TGCCCGCAGCTTGTTGCGTTGGCGAGCTGCCACCTTCGGTGACACCGGCCAAATTTAGTTGCGGTGTTTTAGGGACCATTTTCTTGACCGCTTTGCGTTCCACAATGCCCCACAGACTGCTGGTGATGAAGTAGACGCACAGGCCGCTGGGGACGCGGAAGAAAAATAGCCCCATCATCAATGTCATCACGGTCATGACTTTCTGAGTCATTGCCGTTTGCTCGTCAGTCGCCGGGGGCATGAACATCTTCTGTTGCACCAAGAACAGACCGACCACGAGGATCGGCAAGATGTTGAAGTAGGGACCCAACCAACCGGTGCCGCGTCCAAACAGGTAATCCCAGCCGAGGTCGCCCCAGTAAAACAACATATCGGGACCCGCCAAGTTGCTGGCCCATTGCAGTTTCGACGAGAGCGCCGCTTGGCGTAGTTCGATGTCGACGCTGAGCGCTCGGTACAGACCCATGAAAATTGGCAACTGCACGAACATCGGTAAACAACCACTCAGCGGGTTAAAGCCGACTCGTTGTTGTAACTCTCGCTGGGCCTTGAGGCGTTTTTCAAAATCGTCTTTGTACTTTTCAGCGATCTTCTTCAGCTCGGGAGCCAACTCTTGCATCTTTTGAGCATGAATCGCCGCTTTCCGAGAGAGCGGAAACATACAGCCCCGGACCAGCAAGGTGAGCATGATGATCGCCACCGCATAGTTGCCGACGATCGCGTAGAAGATATGCAACAGCGTCGATAGCGGGCTGGCTACCCAACCAAACCAACCGTACTCCAACGTTTCCGTCAGCCCATAATCGGCCAATAGTTGAGGTTCTTTGGGACCGGCGAACATCCGCAAACTGTGCGAGAGCGCGCCGCCGGCGGGGACTGTTTGCGGCACGCTGTCGAGATAAAACGAGATGTTTGCCGCCCGCTCTTGATTGCTGGGAATTATGGAGGGTTGAGCGACCACCATCCCGGCGGCCCGCGCATAATCGGCCAGCTTGGTTTCACCTTCCGTCGGCACGTAAGAGACGGAAAAATACTGAGCGTCGACCCCGATGTAACGCAACTCACGTTCGGCATCACTACTCTCGGGGACAAAGATGACTTGATCGGGATCGCGGGGCGTGCTCTGGGCGGTATCGAGCAACGTGTAAGCACTGATTAATTCGCGACCTTGCGCACTCGTGTTGTAGACAAAATCGCGCGCCGCCGCACCGGAAAAATTGGGACTGATTTTCGTTGAGTACCACCAACCCTCCAGCGTTAACCCGTTGGGGCCTTCCAGGCGGTAGCCCAGTTTCTGCGGCGTTTCCCCGCGATTGCGAATCTCGAAATTCAAATCAATGTGATACGAAGCTGGTTCCAGCCGATAGGATCTGGCCAGTTCGACCGCGCCGCTGCCACCCGCTTGCGAGATGATGCTCTCGGGTAAGGGCAACTCAAACTCAATATATCCCCCCGCATCCTGTTGGCTAATTTCCCACGATGTGTTGTGCTGGGATACCAGTTGTGGAAGCTCCAGCTGGCCGGTGCGAATCGATGTCGAACCCACATGCGAGAGTGTCAGTAAGCTGGAGGGGCGGCTGAGGTTGCCTTGGACTTGGTCCGCCCCGGCGGTATCGGCCGCCCGCACTAGATCCAGCGGATGTTCCGAGAGGGTTACTTGGAACTGTAAGGTCCGCGGGGGTGCGGGTGAACCAGCCGGTTCTTCAGCGGTCGCTTCCGCTGCGGCCGGTTCTTTGTCTGCGCCATCTGCCGGTTGTTCATCTTCTGCGGGCTGGTTCGTTGCTGGCTGGGGAGTTTGCCGAATTACGTCGATGGTGATTTCATCGAATGGTTTGGTGGTTTCCAGCAATTGCGCCAAGTCAGCCGCCGTGGCGACCGCTTGTCCATCCACAGCGACAATGCGATCGCCGATATTCAATCCATCCGGTTGTCCGCTAAGTCCGGTCGCCAAAGAGGCTGGCGTGCCAGGGCCGACGACGTTGACAACTGGGCCATCGCCGATGGCCGATGGGGAAAGTGCCAGATAGCCCAAGTAGCCGCTGCGAACGTCGACGCGGCGATACTTTAGCCGCCCGTTGTCTTTCCGCTCGGTCATCTCGATCCGTTCGATTGCCCCGCCCCGCGACCGCAGGGTGACGAGCAAGTGATAGCCCGAAGTGGGGTCCATCGATCCGAGCGTGGTCCAGGTATCGGCTGCTTTCGGTGGGGAATCGGGATCTTCATCGACTGCCGACACGTTGCCTTCGTCGCGGCCGCTGGTCACTTCGCCGGGCGAGCTGGGCAGCATGCGTTCGTCAAGCGCCTGTTCCGGGTCTTGCTCGGCTGCCAGATCAGCCGCATCGTTTTCGGCTTGGCCTTCCTGCACCGGTGGCGGTGGCGGCGGAAACATCGCATTCATCGCCATGAATGCTGTGACGAATACCGCGGAGGCGAGAAAAAAGGTGATGAGACGACGTTCCACGGTGCTTGCTTGCTCAAGGTTATTTGGAAATCCCAGGTCGCGCGAGGCACGCTGCCGGCACAAGCGGAGATGAATCTTACCCCGCCATGGTATTCTGTCCCGCTGGACGTTCCTTGGGAACCCGCGTTGACGCTGACTCGCCGAGTTTTCACTAGCTAGCCCATATTTTCAGCGATCCGGTGACGCACTACGATTTCAGTTATGTCAGCCGTTGAGCGCTGGTTCATGGTGTTGGAGGAACCGCACGCTGGGAAGCTTGATCAGCCGCCTGGCGCCAGCCTGCGGTTTCCACAGCACACACACGGAACCGCACGCTGGCGCGTTGCGGCTGATGGTTCGGAGGAACCGCACGCTGGGAGGCTTGATCAGCCGCCTGGCGCCAGCCTGCGGTTTCCACAGCACACACGGAACCGCACGCTGGCGCGATGCGGCTGATGGTTCGGAGGAACCGCACGCTGGCGCGTTGCGGCTAATGGTTCGGAGGCGTTCGGAGTGCCCTTATTTGTGTGGAAATTGAAGTGAATTCGTCATGAGTCGCAAGTCGAATTCAGGTTCAACTGCCGGGGATAGCTCGTCTGCTGGGGTGAATGGGCAAGCTCGTGGGGCGGCTGATCACGATTCGTGGGTTCGCCGCCGCTATCTCAGCATGTTTGCCGTGGGGCTGGTGTTGCTGGGCGGTTTGCTGCCGGTCGCTTGGTTTTCCTCCCGCGCTGCGGTCCGCTCGACGCTGAACGATCCGGCTGGCTGGATCCCGTCTGATTTGCCGGAGCGAGTGGCTTGGGACGCATTCCAATCGCAATTTGACAGCGGGGCCTACATCTTTGTTAGTTGGCCAGCGGCCGACTTGCACAGCCCGCAATTGGCAATCGCCCAAGCGGCGCTGCGGAACCTCGACGCGCGGATTCCGCAGGCCTACTTCAAATCGATCACCTCCAGTCATGACGTTTACGAGCGGTTAGTCGCTTCGCCGCTGAGTTTACCCGACCGGGTGGCTCGCGGTCGCTTGGTCGGTTCACTGCTCGGGCCCGATGGCCGGCAAGCGGTGCTGGTGGTCGAATTGGACCCTGGAGCGGCCCCTTATCGGGCCCAGTTGGTTGCCGACTTGCGGGCCACGGTGGCCGAGGCGGTGGATGTCGCGGCGGAGCAAGTGCGGTTGGTGGGGACGCCGGTCGAAGGGGCGGTGATTGACACCACGGCGATGCAGTCGGTCGATGTGTTTGCCCTGCCCTCCGCGATGTTGGCTGTGCTTCTCTGTTTTCTTTGTTTGCGCTCTTGGTGGCTGACGATCGCGATCAGCTTGGTGGCGATCATTTCCCAAGGCCTGGTGCTCGGCGCGGTG
>CAZHTX010000350.1:0-3950 GCA_964535475.1 uncultured Pirellulaceae bacterium
CTTGGGCATGATGGGCATGGGCGGCATGGGCATGGGAGGTCTGGGGGGTGGATTTGGTGGCGGCCTGGGAGGTTTTGGCGGCTTGAGCGGTCGCTCGCGCTCACGCGGTTCGCAGCAGGGTTTGACGACCTCCGAGGAAAACGCACTATCGGATCTTTCGGCGGAGGAAATTCAAGCGTTGGAAAATCAACTGGCAATGTCGGGAACGATCAGTGAGGAAGACCGTCGCAAGTTGTTTGAAAAGAAAAATGCCACCATCTACGTCTCCACAATTCGCCGCAACAATCAAGTGATCGTCCGCGCCGGCGACCCTCGCACGATGGAACAGATTGCCCGCTTGATCAGCCAACTCGATGTTCCCACCCCGACCGTGTTGCTAGAGGTCAAGGTGCTGAGAGTCACACTGGGTGATGGTCTTGATAGTGCTTTCGAGTACTTCGCGGGTGATAATGATGTGGCCGGTGCTTTTAGTGATGGAAACTTACTCCCGGCGTTTCCGGGGGCCGTCGGCACAGCGCGCACGCTAGGACCACAACTTGGCCTGTCAGGAAGTGTGCCCGGCTCCTTAACGTTTCAAATTGTCGACGAGAATTTCCAATTTAGGATGCAGTTACTCCAAAGCAAGAACCGCGTGACTGCTTTGGCGACTCCCTTGATTCTCACCGCGAATAATGAAGTCAGTCGCATCTTTGTGGGAGACACGTTACCGTTCACGGTAGGATTTACACCCGCGCAGCTGGTGGGTGGCGTCGGCGCAGTTGCTGGGGCGGTGGCAGCCACGCCAATCACGGAGTTACGTGACGTGGGGCAGAGCTTGCTGATCACACCCAACATTAACGCCGACCGCAGCGTGACGCTGAGAATCGTGGAGGAAAATTCGGAACGCGTCATTGGAAATGCGACCATTCCGGTTCCCGACGTGGACGGTGGGGACGCGACAGCCGTAGCGGTCGACACGGTCCGGCGTCGCACGGTTAGCGGCACGATTGTGGCGCAGGATGGCATGGCGGTGGCCCTCGGTGGGTTGATCGAAGAGCAGGTTACCGATCGGCGCGATCAAGTCCCCGTGCTGGGTGACATTCCTGGACTTGGATTTTTGTTTCGTCGGCAGAGCACGGGACGAACTCGCAGTGAATTGATCGTAATGGTGCGCCCTTACGTCTTTAACACACCGGCTGAGGCATCAAGCCAAAGTCAATGCGTTGTGAGCGAGTTGAGCTTGCATCCCAATGGTGCCGATCCGCGGGGCACCATGCAGACTTACTTGCCGTGCGAAGTGATTCGAGCGGATCCCGAGTGTTTAGATCGCGCCCGCTTGCTGCGGCTGCACAACGTGGTTCCGACTGTTTACTGAACCGCGTGTCTGCCAAGCGGCAGTTGTCACTGCGTCCGAATTCTGCTGAAGGGAAGCTCACGATGAATGGCACGATCAAGCCTAGAAAAAGTGTGGCGCGGCGGCGCGCTCGACTACTTGTGCTCCTCCTGTCGATCAGCTCAGTCGGTTGCTCAATAGCCTCCTTGGGAAAACAGGATGGAGAGAGCATCAAGCTGCCTTCGTTTGCTGACGATCTCGGCCGCGAGAATATTGCCCAAGCTTCCACGTCGGATGTCGAGCAAAAGGTAGCTAACCCGCAAGCCAAAACCATTCGTTTTGAAGGGAACGAGTGGGTGTTGGGGAATGGCCAGCAGCAGGGCCTCTCAGCAGCCGCGTTGAGCAGACAGTTGGAAGAGCTGCTCGATGACGAACGTTATCGCTCCGCACAGAGTTTGGTCGCCTTACATCGGCGTTCGGCTCACGCCATGGTGCTAGCGGGATGGACGCAGAGTAATAACGTGAGCGTTGAATTCGCGGCACAAATTCTTGATGACTTGGAGTACGGGGGAACGCCCTCAAATTACGCCAGCCTGGTGGCAATTGGCGAGCAATCTAACGAGTTTGCTAGCGCGTATCGAGACGCGCAACGTCTCTGCGGCTCGGAGGATCAAGCGCAGCGAATTCGCGCTATTTCACAAGTCGTTACGCTGGCGGAGCAAAACGGACATCCTCTATTGGTGATCGAATCCAAACGCCTCGTTGCCGCGCAAGCGATGCTGGTTGATCAACCCGATGAGGCGCTGGCCAAGTTGCAAGAGGCAATGAAACTGGCGGCAGCGCAGGAAAGCTCTGAGTTGTATTCTGGATTGTCGCTGATGGCTTGCCAAGCATCGCAGCAGAAGGAGGATCCATCGTATGTGGCCAAGTACTGGGAGGCTGCGGTTGTGTCGCAGTTATCAGTCATGACCGCGATGAAACCCTCGCTAGTGCCTGGCGGTGGTGCTGTCATGCCGGAGCTGGATTGCCAGTTCTGGGAACAAGCTTCAAAATTGCGGCCACCTAATAAGCCATGGCCACGGGAAGTGGCGTTAGCTGCGTCTCCTTGGGCCCAGCAACTTGGCATAGGGCTCAGTCCCACGCTGTCTGTCGAGACCGTGCTCAGCTGTGCGATGGCCCGCAAACAAATGGTGTCAGGCCAGCCCGAACTGGCGATCGTGTTTTTGAAACAGGCGGAGTTGGAGGCGACAGAGGAACTAAAGCCCTGGCTGAGAATCGCCCAGGCCCGCTGTCTTTCCGCACAGGGCCAACCCAGCGTGGCGGCAACGCTGTTGGCAGAGCCCGCGTCGCACGATGATTTGAAGGTGCGGTCTGCAGCGTTGGCGATGCTGGGGTCGACAAAACTGCATTCAGGTGCCTTTGCCCAGGGTGCTCAGATTATTCACAAAGCACTTGACGATGCGGGAGATTTGGAGTTTCCTGGACGACTCGACGCCGAGGCCGATCTGGCGAACGCGAAACTGATCCTAGGGGAAGTAGACGAAGCCCTGGTGGCGGTTCACGATGTGCAGCAAAAATTCGTGATTGAGGGACGATGGCAAGCACTCGCTCAATCACTCGAAAACGAGGCGAGGATCCTGGAACTCGAAAAGCGGCCGGAACGGGTCGTGAAAATCCTTCAGCGGATCAACCAATTGGAACAGATTTAGGAAGTCATGGTGGCGTATGAACGGTGGGTGCAACGAATTCTGCGGCGCCTCGCCCGGCCTCGTGAGATCGAGTCTCACTACGAGTTCATACAATTTCTGAATGTCAAAGCGAACCGTCGGATCGAGCTTGTTCGACGACATGCTGATCAGCAGCTTTGCGTGTTGAAAGTCATCGACACACGGCTCAATCTGGGCAACCGCCCGCTCGGTTTTGAGTTAAATGCTCTGCGTCAGCTGCGGCACGAAAACATTATTCGCTGCCGCACGATGGGGCGCACTCGCACCAATTTAATGTGGTTCGAGTTGCAATACATTGATGGCGTTAATTTAGATGCGTACCTGTTGGGAGCCAACAAGTTCGCTCATGATCCGAGCGTTGATCTCGCTGCGTTGGAGCGTTTGATCAGCTGGTTAGCGGGGATCATTCGTGGTGTGCGTTTTATGCACTGGAAAGGTTGGCTGCATGGCGACTTGTGTCCCGCCAACGTAATGCTGGCAAACCAGCAAACCACTCCCATCATTATTGACTTTGAATACGCTCGACCGTTCACCGAACCGGCTGCGGATGCCTTGCCACGCAAACACTCGCTGGACTACGCTGCCCCCGAGGAGATTAAGGGCAAACCGTTATCAGTCGAGGGTGACTATTTCGCGATCGGACGCATTGGTCAACGGCTGTTTTCAGCTCCTCAACTGCCGCTCAGATTTTCGCCGGACAGCAAGGCGGGGGAACAAGTAGCAGCAATCCAACTAGCTTGCGATCAATTGGTGGCGGCCAGTTACGGAGAGCGAATTGCGCAGTTAAAAAATTTGGCTGACATTCTGTCGAGCGCTGGCACGAGCTCGAGGAGTAGTGAATGATCGGGTTGCGAGCGTGAGGTGTGAGGTGTGAGGTGTGAGGGATGAGGGATGAGGGATGAGGTGTGCTT
>CAZHTX010000350.1:4050-6247 GCA_964535475.1 uncultured Pirellulaceae bacterium
GTGAGGTGTGAGGTGTGAGGTGTGAGGGATGAGGGATGAGGGATGAGGTGTGCTTTATTCTGCCATCCGCATTCTTCTCAGTGATCATTTTTCAGTAATCATTTTTTCCACATCGGTTGTTTTTTTCCGTCCCCGCCACGAGCATCCCTTCAAGTTTCTTCGGTGGATCGTCTCAATGCGTGTCGCCTTTCGCACCGCCAATGCAATACGGCGTTTGCTCGGAATTTCACGGAGCTAAAGGCGACCCTCGAACACCGCTCGTTGCTTACTCACCATCATCCGGTAGTTCTGGTTCAGTGGAGGTGCGTTGGGAATTTCGATATTGTCTTGGGGTTAAACCGGTGGCGCGGCGAAATTGCCTGGCGAATGCACTCTGATCGGCGTAACCAACGTTGTGCGCAATTTCAACGATCGGCTTATCGCCCGTTTGCAGCTGTTGGCGGGCGCGATCGAGACGCTGCTTGAGCAGCCACTGGCCAGTCGTTAAACCGTAAGCGATCTGCATGCGGCGATCGAGTTGATAGCGCGACAGCTGAGCGATTTCCGCTAATTTCGCCACGTTGGTTGGGCGGGATAAATGCTCTTCGGCAAACCGGATCGCTTTGACAACACTTTGATAATCGTCGCTGGCTTTGTCGGGGCGTCCCAAGTCGCGTGAAACACCCACCAGTCCCACCACCTGGCCGCTCGCCCCAACCAGCGGATATTTGCTGGTCAAGCACCAACCGACGTCCCGGGAAGCGTAAACGTGCAGTTCCAGCTGTCCGATCAGTGGCTTGCCTGAGGCCAGTACCAGGCTATCTTGCGAGGTAAAGGTTGCTCCGAACGGCGATCTTAAAACCTCTTCGGACGTGCGGCCGATCAACTGCGATTTTGACTTGAGTCCACAGCGACCGACCAACGTCTCGTTGACTACTAGGTACTGGCCCGCCGCATTTTTGATGAAGTAGACCGTGTCGTGGAAGCCATCGAACAATAGCTCCGCCGTAAACGGGGAACTCAGCGAGTCGAGTAGGGAGCGGATGCGGTCGGAGGAAGCCATCTTTTCATTATGCGCATTTTAGATACAGTGTGCAAATTCAAGCCAAGATCGGCCGCGGGCAGTGCGGGTAAGATGGTGACTGACAACCTTTCGATATGCGCTGTCGGCAAGTAAAGTTTTCCAATTCCCAGCGGAGCTACACCGTGACTGTTGACTCGTCCATTTTCCGCGGCTGCATTCCCGCTTTGATGACACCCTGTCGCGAAGATCGCAGCATTAACTTGGACGCCCTGGTGAAAAAGGGTCTGGAAATGATGGACGCTGGGATGACGGGGGTCGTTTATTGTGGATCGATGGGCGACTGGCCACTGCTGACCGATGCGGAGCGACAAGCGGGGGTCGCAAAGTTAGTCGACGCCAAAGTGCCGGTCGTGGTGGGCACGGGAGCTCAGAACACGCGGTTGGCTGTGGAGCATGCCAGTCACGCTGCGGCTGTCGGAGCGGCGGGCTTGATGGTCATCCCGCGGGTGCTGTCGCGAGGTACTTCGGCGGCGGCTCAGCGGAATCACTTTGCCGCAATCCTCTCGGCCGCTCCCGAGTTACCGGCCGTCATTTATAACAGTCCTTACTATGGCTTTGAGACCAAAGCGGATTTGTTTTTCGACCTCCGCAGCGAATTTCCAAACTTGGTCGGCTTTAAGGAATTCGGTGGCGCCGATTCGCTCTCTTACGCCGGCGAGCATATCACGCATGCCGATGATAGCGTGCTGCTGATGGCGGGCGTCGATACGCAGGTCTATCACGGCTTCGTTCGCTGCGGTGCGGTCGGTGCGATCACCGGTATCGGCAATTGTCTGCCTACTGAAGTGCTCAAGTATGTCGCTCTCTGCGTCGCCGCCAGTCAGGGTGATTGCCGCGCGGATGCGTTCGCTCGGGAATTATCTAACGCTTTTACCGTCTTGTCACGTTTTGACGAAGGCCCCGACTTGGTTCTGTACTATAAGTACTTACTGTACCTGTTGGGTGATCGTGATTATGAGTATCAGATAAATCCCAGCGATGTTTTATCGTCCAGCCAAGCTCGCTATGCCAAGACGCAGTTGAATCAGTTTCAGACTTGGTGGGATGGTTGGGAAGGCAAGGAGTATTTAGTTAGTGGCTAGTGGCTAGTGGCTAGTGGCTAGTGGCTAGTGGCTAGTGGCTAGTGGCTAGTGG
>CAZHTX010000351.1:0-6246 GCA_964535475.1 uncultured Pirellulaceae bacterium
AATCGGAGAGCTTCAAGCGGACGCTGAGGATATATGGCGGTTGGCCCTTGTCCCAGTGTCCGTAGGTTGTGGTGACAATCGTCCCATCAGGCAGCACTTCCACGCCTGGGTAAGCGGTGTCATAGCCCTTGGTGTTATCTTTCAAGCGGACGCTGTATTGGCCGTCGGCACCTGATACCAGATCGTCCCAAGTCCCGACCCAGCCGACCCAGTCGCCCTCGAATTGGCGTTGCTGCCGGGCGTCGACGGGAGAGTTGCAGCGAAAACTGATAAACAAGCGACCGTCGGGTGCGTACTTTCCCACGTGCCGATCGCCGGTCAAAGCCAGCGGCAACTCCCGCGGCTCCGACCAAGTTTTTCCTTCATCCTGCGAGAAAATTATGTGTGAATTTTTCCGCCGCAAATTCTCTCGCAGTAAGACCGCCAAGGTCTTGCCATCCGGTGAACGAATGCAACCAGGCTCACAGAGATGCACCGCGTCCGACTCATAAACCACGGTGGGTGATGACCAAGTCAGACCCCCGTCGTTGGAGAAGGTTTTGAACAGCCGAAAATCGGGGGTTCTTTCTCCATTGCTAGCAAAAAAACGGCCATCATCATGGAACATCGCTAGATAGTTGCCCGCCGATTTCCCCACCGGTTCGACAAAGCCCATGACCACAATCCCGCCCCAGTCGCCCGCCGGCTGCAGCTCACTCCAGGTTTCGCCATCGTCTTCCGACACCGCCAAGCGGGCCGGGTAAAGCCCAGACCACATAATCAGTCGCTTGCGCCCCTCCGCATCGACCACTCGATGCAGCGTGGGGACTTCGCGCGAAGTGGCCCAATTGGCGGGCGTGGGCAACCGCTCGCTCCACGTTAAACCACCGTCGTTGCTGCGTTTATAGACGATCGCACCACGACCGTGCCCCTGCGGATAGACACACAGAATCGTCTTCCCATCTTCCAACAGGCAAGTCGTGGGATGTCCCAAATATTGCCCCGCTTCGCGATCGACCACAACTTGACCCGCCACGCGATCATCCAAATCCACGTACTGCAGGGGAGGCTCCATCGCCCCAAGCGAACTCGCCGCCGCCCCAGCAAGCACCGCCAATATTAGGGGAATGCAATTAGTCAATGGTCGCATCGGGTTGGACTCCTGAGGTTCGCGAACTGTCAATCAATGACTGCATATCTTACACGTCGCTGCTCTCAAGTGAGAAACCCTTAATTTTTTTTCTCTACCGCTTATTTCGCACCCTAGCCCTTTTGCCCAGGCCCACTATTTAGCCTAAAAGCTCAAACCCAAGGCACCTCTGGCGCCGCCACGTCCGCCCTGGTACACGAGTTGCAATATCTCACACTTTCGCTACCAAACACCAATTCCGATGAGGATTTCGATGGTAGCCCCTGAGATCACTGCGACGAAGATTAGGACGACTCGATTGCTTGATCCTTCATCCGTTCAGTCCAGCAATGCGGAATTCCTGTCAATGTGAGTGGTATCATGGGTCGAAAATTTCACGTCAACCAAACAGTTCGTTGGTCATGGGGGAATGGAGAAGCCGAGGGAAAAATTCACATGGTGTATGAGCAACGTTGCCACAGTCCGGGCAGGGACAAAGCGACTTGCCAACCCGTATCGTCAGAACCCGCCTACTTAATCGAACAACAAAATGGCGGACGCGTGCTGAAGAGCGAGAGCGAACTGCGTGATGCCTGAACGCGAACCTCATGCCTGGCCATAGGCCGTTAGCCGTTTTGGCGCTAGCCACGGTTCCCGTTAGCCGTTTTGGCGCTAGCCACGGTTCCCGTTAGCCGTTTTGGCGCTAGCCACGGTTCCCGTTAGCCGTTTTGGCGCTAGCCACGGTTCCCTTGCCCCGGGGTGCTCAGCGAGCGAACTCGACGAGCTATTGGAATCGCTTAGGGCATTGGTACTGTGCTGTCGTCTACGTCGCCGACCATGTGGAAGTGGTTGTGGTCGATGTAGATGACTTCGACTGACTCGCGATCTTCCAGCGTGTGTGGGACAGGATAGCCCACGATGTCACGTTGGGAGAAGTAAATCGTGCACTTGTAGTGTGCGTGGTGCAGTTGGGCTGGGCCAAACAGCGGATAGTGCCGCGGTGGGTCGACGTAATCAGCAATCTTCTCTTTGATGATCCGCACGTTGTTGCGTTGCTTTTCGTAGAGCAACGGCACGCCACCTTGGATCGGACGAGCCTTTTCCAAAGCCATCATTACTTCGTGGTCGCTGGGGGGATCCAGTGCCACGGGAGGCCCGCCGGCAGTGGTTGGTCCCAGGATCGGCACGCGATCATACATCTCGTGCCATTCGTGTTTGTCTTCTTGTCGCTGCTGAAAGTAAGGGCTGACGGGGATGGGCAATCCGAAGATCCCCAGAGACGGCCCATTGCCCAATCCGATGCAACCAATACTGCTGATCGCGGCAACGGTGGCCAACAATCCCAACAGCGCTTTAGATCCATAACGCGTCATGTTTCGCCCTTCCCTAGTGCAGCTCCCCGGAGGCGATACTGCGATCGCAGGGTTTCCGAGACGGCCAGTTGTTCCAATAACTCGTCACCAAGGCATCCAGTGCCGGTACTACTACTATCGTGTCAATTTAGAGGGGTCTTGCGGGTTTTCCGGAAGAATCGGAGAAAAAGGATGACTCCGGCCCCAGCAAACCAATAAAAAAACCCTCGCGGGGATGCTAGGATCCTCGCGAGGGCTCTATGAAAGCTAACTTCTTCCTGGTTTTACTTGTCAGTAAAGTCCAAGAACCACCAACCGTCATCCCATTCCAGCGATACCTTCCGCCAACCCAACGGGACTTGTGGGTACGGATAGAAGGGACCAATGTACGGCCATGCTGAAGGGCTGTACTGCTGAGGATAAGTCAACGCGGCGTAATTCGGGTGTGCTGCGTAGCCAGGCCAAGCATAATTCGGCAAGTTGGGGTTATCGTACCGGGGCGCCCCATGCCCTTGCGGGATCGGAGCCATCGGTACGGGACCGCCCATGCCGCCCTGCATCATGCCGCCCTGCATCATGCCACCCTGCATCATGCCGCCCTGGGCCATTCCGCCCTGCATCATGCCACCATCCACATAGCCGCTATCAAAGCTGACCGGACGCGCGGGACCGATCGGACCTTGATTACCACGAGGAACTTGTCCAGTCACGTTTTGCACGTCGACCGGTTGCAAGTGCCGGACTTGTTGCGCAGCTACCGGTCGCCGAGTGTTGACCGCAGCCGAGCGAACTTTAATATCGTCGATCACGTTGCGAACGCCGGACACGCGGCGGACCATTGACATGATCTGAGCTTTCACCTGTGGAGACTGAGTCACTCCGCGAAGGATGACATCACCCTCAGTGCAAGTTACTTCCAAGCCGAAGCCGGAAAGCTGGCCGGATCGCTGGGCGGCACTCAAGCTGCGTACGACGGCCGTTTTGAGTTGGCTGTCGGACATTCCAACTGAAGTTTCAGTCGCTCCCGCGGGAACGATCTTGCTCTCAGCGACTTCGCGTGCTTGCGGAATTGCTTGCTCCCGCAGAGCCTTGCTGAGCGAGAACCCTGGCGTGGCCGGGCCTTGAGCAATCATCGGCTCGATCTTGACAGGCTTCGGCTTGGCTGGCGTCACAGCCGCCCCTACCGCAATCTCGTCAACCACGTCGGTGACACCTTCGACCGATCGTGCTGTCGCCAACACGGTTTGTCGTTGGGCGTCATTGGACACTTGGCCCTTAAGCACAACTTCGCCCTCGTTGACGCCGAGATCCAGGGTAAAACCCTGAAGTACGCCAGCGGCTTGTTGCCCTTTCAACTTACTGTAAATCTGTTCGGCGATCTCACGATCTCCGCCCCACGCGGCCAGCGGCGTGACGGCGGCGAGCGTATAGAGCGCCACGCCGACAAAAAAGCGTCGCATGGTAAACCTCCTACGGTCTTCTGCGTCGGTCCACCCGGTTCCGTCCGCCGCATCATTTGCGGGAACAGCGGACGGGCCGGGGATCCCGCCCCGGTCGTCTCCCCAATAATAAATCCCCGAACGTCGACCTCCTAAAACCATCCAAAATTAGCAACATCTGCTAAATTCTCGATCGTCACATTCAGTCGCCGTTCCAGGCCGGGCGCGTTGCCCAGGCACGGGGCCGGTTGTCACCAATAACTTCGGACAGATTGAGGTCCGAGTGGTAGGTTTTTTTCGATTTTGTCACTGATCGGGGTTTACACGAACAATCCGTTCATGCCAATTGGGCTCAGGTGTCTCGATTTTCTCAATTGAATCCCCCGCAAGGGCAGTTTGGCAGTGGCTTGCCCGCGCTAACGTCTCAGCAACCGGAATACCCACCGCATCGAGATTAAGACCAAGAGCGCTGGCAAAATCACCACGATCAGCCTCGGCTGAGCGGCCAGCACGCCTATCATCACCAAGCACAATCCGGCAACTCCCGGCGGCAGCCACAACAACGGTTGCTTTAGCGTCGGCAAGGCCAACCACAAAGCCAGCATCACAATGCCGATTCGCAGCAGCGAGTTGCCCAGCATCTGCAGACCACCTTCGGCGGTTGACAAGGTTTCCCTGTTGGCCGTTTCGTAAGCTGGCAGTAGCAAGCCGCCGAGAATTCCGCCCACACCAATCGCCAACAGCAACCACCGCGCAACGGGCGAGTAGGGCTGGCGTGCGGAACGAGGCGTTGCGGCAACGCGTGCAGGAGAATCAGGCAAGGAGATCGGTAATCACTTTGGCCGGCTCAACACCAGAGAGTCGTTGGTCCAGGCCCTGGTGTTTGTAGGTAAAACGCTCGTGGTCGATGCCCAGCAGATGTAGCACCGTGGCGTGAAAATCACGAATGTGAACAGGGTTTTCCGTGATATTGTAACTGAAGTCATCGGTCTCACCATAGACGACGCCTCCCTTCACGCCACCCCCGGCCATCCAAATTGTGTAGCATCGGGGGTGATGGTCCCGCCCGTAATTGCTGCGACTGAGACCTCCTTGGCTGTAAATGGTGCGTCCGAACTCGCCACCCCAAATGACCAGCGTCGAATCCAACATGCCACGCTGCTTGAGATCTTGCACTAGGCCCCAGCAAGCTTGATCGACGTCGCGACATTGGCTGGGTAAACGACCGGCGACGTTGCCGTGGTTGTCCCAGTTGTTGTGATAAATTTGCACAAACCGCACGCCCCGCTCCACCAAGCGGCGGGCCATCAACGCCGAGTTGGCAAAGGTGCCCGGTTGCTTGGCCTCCTCGCCATACATTTCGTAAGTGCTATTGGGTTCCTGTTCGATGGCGGTCAATTCGGGCACGCTGGCTTGCATTTTGTAAGCCATTTCGTATTGCTGAATCCGAGTTAGCGTCTCCGGATCTCCCATCCGCTCAAAGGTCATCCGGTTCAGTTGGTCGAGACCATCGAGGGTAGCGCGGCGAACAGATTGCGGAACGCCATCAGGATTATTGATGTACAGAATCGGGTCGCCTTTGCTGCGGAAGGAGACGCCAGCGTGCTGGCCTGGCAAGTAACCGGCCGACCACAGCCGAGCCGAGATCGCTTGCAATTGCTCGCGGTTCGATGGCTCGGCGACCAGCACCACGAAACTGGGCAAGTCTTGGTTCAGCGACCCGAGCCCGTAAGACATCCAAGAGCCCATGCAGGGGCGACCGGTTAACTGGTTACCGGTTTGAATGTAAGTAATCGCCGGTTCATGATTGATCGCTTCGGTGTGCATCGATTTAATGATCGCCATATCGTCGACCATTTGCGCCGTTTTCGGCAGCAACTCACTGACCCAAGCTCCCGATTCACCGTGCTGGGCAAACTTGTACATGCTCGGTGCGATCGGAAAACGAGCTTGCCCGCTGGTCATCGTCGTCAGCCGCTGGCCGTCGCGAATCGATTCGGGCAGGTCCTTGTCGTACCACTCAGCCATCTTCGGCTTGTGGTCATACAAATCCATTTGCGAGGGCCCGCCTACCATGTGCATATAAATGATATGCTTGGCTTGCGGCGCGAAATGCGGCAGGGAACCCAGGCCTCCTAAACCAGCTCCCGGCATGGCCGCTTGAGCGACCCCTTCGGCGGCCAACAAGGAACTGAGGGCCGCGTAGCCAAAACCTTGCGCGGTGCCCGTGAGAAAGCGGCGGCGAGATAGGGGATTGATCATCAGTGCTGGAACTCCTGTGCTGGCAATGATTGGCGAAGTGGCTGTCTGATTGACGGGCTGTTTGATTGACGGGCTGTCTGAACTG
>CAZHTX010000352.1:0-6204 GCA_964535475.1 uncultured Pirellulaceae bacterium
ATCGCTTGCAGGGCCGCACACATTGTAGAGCGATTGTCCCCAATCGCTTGCAGGGCCGCACACATTGTAGAGCGATTGTCCCCAATCGCTTGCAGGGGCGCACTGTCCGCTGCTGCAGCCCTAGCCCGCCCCGCGCTATCCCTTTCCGCAGTGTTGTTTCGCAGTTGTGCGGTGGGTATTGGCGTTGATGAAGTTCAAAGCGCCGGCATTAGCCTCAAGTCGCTATGGTTGGGTGGACGATACCACAGGTCATCTACGGACGCTCCAGCACGGAGGCACGAGTCAACGGAGTCAAATCCCAACAGCTAAGCGACCATCACAGCTTGACTGACCGGCTTGATTTTCCTAATCTTCGTAGACGAATACAAGGCGACGTGGCCAAGCGGCTAAGGCATCGGATTGCAAATCCGACATCCCGGGTTCGAATCCCGGCGTCGCCTCTCCCGTAAATTACGGGAAAAACTGAATTCCGAGACCTGACATGAAAGAAGCTAGTTCACGAACCGTTCACGAATAGAAGCTTCGAAAACACAACTTTGCTCGGCCAACTCCGCGTAAATTCCATGTTGGCTTTTCTCGCCCCTGAGCAATGCAGGGACGCCCGCCCGGCCGGAAATCATCTCCGCGGTAAAGCCTCGGTTTCTTCTTGAGCCGACCGCTCATTTTTTGCAATCTCGGATTCAGCTTTTGCAATGCTGAATATGTGGATCCGGATGACTCGACAGTTTGGCGATTTCAGATAGCCGAATTTGCGCACCGTTGGCCCGCACCGCCTCGCCGCTGAATGCCTATAATGGTTTACGCGGCTGTTCCCGGTCGGGCTCGCCGGTAATTTGCCCTGCCGAGACTGTTTTGCACCGCTTTTTGTGCACAACGCCTTTCGAAGGGGAAAATCAATGATGCGATTTCGACACGGGCTCGCCTTGCTGTGCTTGAGTTGGATGACCAGCTGCTGCGACGCACAGCCTCAAGCAGCTTTTGGTTTGCCGCCTGCGGGCCAGCCGGTGCTCGGTACGTTGGCTACCGAAGCGACGATCGCGCGCCGCTGGGTGTTGACCGCGGGAGCCAAGCGCAGCGTGGCGATGCGGCCTCAACGCCCCAGTCGGGCTCAATATTGGACGCTGGCTCCCGTCGGAAAAAACACCGTTCGCTTGCAGCTGTTCGAAGCGGGCCGACTCTGGTCGCTGGCTGTTGATCGCGAAACGGGACGCGTGGCGATCGAGCGCTCGGATGACAAGTTCGAGCAATTGTGGCGAGTCTCTCGCTCGCCACGTTCGCCGCAAGCGGTGCGTTTGCAAAGTGTCGGCTTCCGAGGATTATTTTTAACCGGCGAAACGGATTCCCAGGTTAGCCTAAAACCGCCCAGTGGACTGGCCGCGCAAGAGTGGATTTTCGATCCCGCTCCACCTCCCCCGGCTGTCAACATTCCCGTGCAGCAGATGGCCGAGCATGCGATGCGGCCCAATCCACCGCTCCCCCCAGCCGTCACGCGACTCGTCAACACTCACACCAGCGAGCTGTTGGTCCGCGTCACTGATTTACGCTCTGGGACTTTCG
This sequence comes from uncultured Pirellulaceae bacterium, assembly GCA_964535475.1. Lineage (GTDB taxonomy): Bacteria > Planctomycetota > Planctomycetia > Pirellulales > Pirellulaceae > Laterigemmans. Next base: position 1,558 of record CAZHTX010000352.1, read on the forward strand.
TCGATCTGGCGATTCCCGCCGGTGGCTCGCGGAATTTCGAGTTTCAACGAGATGCGGGGGCAACGTTCGTGGAACGCTATCAAGTTGCCGGTCCGCTCGGAAACGTCTTTCAACAACAGTTTGTCACCGCGGTTCCACCAGTCGTTTATTACGACGTGACAGTCTACGAGAAATTTCTGCAATCGATTGCCATTGATCGCACCGGCAAGAGTCCGCAGCGGATTGAGGATATCAACTATCAACCGAAAGGCGTTGGTTATTTTGTCATTCCCCCCGGCGACCTATTTCCCGGCGGCGAGCTGGATGTGTTTCGATCCGCTAAACGCGCCAACAACCCCGGCGCGGTGCGGCCCCTTGATCCCAAAACATTCTCTGAGGCTGAACCGACTCAAGATCCGTTGAAGCGAGCTTTGCAGGAGTTGTCGGATCGATAAGGCTGGCCAGCGTGCCGGAGATCCAGCGTGCCGGAGATGATGAGCCTTTTTTTGGTTCTTGGCGTACGCTAACCTAACAACACATTGCGTTGTAATTGGGATCCGCATTGGCTTTGTTTGTGCTATGTCCGCTGCTAATCATCTTCAGACGCTTACGGGAACTAAAGTCAATCCGGCCGAGCCATTTCGGCGACTGGCGGAATCACTCCCTCAGTTGGTGTGGACTGCTTTGGCCAGTGGGCAGCTCGACTATGCCAATCCGAGTTGGCAGCAGTTTATCGGCTGGGGGTGCGCCGCCGACCAAGACGAGTGTTGGCAGCAAGTGGTGTATCCCGCCGATTTGTCGGCGTGCTGGGACGCCTGGCAAGCTGCCTTGGCTGCCGAAGAAGCGTTGACATTTGAGGCGAGGCTGCGTCGTCATGATGGTGAGTATCAACCATTCGGTTTGGAATTGAAACCCATTTTTGACGCGGACGAACAAGTGGTTTGTTGGGCCGGCGTGGCAACGGCACTGGCCCCACCGCGGAGCACCGCCGCAGCTTTCGCGGAGGCGGCCGAGCGACATTGCCAGTTGAGTCGCAACCAAGAGGTGTTAGAGAGCCTGATTGCTTTCGTCGGTGTGGTGGCCATTGATGGAACGTTGTTGCAGGCCAATCGAGCTCCTTTGCCTTGCAGTGAAGGCGAGGTGATATTTGAGCTGGGGCGGCAGTTGTGGAATTATCCTTGGTGGAATTATGCCGCCGAGGTTCAGCAACAATTGCGAGAGTCGATTGAACTCGCTGCGCGGGGACAAGTTGTGCGGTGTGACATGCCGATCGCCTCTGAGGGGGCTGATTCCAACTGGCTCGATTTCCAGATCGCGCCTTGGCGAGACGAGTCGGGGCAGGTTACAAAATTGATTTGCTCCGCGGTCGATATTTCGGATCGCAAGCGGACCGAGCGAATGCTGCGGGCGAGCGAGGAGCGGTTTCGGCATTTATCTGAGGCGATGCCCCAGTTGGTTTGGACGACCACCAATGATGGTGTCGTGACTTATTACAATTCGCGTGTTTCCTGCTACGCCGGGATTCAGCAAGATGAGCACGGAGTCTGGACTTGGCAGCCCGTCATTCATCCCGATGAACTCGATGTCACCCTGGAGGCTTGGCAACAAGCTTTGGAGACAGGAGAGCCGTACCAATGCGAGCATCGCGTGCGGTTGGCTGATGGTAGTTATCGCTGGCATCTGAGTCGCGCTTTGCGCTCGCACGGGGAAGATGGGGTGCGATGGTTGGGGACGGCCACTGATATTCATGAGATGAAGCAAACGGCCGCCGCTTTAATTGACCGCACCACACGTTTTCGCATCATGGGCGAAGCGATCGACTATGGGGTCTGGTTATGTGATCGTGAAGGACGTCCTGAGTATGTCAGCCAGTCGTTTCTGGATTTGCTCAACATGACACTCGAAGAGGCCCGCGCCGGTGATTGGACGCGGCGACTGATTCCCTCCGATGTACCCGGGATGCTGGCGGAGTGGGACGAATGTCGGCGGAATGGCGAGCCTTGGGAACGCGAGCATCGGGTGATCGCCCGCGACGGTACGATGCGGACCGTCTTGACTCGCGGTCGCCCCGTGGTCAACGAGCAGGGTGAGATCACAAGTTGGGTCGGGATTAACTTGGACATCACCGATCGGGAGGCACTGGCGGAAGAGTTGCGGCAAGTGGCCGCTCAATTAGCGGAAGCGAATCGTCGGAAAGATGATTTCCTGGCGACCCTCTCGCATGAACTTCGCAACCCGCTGGCTCCGATCAAGTCGGCTGTGCAATTATTGCAGTTGAAGACCGACATCTCGGCGGAGGTCCGCGAGTTGAGTGAGGTGATTGATCGGCAAGTCATGCAGATGGTGCGGCTGATCGATGACTTATTGGATGTTTCTCGGATCAGCCGCGGTAAGTTGACCTTGCAGACCGAACCGTGTGACTTGCGAGAAGTGCTGGAGCGAGCGGTCGAGGCGGCGCGGCCTTTTATCACGAATTCAAACCAAGTCTTACATTTCAGCAACAGTGAACAATCATTAGTCGTCGACGGCGATGCGGTGCGACTGGTGCAGGTCGTCGTCAATTTGCTGAACAACGCCGCAAAATACACTCCCGCCGCGGGTGCGATATGGTTGTCAGCAGGACGTGACGATCAGGTTGCCTGGATCGAAGTTCGTGATAATGGTATTGGCCTGAAAGGTGGCGAGCTGACAAAAGTGTTTGACATGTTTGCTCAAGTGGATGGGGCAAAGGAGCGTGGCCTGGCTGGCCTGGGGATTGGCTTATCATTAGTCAAGACCTTGGTTGAATTGCATCAGGGGCAAGTCATCGCGTCGAGCAACGGAGAAAACCAAGGTTGTACATTCAGCATCCGCCTGCCGCTGCTGGACGATGTGTCAGCTGTTTGGGAGCCAGCCGCGACGGCGGAGAAGCTCGCCGAATCGACCCGTTCGTTTCGCGTCTTGGTGGTGGAAGATGTGCGGGCGATTCGCACCATGATGGTGCGGTTGCTGGAACGGTTGGGGCATACCGTGGCCGAGGCTGAGCATGGAGAAAGTGGACTGCAAGTGCTGGACGCGTTTCAGCCCGAAGTGATTTTTTCCGACATCTCCATGCCGACGCTCGATGGCCACGAATTTGCAAGAAGAATTCGAGCCAGGGAAGACTATCGTCGCGTCCCGCTGTACGCGTTGACCGGTTACGGTCAGGAAACAGACCGTCAAAACGCCATCGAATCGGGTTTCGATGGCCACTTTGTCAAACCGGTCGATATCAAGGGTTTGGCCGAGCTGTTTAAACAACTGGGAAATCGAGAGGTATGACGTCAGCCAACTCGGATAACGCGCCGCAGCAGCAGCTTTTGGAATTGCGAGTGGCGGGCATGGATTGCGGCGAGGAGATTGCCCAATTAAAGCGTGAGCTGCTTCCACTCGTTGGCGACGAACAACGCTTAAGTTTTGACTTGATGCAGGGCAAAGTGGTGGTCGAACTGGCTGGCTTGCCCGTTTCCTCCAAAGAGATCGTCAGCGCGATTGCTCGCACGGGATGTCGGGCGGAACGCTGGCAAACGGGGCGCCGAACGGCCAGCGGCGAGTCACGGTGGCGAGTTTCCCCGCGTGTTGTGCTGACGGTGATCAGCGGTTTGCTGACACTTTGCGGCTCGGTGTTGCAGGTCAGCCTGGCCCCCGCTTTGCCAAGCTTGGCCGGGGCTCCGCAGCTAACGCCTCAGCTAACTCCGCAGTTAACTCTACTGTCGGGCGTCGTCGTCGCTTGCTATCTGCTGGCCATCGCGGCGGGGTTGTTTCTGGTTTTGCCCAAAGCTTGGCGGGCCTTGCTGAGGTTGCGGCCCGACATGAATTTGCTAATGGTCGTTGCCGTGGTGGGGGCGGTGATTATTGGTGAATGGTTGGAAGGGGCGATGGTCGCATTTCTCTTCGCTCTATCGCTATTGTTAGAATCATGGAGCGTGGGGCGGGCGCGCCGCGCGATTGCCGAGTTGTTGGATCTTTCACCTCCCGTGGCTCACCTTCGCCAAGCATCGGGGGCCATTCGCGATGTCCCGCCGGCGGAAGTGGCGTTGGGGTCGCCGGTGGTGATCAGGCCGCATGAAAAAATTCCCCTCGATGGCCGCGTCGTCAAGGGCGCCAGCAGCATCGATCAATCGCCGATCACCGGGGAGAGCATGCCGGTGGAGAAAGCGGTCGGTGAGGAAGTTTTCGCCGGCACGATCAACGGCGACGGACTGCTGGAGATCGAAACAACCAAACTGGCCGATGCGACCACGTTGGCACGGATCATTCAAACGGTCGGCAGCGCGCAGACGAAACGTGCTCCCGCGGAGCGTTGGGTGGAACGCTTTGCGGCGGTCTACACGCCGATCGTGATGATTGCCGCGGTGTTGATCGCCGTGGTGCCCGTGCTGTTATTCTCAGCAGCTTGGTCTGATTGGTTCTATCGCGCGTTGGTCCTGCTGGTCATCGCTTGCCCCTGTGCGCTGGTGATCTCAACGCCCGTGACGATTGTCGCCGCGCTGGCTTCGGCGGCCCGCAACGGCGTGTTGATTAAAGGGGGTGTGTTCGTCGAACTGCCCGCCGCGATCCGCGCGATCGCGATCGATAAAACGGGCACGTTGACCCGAGGCGTCCCCGATGTGGTCGATTTAGTGCCGTTCGGCGAGCAAGACGAAACTG
>CAZHTX010000353.1:0-6204 GCA_964535475.1 uncultured Pirellulaceae bacterium
ACCACCGCAATCGAACCGGCGGCTAACGAGCGGGGCAGATTTTCGCGTTCTGCTAGCTGGTACAGATCTGCGATTAAGTCGACTGGGCGGCGATAGCGTTCACTGGGGAGTTTCGCCAGCATCTTATGCAGCACGGCCACCAACGAATCGCTAAGGTCACTTCGCCAAGTGCGTGGGTCGGGAGGGGGCGACGATCCATGGCTGAGCAATTTCTGCAGCACCGTGCCGCCACCGTACGGCGGCCGGCCGGTGAGGGCAAAATAGAGGGTACAGCCGAGCGAATAAATGTCACTCCTCACGTCCGCGTCGCGTGGATCGCGGGCCTGTTCGGGAGATATGTAGTCGAAGGTCCCCAGCGTCACGCCGCTGGCTGTCATGTCATCGGTGACTTCTAATTGCTGGGCGCGGGCCAGCCCCATGTCGACCAATTTCACTTGCCCATCGGGCGTGATCAACACGTTGGAAGGTTTGATATCACGGTGGGTCACGCCGCGACGATGAGCGTGCTCGAGCGCTTCGGCAACTTGTCGCGTGTAATAAACCGCGTCGTCGACACTCAGCAGCCCCTCCTGTTCGACCAAATCCCGCAAGTTGGTACCTTCGATGCACTCGAAGACAATATAGTGCCAACCGCCGTGCTGGCCGACGTCGTAAACGCGGGCGATGTTGGGATGGTCGAGTCGCGCGGCGCTCTGGGCTTCGTTGCGAAACCGCCGCTGCAACTCCGGATCCTCACCGACCCGCGGGATGACTTTAATGGCGACTGTGCGATCGAGTCGCGTATCACGGGCACGGAAAACCGCCCCCATCCCGCCGCCGCCGATCAACGTTTGCAGTTCGAAATGATCGAGCTGGTGCCCTAACAAAACTCCAGCGACCTCCGCTGGCGTGCCGTTGCCAGTGGGCTGCAAAGGGATCTCCGCAGCCCCCCGCCCGCTGCGGATCACCGTCTTGGCTTCAGCAATCAGCTCGCGATGACTGAGCCCGCCGCTGGAGGGTTGGTCAGGCTGCTCCTGGTGCTCAGCCGCTGCGGGTTGAATCTCCTTGGAGCCCATAAAGTTGCCTGTCACGTGGAGTGAGAAATCGGAGGTTCATGAAGATCCGAGCCCCATTTGAGCCTAATCGTGGATCGTGCAATCGTCCACAGATTCAGCTTGAAAACCATCCTCTAATTCGAAAACACGCCTTCTCCCGCTCTGCTACTCGTGATCCTACTCCTACTCGCGATCCTACTCCTACTCGCGATCCTACTCCTACTCGCGATCCTACTCCTACTCGCGATCCTACTCCTACTCGTACTCGGTGCAGCGATTTTCGAGTACGAGCACCACTTCACTCAGCAGGATTCCGTCAGCGCGCTCCAAGGCGGAACTTTATTGTTTATCGCCCGGTGCGGTTGGCGTTTGCTGTTTTGGTGCTTGCTGTGTTGGTGTTTGCTGTGTTGTGGCTTGTTTTCGGACCCAAGCAGCCGCGCCCAAAGTTGCCGCGTCGTCGCCCAGTTTGGCCGAGACGACTTCGAAGCAACTGCGGTAAGCTGGCAGCACGTGCTTTTTGGCGGTCTTTTGCACGGTCGAGACGACAAGTTCTTCCATCGCTTCGACGAGTCCGCCCCCCAGGATGATTTTGTCGGGCGCCAGCAAGTGGACGATGTTGACCACAGCCATGCCGACCGTTTCCATGGCGTCGACGACCAGGTCGAGGATGATTTTGTCGCCCGCTTTGATCGCATCGGCCAGTTGGCTGCTGCGAATATCGGCAATGTCCGTGCCGCCATTTTTCAGCAAATAGGGGGCATCGCCTCGGTAAGCCGCTTTGGCAGCTTCCGCTGCGATCGTCAAGCGGCTCGATTCGGCCTCCAGCGTGCCCGGCAGCTCGAAACCGCTCGAGCGGGCGCTGCTGGTGATGCGGGTGTGTCCAATTTCCATGCAAGTGATGTTGGCACCCCGCAAGATTTGATCTTCATAAACACATCCACCGCCGATCCCAGTGCCGGGAAAAATCCCCACGGCGCAACGTGCCCCCCGGGCCGAGCCGAAGCGGTATTCTCCGTAAACTCCCGCATCGACATCGTTCAGCACGGCTACGGGGCAAGAAAATTGTTTTTGCAGCAAGGGGCCAACCGCCACGTCATCCCAGCCGAGGTTGACAGCCGTCAGCAGCTTTCCGGCGACCGGATCGACCGGGCCTGGACAACCAATGCCAATCCCGGCCACCCGCTCGGGGGCAACTTCGCATTCTTCTAAGGCTCGCAGAATTGTCGAGCCAATGCGGGCGATGCCGAATTCAGAGCCTTCATTTCCGCGAGTGCGGCGGCGTTTTCGTCCCAGCGGCTTGAGTTGGTCGTCGAAGACAACCGCTAACATCTTGGTACCGCCCAAGTCGAAACCGATCCAAACCGGTTTTTCCACATCGCTCATGCTGCTTTACCGCCGAAAACCGAATAGAGTGCCAATGCCCACGGGAAACAACTCAACCCGCAGTCTGATGATCGTCTGCAGGGAGTTTATGGGACAGCGGGGCCGCTGGCGATTGCCGCGACGAAGAAAAAAAGAGGGTTGCGGTTCGGCCCTCCCTGCCTTACCGCAACCCTTCTCTTTTGGAACGAAAGCACCGCTCGTTCCACCCTCCCAATCCATGGTGCTATTGTTATCGGCGGGAGAGCGGTGGAGCTTGCTTCTTTTTTCAATTCCGGCTGAAAGTTTTTGAATTTCAACGTTAGTGAGGCAAGGAAACTCCTGATGTTGCGCGTCCGGGAATGCATAAGCCGGCTTTCCAAGCTTTCGCGTGGGCTGATTTTTCAGCACAATCACAAGTCCCGTGAATGTGTTTGTGCATCAGCTGGCTCTCGCGTGCTTTCTCAGCCGGGTAGGTGCCCCATAGATCATTGAATACCTTGGGCGACTTGAAGTACATTTCGCTGCTGGCCGGTGGCGGCAAATTGGGAGCATCGAGACAGCGAGCTATTTTCATCCCCTTGCCGCTGCAACGTCCGCAACCAGACGACATCGCATCACAGCCCGCATCACAGCCCCCATCACAGCCGTGCTGGCTCGCATGTTGATTAACTTGCGGACCGCCGCTCAGCGTGCCAGTCAGGCTATCTAAGTCTACTTGGTCAATCGGCTGAGCCAGGGGAGCGGGCGGACCTTGCTGCTGCGGGCCAGGTGTGACTCCCGAAAAATCGCTCAACGGTTGTGGGGCAGGTTGAGGATCTTGCGCTGGCGGTATCATCCGCAAATCGTCCAACGAGTTGTCTTCCAGCGGCGTGGGCAACGTGGGAGGCTGCGGCGGCCCGCCGTTGCTATTAAAATTCGTTGAAGACGAGGACTCTTGCGACGTTGAGTTGGGGGCTTCAAAGCTGGGAGGGGTCAACAGGGGTTCATCCGCGAATTCATCCGCCGCAAACTCGGGTGAGCTGGTGCCCGCCGCCGCTGATTCGTCTGCGGGTGGTGGTAAATTTTCAACCGACGGAGGATCGTCGTTGCCATATCCGATGGAATTGAGCAACGAGCCGAGGTCCATTTGAGCGCCGGCAATGGATGTGTAAAGCATTGCGGCAGCACATGCCAAGCTGAGCGACTTGAGAGGCATGACAACTTCCTTGCTGGGAGAATGATAGATTGAATTGACACAGCGCGAGAGCGTCAGCGGCCGCCGCGGTGAGTCTGTTACTCACCACACGTTCGCTTGCACACTCTCTCGACGGCTCATTCGCCCAATGATGCGTGGTAACATAAACCACATAGACCGCGGCGCAGATTCCGCGGCGGGTGAGCCTCTGGAGAGGTTGGTTTTTTCAAACCGCTGAAGCATGCCCGCGCATCGCCCGCTTGGCAACAAAAATTCGCCATCGCAACGATAAATCGCTGGCCCGCCTCAGTCACGATCAAATTTTTCCTCACAGCTTCTCAAGCAGCCGCGTTACGCGCCAACCCCTCCGCCCTGATCGGATACTGCGCCCTGACCGGGCATTCCCGCAGGACCCGGCCAGGCTCTCAACGCTTACCCAGTTCCCCCAGCAAGACATTGCCTTAACTGCTAACTTGGCTTTCACTATCGATTTGGCTTTCACTGCCGACTTGGTGGCGGTCGTGCGGTTCGATCCCCGCTTCCAAATAGGGTTTGATGCGGGACATTGCATCTTGAAATTTGCTGTCAGGATCGACGCCGAATAGCGAAGCGATCGCGGCCCCCACTTTACCGCCGGGGGATTGATATTGGATATCGACGTGAACTCGCGTGGTCGACTCGTCTTCGGCTTGCAAGTGGATCACTCCCTGGTACCACAATGATTGCCCCGGCGCGCTCTCCCAAGCGAGTCGCTCTTGCGGCACTGACTCGGTGATCTGCTCTTCCAACTCCAAGACCTGATCGCCGGCCAATCGCATCTCCCAGCGATAATGCCCGGGACTTAACGCCCGAACTGATTTGACACTAGGCAAAAAGCTGCCGACTTGGGAAAAGTCAGAAACGAAGTCCCATACTTTTTCGATCGGCGTGTTAAAGGACACTGTACGTTGAAAGCGGAGGGGCCGCTGGACGCTTTGCGTGCCGGTCAGTTCCCCCAACGATTGATTCATGGTGCCGCGAATCAACAAGCCTGCCCCGGCCGCGGTTGACAACGAAGTGGCCCACGAACTGCGTCCGGCTAAGCCTTTGGCGAGTAGCGTCAGCCCCAATAATTGGCTGAAGATGCGGGTCGTCGGATTCCAGGTTTGTTGCAGAAAGTTCAGCTGTTCGCCCTGGGGTGGCTGGCCACCCTGCAGCGACGAAATATTGCCCGCTTGCTGATGAGCTTCCAATTCATTCTCCACTCGCCTGACCCCGCGCACCGCTCGCACCGCTTTCAGCAAACCTTCGACTTCGCCGGCCAAAATCGGCCCGCTGATCGTCACTTTGCCTTCCTGGCAGAAAACTTTCACGGCGTGGGGGTGCGAGCAATAACGTCCAAGTTTGGCCCGCACCCTCGCGGTGAGTACTTGATCTTCTGGACAAGAACTATCCCACAGCGAAGTCGTTTCCGCGGCCACCCCGGCCGCTCGGTTGCTGAGATCACGCTGAGCCTTGTATAAGAAATCGGTCGTGCAATGTTTGGTATGGTCGACTTGGTCGAGTAATTCAGCGCGGCGCCTGCGTCCGAACTGGGGATCGAAGAGGTACATCGCACCCGCTCCCAAACCGATTCCTTTGAGCAACGTCGTCAGATTCATCGGGCTCTCTCCTCATCGACTGTGTGTAATGCAAGATTCTCAGGACGCAACGTTGTCAGAGTGGTGCAACTCATATGCCGATTCCAACACCTCCCGGCTGATCAATCCTTGCTCGGCAGCATGTTTGGCCATTGTCGTGCTGTCAGCCGCCAGCACCAACTTGCTGCCGTCAGCCAACACTTGCTCCGCCAACGCTTCGATAGCCGCCGTCCGCTGGGGCGAACGGCTGACGTCGCGAATGTAAACCGCTTCCACCCGTCCCGGATATTCGGCGACCACTTGCGCGTAGATCTCGGGATCCCGTTGACCGCTGTCGCCAATCAGCACGAACGGCATGGCATCGTACAGGCTCAACATCTCGCGGATCAGCGTCAGTTTGTGATTCTCAGCTCGTCGCGGCCAAGGACGCTGCAACGTTAATCCCCACTCGCGGAGAAATAGAATCGGTCCCACCGGTATGCGATGGATGCGGAAAAACTCCTGTAAAATCTCATAAATACTCCAAGGCCCCCGCGAGACATATAACATCGGATTGGCTTGCGGTGGTGAATCTTCATCAACGGGGCCGTCATGCAGCCCGCGATAAAAAGCGGCCACGCCGGGAAAGGCTAACCGACTATGCGGTCCTTGCATGAACAATCGCCAGATCATCATCACTTTGTTGGCCACGCCGGTGAAAACCACAGTGTCATCAATGTCGCTGATGATGACTCGCCGGGCCGATTTCGGCGGTATATAAACTTGTCCCTCCGCGGTCGCCCCCGGGCCGCTCGTCCATTTAGCCGGGGCGACCAGTTTGAGGGCGACGGAGTGCCATTGCTGGTCGTCGTCGGCTGGCTGAGGCAGTTGCCAGCGGATATGGAAATAGCCGTCGCGATCGGCTCGTACGCGGAGGCTGGTGGAATGTTGATCTGCGGTCCCCGGCTGTTTGTTGCCGTCGCAATTGTAGAACTGCTGTCCCCAGCTGTTTGCGGGCTGGCAATTGTAGAACTGC
>CAZHTX010000354.1:0-4148 GCA_964535475.1 uncultured Pirellulaceae bacterium
TTCCGATGATGCCGTTGCCGCTGGGGACAGAGAATCTGCTCGCCCGGCACTACGGCATGTTTGTCGGGCGGCGGTTGCCGGCGGCGAGTTGGTTTAGCGAAGTGGTGTTGCGAGGTCGCACCGAAGTGATCGACGCCGGGCTGGCGAGATTCCTGGGATCGGGGCGACGGGAGCCGCGGGAGCGAATGTTTTTGATCATGGCATCGGTCGGATTTGATGCGGAAGTGGTGCGACGGATGCATCTCACGCGTCGCGGGCATATTCGCCGTTGGAGTTATTTCAAACCGATTTGGTCCATGCTGCGTAATTATCGTTACCCGCTGGTCCGCGTCCGCGCGGAGGGGTTGCTGGATCAGGTCGCTGGCGGTGCGGTTGCCGACGAGTCGGGGGCCGATCGGGCTGCTGTGGAAAGTCAGGTCGCTTGGGCGCTGGTGTTCAATTTACCTCGCTACGCGGCCAGTTTGGCGATCGAATCGGCTGCCGACGCGACCGATGGGAAGCTCGATTTTTGTGGGCTGACGCGGGGCTCGCACTGGCATGGGATGCGTTACTTGTTGGGAGTGTTAACGAAACGTCACACCCAATGGGCCGATGTGTTGCGATTTCAGAGTCGTCGGATCTGGTTTGAGAGTGACGAGCGGATGTCGGTGCAGTTGGATGGCGATTATGCGGGGCGGTTGCCGATGGAGATTCAAGTTGTCCCCTCGCGGGTTGCCCTGAGACTGCCTAACCTGACAGTCATGCAGCAGCCTTCCCCGCTGCTGATCGATCAATCCGCCGCTGGTAACCGTGCCGAACCTTTTCCTCCCCTTTGAGCGATCCGCGCGTGTCGACACCTGAAACTAACCCGATTGAAACGGGGCCTCCGCCTGAAGACTGGGCGATTTTGCCCGACGCCAGTCGCCTCGACCACCTGCCCGCCTCGGTCTCGATTGGAAATCTACGGTGTGGTCCGGGACAAGCCTTGACGATCATTGCTGGCCCCTGTGTTCTGGAGACACTGCCGGCCGCTATGGAGATTGCCCAGCGGCTGCGGGATGCTTGCCAAGAGGTTGGCTTTCAGTTGATCTTTAAGGCTTCCTTCGATAAAGCCAATCGGACCAGCGTGGGCAGTTCACGGGGGCCCGGTTTGGAGGCCGGTTTGGGCATGTTGGCCGAACTTGCCGAGCGGGTTCAGTTGCCCGTTACGACTGATATTCATCTTCCAGAGCAAGCGGCTGCGGCGGCTGAAGTCTGCTCGCTATTGCAGGTGCCAGCTTTTCTCGCTCGGCAAACCGATCTGCTCATCGCGGCCGCCGCCACGGGCCGCGCCGTGAATGTTAAGAAGGGGCAGTTTATGTCGCCCCAAGATATGCGGTATGTGGTCGAGAAGCTGCAGGCTTCCGGTGCGGGAGGCGTGTTGCTCTGCGAACGCGGCACCTTCTTTGGTTACGGCCGGTTGGTCAACGACATGGGCGGGTTGCCAGCGATGCGAAGTCTGGGCGTGCCGGTCGTGTTTGACGCCACGCACAGTGTCCAGCAGCCTGGCGGTCTGGGTGGCGCGACCGGCGGCAACCGGGCCTTGGTCGCTCCGCTGGCACGGGCGGCCGTCGCCGTGGGCGTTGACGCTGTCTTTTTGGAAACCCACCCTCGCCCTGATCAATCACCCAGCGACGGTGCCAACATGGTGCCGCTGGCCGCGGTCGGTCAATTATTGCAACAGCTTGCCAGCATTCGTCGTGCTCTTGAGGAAGTCTCGTGTTAGTGAAAACCCCGCGCCAGCTCAGCAACGTCTGGGCTTATTTGCCAGTCGCCATTTTTCTGACCAGCACGCTATTGCTGTTCGCCGGTTGTGGTGGTGATGTGCCATCGGTTCGCGATATACAGCGGCGTCGCGATCAGCAGCGGCAAGCCGTCAGCGAAAGCGACTCTGTGCGGGACGCTTTCGATTTATTGCAAGATTACGCAAAACTCCAGCCCGAGGAAGCTCAGCGTCGGATTGGCAGTTTGCTCAACGCTTGGGCAGCGGCTAATCCGTTTCCCGACGACTGGCAGGAGCCGCGGTTGCTCGGCACGTTGAGTTCGCAGCTGCGAGATTTCCCCGCCAATCGTCAGTTAGCCGCGACGCGATTCGTGGGTGCTGATATTGAGTATTTGCGGTTGAATTTTCTGCTTGATCGCATCTTGGAATGGATGCAAATCGAGACGGCTGAGGATCCATTGTTTGTCGATTGGATCGGCGAGCAGACGGATCGGTTGGGGACTCAAGGGGTGGCCGATTTATTGCAGGCCTCGCGATTGTTCGATTGGACCGTGAGGAATATCCAACTTGAGACCCTCGAGGCGCAAGGCCCTGGGCCGCAGGCCCCTCCCTTGCCTGCCGGGCTGGAGTTTCGTGGCCCTGGTTATCGACAAACCACGTTTCAAACGCTCTACGGGGGCGATGGCGACGCCTTGCAGCGGGCGCGGGTCTTTATCCAGCTCTGTCGGCAATCAAATATCGACGCTTGCATGTTGGCGCACGGCAGCGGAGCCAAGCCGACCGAATGGGCCGTGGGTGTTCGCATTGGCGAGGAGTTATTTCTCTTCGAACCCGCTCTGGGATTGCCGATTCCGGGGCCCGATCAAATCGGGATCACCACTTTGACCGAGGCGCGTGAGAATCCCAGCGTGCTGCGACGTTTGAACGTGCCAGGTTGGTTTGATTATCCGCTCGACAACAAAGCGATTGAGAAAACGATCGCCATGTTGGATGCCCCGCCGGAGTCGATGTCGCGGAGGATGCGGCATTTGCAAGCGGGCTTGGCTGGCGAACAGCGTTTGGTGTTAGGTTATGACGTCGACGCCGCTGCGGCCGCTTTGGGAAAAATTCCCGGGATCGAGGAAGTTCGGCTGTGGCCACTGGCGACCGAATCGCGTTTATATGAAATGGTGTTGACGGATCTAGCTCGCACCGACCAGCAGATTCTGCTTTGGCAAGCTTACCAATGGGGCATGCTCCGCGGCACCTATCCGTTAGCCATTGCGCGTTGGGAGCATCTCTGCGGCAACTTCAGTCGCGAAGGACAGGACGATGGAGCGCGGATTATGTACATGGCGATGCGGCATCCGGAGTTCGAAATTGATGACTTGAGAACGAATATTGATCTGCAACGCTCTTATGGTGTGCGGCGTGAATTGCGGATGACTGAAGAGCAGTTTGATATGCAGATCCAGCAGGTGCAAACCTTTATGCGGTTGGCCAAGCGTGCCGCCAGTTATTGGATCAGCCTGTTGCATTACGATCTGGGCGATCCCAAGAATGCGGCCAGTTGGCATCAAAAAAGAATCTTGCAAGAAGACCTGGAATCTCCGTGGAAGTCGGGAGCACGCTATAACTTGGCTCGCTCGTTAGAATTATTGGGTGAGCGTGAGCAAGCCGCTGAGTTGTACAAAACGATTGGAGATCCCCAGGAGCACGGAAACCGTATCCGCGCTCGCCTATTGGAGAACTTTGCCGCAGAACCGTAGCCCCGCCGGCAGAGTGACGGTTACGGAAATAACAGACCAGTTCGATCAGGAATGGGAATTCGTCAGTTACAAAGTCCAAAACGTTTCCTCGACTCAGGCAACGGACTGGGAATTCCGTGTCAACGGAACTGCTGCGGCGATCTGGAAGTTATCGCGTCTCTGTCTGCCGGTTTCGGCTACCCTGCGGGATTCGAAGACGAAGTGAAAGCCGATTCTGGTTGCTGGATATTTAAGAGTGCTGAGCAGTAGATTTTTGCCGCGAGTATTTTGAAATCATGCGTTAAGCACATGAACACGCGTAATTCGGTTAAAAGCAAACCCGGAGTGCTTATTGGTTTCGGCTGGTTCGTTTTTCTGGTTGCTTGTGGTTCTCGTACTCCAAAGGCATTCTCTGCAACCGCTCGGCTTCGATGGCTCAATTCCCCACGTGCTGTCGAAGTATCGTAAAGCGTAGATGTCTAGTCACTTAAAATCCAAGTTAACGCGTTCTTCATGCTCCATTCGGGTAAGGTCAATGCCAGCACTACTTGTGACGCCGAATAATTCCTGTTCACGTGCTTAATTGTTACCAAGCAACGTGGAATGAAAAGCAGATAAAGTTTGCTGATTGGAGGGCGCTATTTATTCGCGCTCATTCGCGTGATTCGCGGGCAACCTAC
>CAZHTX010000354.1:4248-6202 GCA_964535475.1 uncultured Pirellulaceae bacterium
TGATTGGAGGGCGCTATTTATTCGCGCTCATTCGCGTGATTCGCGGGCAACCTACGAATTTATTTCCGCTCGCTTTCGGTAATCGCTTGTGTTTCGAAGATCTACTCCACTGCCAGCCGAACCTTGGGGCGACAACCGCGAAAGGGGGCCCGCTAATTACGCCAATCAACGCGAATGAGAAGCTGATCGAACCCTGATGGTATGTAACGATCGGACGATAGAGGGCGTCGGTCGCTCCGCTGATTCGCCGGCCACAGGCTGCTAGGTCCCGTTGGTTCGCAGGAATGAACACTGGAAAACGAACTCCGCAGCGGCTAAAACAAAACGCTGTCCGCTAAGCACATGACCACGTGTAATTCGAGCGAAAGCAACCCGGAGTGCTTATTGGTTTCGGCTGGTTCGTTTTTCTGGTTGCTTGTTGTACTTGAATAGGCGACGCTGATTCCCGTTCGTTGCTTAGTTTCATAGGCTGCCTGGCGCTAGTTTCCTCTTGTTTTCAGGGTTCGCCGTGACGCGATTTATTTTGCTACTTTTTGCCACGACCGGTCTCTGCCACTGGACGTGTGCTCAAGAGGCGGACTTGCGGCACGGTGCTTCGCTGGTGCCGATATTTGAGCATGCGATCCCCGTATCGCACGCAGATGCAGTTTGGGTGCATCGCAACGCAAGCTTGGATCGTGCGGGAGAGCAATTGCTAGTGATGGCGCCGTTTGCCCAACAAATATCACTGTTTGATATCGATACCGGGAAAGAGGAGATTTTATCAAGCGACGGTCGCGCGTCGTCCGCCTGGTTCGATTGTGTGACAGGCGCGGTGTTTATGCTAAAGCTGCCCGCGAACATCGAGCTTGTCACAAAGTCAGATTTTGAGAAGCTGAAACAAACTTCCACAAATTATGAGTTGAGTGGCGCGAATATGCTGGTGGAAGTCGTCCGAGAGGGCGACGAGGAGAAAAAACTATTTGAAAAGCGGATTGTCATGCCGCGTCACAGTCACCGTCTGGCAGAGGTGCTCCATCAGCGCATTATGGAATTGCATCACTACTCGGATCTTGAGGCTTTCCGCGAGGGACGAGTCACATGGGTTCATGGAGGAATGCCCTTGCAGAATGGTATCGTGCAATACCTTGCTTCCCATGATGTGTTTGTGATCCTGTCGGGGCGAAATGGAAACAACGGAACTGCTGTCGTCCTTGATAGGTATGGTCAGGAACTGGGGGCCTTCGAATGCCCTGGCTGGCCGATCGTCGTCGACAGTGATGGTGATTCATTACTGATCTATTCCCAGCATCGAAGTAAAGGAATGGCTGGGCTGAACCTTGAAGTCAACATTCTCTCGTATCCCGTCCGCTCTGATTACAGTGGAGTGGGTAGGGCCGACCAAGTTTGTTCTGTGCGGGGTGGGTTTATGAGTGATTGGACTCCCGGCATACGTCGCTATCGATTGCGCGGGTTCCAGGAGGGTGAAATGCGGCGTTTTTTTCAAATTGTGTCGAAGCCGGATTACCAAAATTATTCAGATCTGCTGGCTGCTCAACGGAAAATTGACGCGGGCCTCCATCCTTATTCGTTAGCGAAGCTGTTGCGGAGTACGAGTCTGTTCGGCCGGCGTGGTGGTGGCCTCAATGAGCTTGCGGCCCTCGAATCAAACACTGCGTTTGCGATTTTTAGCGTCGTGCCGAGGAGTGACACTGGCTTCGATTTAATGTTAAATCGTAACGGCGATGTTTTTAGACTTGATAGAGGGTATGGATTTTTGGACGGCGTGATGAACGAGGAGCGTTTTGTGGTGCTGACGCATAGGCATAAGCATGAGGATCCGACGCCGAATGGAAACGTTATTGAATTTAAGGTCCTCCAGCTAAAAAACTAACCGCGGCTAGCGCCAAAGCGGCTAACGGTTTTCGGATCAATGCTTCCGCCGGGCTTGCCCCTCGTTGTACTACACAGATAG
>CAZHTX010000355.1:0-6198 GCA_964535475.1 uncultured Pirellulaceae bacterium
ATGGGCCGTAGTCAAGGCGTTGCCAACTTATTGGGTAAAGCTTGCGGGAACCATGTTTTGTCCGAATGATGATAACTTGCACAGCAACGAAGCGAAACAACGGCTTGCTATCGGTCTGGCGATGCAAGAACTGGTCGCCCATTTAGCGTTTTACTGATTGACGAATCCCCAAACACCTGGCAACTCCCCAAACACTTGGCAACGAAGTTGGGTCGTTTTTGTGGTGGCCTGAAAAACTTTTCTCAAAAGGCTTTCAATGCTCGGTTAAATCGACCATGCTTTTGGGGTGAGTGTAACGCTTCGAATCGAGGGGTCTGCGCCTGGGGGGACAGCGGTTGTGACAGAGCAGAGCGAGCAGATGGCCCAGCAGCAGTTGGATGTGTTCAGCGAAAAACTGAAGCGAATCCGCGGCTGGTTGAGTGCCACGGTCGTCGGCCAAGACGAAGTCATTGAGCAATTGTTAGTTTGCGCTTTGACTGGTTCCCACGCGTTGTTGGTGGGAGCTCCAGGGCTTGCCAAAACGCTGATGGTTAAATGTTTGGCGGCCGCTTTTCATTGGGATTTTTCCCGAGTTCAGTTTACGCCTGATTTGATACCGACGGACATTACCGGTTATGAGTTGCTGGGACGCGATGCTGAGACTGGTAACCCGCAAATGGTTTTTCGACCGGGGCCGATTTTTGCGAATTTGGTGTTGGCCGATGAGATTAACCGGGCCGCGCCCAAGACTCAGTCAGCATTGTTGGAGGCGATGGCAGAGCGGCATGTGACCATTGGTGGCGAGACCCACCCCTTGGGAAGTTAGCTTGGTGCTGTCTTTTGGCTGCCTTACTGCTGGTGACCCGGGCAGGTGCCGATGAGGTGGATGGCAAAAAAACAACGCCTCCAAAGGCGACTGTGGTTTCTGATCCGAGCCAGGTCGGAGGAGAATCGGACAGCCTCGTGCAGATAGCGCATTTGGTTTATGCACGCGACAAGAGTAGCGAATGTTTTGCCGATCATTTTTTGGCTCGCGCGGAACGCGATTCGGCAATCACGACCAGTCGTCGCTTGCACACCGTCAAGTTGGATTCGGATGAAATCTTCTCCTTTCCACTGTTGATTATGACCGGCGAGGGACAATTCGTGCTGACCGATGGAGAGCGGGTGAAACTTCGTCAGTTTATCGCGAATGGCGGATTCTTATTGGCCAGCGCTGGTTGTTCCTCCATGGAATGGAACTCATGCTTCCGCGCGGAGATGACAAGGGTCTTCACGGGTGCAAAATTGCAGCAGTTGCCACAAGATCACTTGGTCTTCCACACCGTATACGATATCGATCGCCTGGAAGCCAAAAAAGGTGAACCAAAGCCGTTGGAGGGAATTGAGTTTAATGGTCGATTAGGGGTGATTTACAGTCAAGATGGGCTGAACGACATGGGAAATAGTCAAGGCTGTTGTTGCTGCGGTGGTAATGAGATTACCAACGCGGAAATGATCAACGTTAATATTTTGATCTATTCTCTGTTGTATTAGGATGGATTTGTGATCTTTCCGCGGAAATTGGCGACTTGCCTAATCGTTGTCGTGTCATGTGCGCTGACTGGCTGCCAGCGGGCGACGGATGTCACGATAGTGATCAGTGGCGATACAGCGGGTTGGATTACACCCTGTGGTTGCACCTCTGGGCAGTCAGGCGGGTTGGCGAGGAGAGCCAGTTTGATTGAGTCGTTGCGTGGCCAGCAGGAGGTGCTGGTGTTGGATGTGGGCGGCGCGGCGGGAGGCAGTTCCGCTTATGACCTCGTCAAATTGAAAGCCATACTCAGCGGGCAACAGCAGATGGGACTGAATGTCTTCAATTTAGGGACGGTCGAACTCAGCTTTGGGCCAGAGGAAGTCCGCCGCTGGAACGACGCCCTGAAGATTCCCATCGTTTCGGCCAATCTTCGTGACCAAAGTCAACGAGCCGTTGCTCCGGGTTTCCGCGTGATCGACATCAATGGTAGGCGGTTTGCCGTTGCCGGAGTGATTGATCCCGCATTTGTGAGCGGAGACCATTGGATTGCCGAAGATCCAGTGACTGCCTTGGTTGACTTATTTCGCAAAGTGGAGGCTGATCACCGCATCGTGTTGGCGTATGCCGATGAGACGATGTTAAAAGAGCTAGCTCGTCAGTTACCAGAAGTTGACGCGGTGATTGGCGGACCAACTGGTCAAATCGTGCCGCCAGACCGCGTTGGTCCGGTGTGGGTTGGGTCTGCCACAAACAAAGGCAAGTACCTATTGCAATTGCATTTTTCCGCCACGGGGAATACGCGTGCTGAAGTGGCTGAAGTCGTCAGCACATTGCCCGAAGATCCGGGTCAATTGGACAACCTAAAAGCTTTCTATCAGCAGTGTGCGCAAGCGGACTTTGCTCCCGCCGATACGACTTGGGGCAGCTCAGGAAATCTGCTGGCCGATAAGTTTGCCATCGCCGGGTCCGCGGCTTGCCAAAAATGTCATGAACTCGACATGCAATCTTGGTATCATTCCAAGCACGCTGCGGCTTGGCAAGCCTTGCAACCAACGGGTGCTTTTGTCGATCCAGCCTGTCAGCGCTGCCATACCACGGGGTACGGTGCGAACGAGGGATTTACTAGTCTCCGCTCCACGCTGGAGCTGGTGCATGTTGGTTGCGAAAGTTGTCATGGGCCCTCCGCGGCGCATGTCCAAGACCCCCGTGTCCGCACTCCCTATCGAGCGTTCGATCAATGCTTGCAATGTCATGATGAGGAAAACAGCCCGAGTTTTCACAGAGAGCTCTATTGGACCCGGATTATTCATGGAAAAGAGTCAGCAGTTAGTGATCCACCGCACCAGTCAGCACCATAATGTTAAAGCCAAGCCGCAGCCTGTTCGTTTGGGGATTGCTGGTGCGAGAAATTGTTGTCCGAGTTGCAGGGAGAGGTAGCAGGCCGATTAGCCCAGCGGTGGGTGCTCTGTCATTTTGATGTGGATCAAGATGTGGCCACCGCGCAAGCCTTGGAGGCGAATGCTCTACCGGCGATTCGTGTGCTTTCTCCCAGCGGTGAGGTGATCGCTGGACGTGAGGGTTATTTGCCTAGCGACGCGCTAATGACTTGGCTCGATCAGCACTGGGAGGAAGCTCGGGCCAGTTTGCCCGGTTTGTTGGAGGATCCGACGAGTAAGGTCAGTGAAGAGAATTTGTCCGCTTGGTTTATGTTGCTGGGGGCGAAGCAGGCGGAAGTGCGTGAAGCGGCGATCGCGCGGATTGTCCGGGAGCCAGAAATTTCGGCGGAGGGTGTGATCGGCTTGATCACCGACGAACGATTGATCAAGCGACTCTCGGCGATGGAGATTCTGCGCCGCTGGCAGGTCCCCACGGATCTTCTAGATGAGCTCGATCCCTGGTTGCCCGAGACGTTGACCCCCGTGGCTGTGGAGCAATTGCAGGACTGGCGGGCGGAACGTTGGGCTGTTGCGAAAGCTGCCGAGCCAGGCGCTGCGGTAGGGATTCTGGCCGACGTGTTGTCGCTCACCGAAGAGAGTCGCGCCGATGGGGGCGAGTTCAGTGATCTCGAACGAGCAGCGATAGCCGAGCGAATGAGCGCACTCGGCGTCGCCAACGTGGCTGAACGTGAGTCAATTTTTCGGGAGTTGGTGCGGTTTGGGGAACGACTTTTACCGTTGCTCAAGCAGGAATTAGCGGCAGATCCAGCGGAGGAGGTTCGCCGTCAATTAGATCGGTTGCGTTACCACTGTGCGGCCAGCGAGTCTTTGCGGTTGACGCACGCCGGGCCGTTGCAATTACTCGCCGAGGGTGATGGGAAGCGGCGATTTGCAGCTGCGGAAATGTTGCTGGCAGCAGCCGAGTTTGGTGATCGAGCCTTATTGGCCGAAATGCTTTCGGACCAAGATACGAACGTGCGTGAATTGGCGGTGGGAGGCTTGGTGCGCATCGCTCCGAATACCAGTTCTGACTTGCTCGCGGGGCTCTTGAAGGATCCTGATGCGAACTTGAGAGCGTCCGTCTTAAAGCGGTTAGCGGAGGCCGAGACGGAGGCAGCCAGGCAAGCGGTGATTGACTATTTAGCCACCGAGTCAGATGTCGATCTGATCCTCTACGCAGTGCGTTATCTGAGGACTCAAGCTGCTCCCGCCGTGAATGCGGAGATGATTCGTCTCTGCGAGCATCCCGCATGGCAGGTCCGCGCCGCGGCGATTGAGACCTTGACCGCTGATTTTGAATCTTTGGGATATCAAGCAACGGCGGTCCCCGCAAGAATCGCCGATGCGGTATTGCAACGCTGCAATGATGATGATCCTTTCGTCGCCGGTAAAGCAAGTAAGCACCTCAGTCGCCTCGTCCGCGCGGACAACCTCGACAAGATCTTTCAGGTCGTGGGGGGGAACGCGCGGGAGCTTGAGCAAGTGTTAGAAGGTGTCAGCAAGTTATCGCGAGGTGGCGAGCTGGCCAATCAGTTCTTTGTGGAGGCAATGGAGGCTGGTGAACCAGTGGGTCAGCAGCAAGCCTTGATCGGCTGGTTGTATGTGAATCCTCCAGAGCAATTTGTTCGGGAGCTCCCCGCTTGGATTCAAAATGCCGATCCGCAAATCAGCGAGTCGGCCATGCGACTGGCTTGTTCTTTGCTGCGAAAACAGCAAGCTCGCATGATCAAAGATTTGCCCCCCTACCCTGTCGAAGGCACTTCGGCCGCGGGATTGCCGGAGGCGGATTCAAGTTTGGCTGCGGGCGACCCGGATGCGAGTGCTGAGGCAACAGAGGCCGCTGAGGTTGAGGAGCCTTTATTTGATTTTGAAACCGTGGAGGTGGCTGAGTCAGTGAGTGACGCAGGTGCGTCGGTAGAGTCCGCCGGGAGTGGTGCGGAAGTGGACGTTGAGCAAACTGCCGCTGCTGATGATGATGTGGATGATTTTTTTGCGGATGTGATCGTGCCAGATTCTGCCGCGGCAGCTGGCTCCGAGGAGCGTGGCGGCGCGAATGAAAATTCTGGGCGGTATCGTGGCTATTTGTTTCCCACGGCGAAAGATTTCACCGGAGCGAAGTTGGAATGGGTCCGCGCGTGGAGTGATGGTCGTTATGAAGACGAGCTTAGCGATTGGCGAGCGCAAGTTTTATCTGCCGCACTCAATATGCGGAGTGGTGGCAACTCGCGGCAGCGCTTCTGGAGTCAGTTATTAATTGTCATCCTTGATGAGCCTGCGGATGAAGGCGTCACCAAGTTATTTGGCTATTATCAGGAATTGGATCAAGCTTTATCGCAGTCTGAAGATAGTGACTCAAAGATTAGTGAGCAGCGTCAAGAGCTCGCGCGAGCGATTGTGGACAGTCTAAGTTATAAGCGAGGCCCCCAGCGAGCCGGATTCATGCAACGGTTGTGGAGCTCGGATACGGCGGCGGCCGATAAACTGCCCGAGTTGTTATTAGCGATTGCCAAAGTCCCAGAGCCCGACACGGTCGCTAGGATCTTGGAGTTTTTACGAGATGAGACGGTAACTTTAGAGCCGCTCGCAGCCGTTGAGGCACTGTTCTGCGCCGTTGGCAAGGAAGCGAGCGACACATCCGTTCGCAGGCGGAGCCTCGGTTTTCTGCGGGGGGAAGCTGATGGGAATTCGCAGCTAGGGCTGCCGGACGGCATTCAGCAGCAATTCGTTGAAGCCGTTCAGATCGGCGAAGGCCTGATTGCGGAGGCCAGTTTGGTCGCGTTGTTAAATGTCTCGCCGGGCAAGGCTTTGGCGTTGGTCACCGAGTTGGTTGGCCTGGAAGATCGCCCCGTGGCATTAAAAGTCGTCGCCGCGAAGGGGTTGTTAATTTACGCGACCGACGAGGTGTCGACGCTGCGGACCCTGGTGGAAGCGGAAGAGGTGGAAATCGTGCGATTGGGTTTACAGGCCGCCCTGTTACCGCAGTCGCTTTACGGGGTGATGCCAAAGTGGCTTTTACCGGCCGGCGATAGTTATTGGTACCCAGAGTTTGAGTTCGATCCGTTGGTGATGCAGAATTTTGACCTCAGTCGTTGGGCGGTGCATGAGGATCCTCAGGTTGCCGCGCTGGCTATCGCCTGGGGGCTGGTCTGTGGCCAGCCTGCCGACTCGCTTTCACGTGGTGCACTGGATCGCTACTGGGAAACTCGCAGCAGCCAGCCTGGGTTGGCATTACTGATGGCGCGAGTGATCGCTAAGCAGGATCGGAGC
>CAZHTX010000356.1:0-6195 GCA_964535475.1 uncultured Pirellulaceae bacterium
AGCGGACCCTTGGGAAAGATGGTCCTCATCAGCCCCTTGCCCGACCCTCGGTTGATCTTCAGCGAAGTTGCTGTCGAGTCCGCTGAGCACCAACCGTCCAGTGCTGTCGAACACGTATAGCGACATATCGGCGCGGGCAAATCCATCGGCGTAGTCGAGATCGAATACGGTCGACAGGAACCGTTGCGCGTCGTCGCTGGCCAAGCCCGTGTAATCGATGCTGAACTGGTACCAGTCCACATCGGCGGCACTATCGATAGCGCCACCGGCGGTAAGGCTCAAACGGTCGCTCTCCAAGATGTTGGCCGCCGTCGACGCGGCACCCAAGGCAAACGGAGTGATCGGCTGCGCATCGGCCCGCAAGTCGTTCGGGCCGGTCGTTTCTTGGGCCTCACCAAGCAGGGGCGAGCGGGAGGGTTGACCGATGATTTCCAAGTTGGTCTGCGCGTAACGCACGTCGCTGAAGCGAACCTGGGTGCCAGGAAACTCATCCGCTTCACGCAATCGCACTTGCAAGCGGTAGCCACCGTTGCTCTTACCGTCCATCACTTTGTCAACGTCCGCACCAACCGGCGTCACATCGCCATTCACATCGTTCGCGCTGCGAACGCGAACATGGTAAAGATTCCGAGTGCCATTCTCGCCCGGCAACACCATTCGCATGCCAGCGTCGCGAGGATTGCTGCTGTACAGATCCTGAGCGGCCGTTAAAGTGTTCGCCGGCAATGGCGATGCATTCATCGGCTTGACCGCTTCGGCGTCAATATTGTCGGCTGAGAATAGCAAGCTCGGATCGAGCGACTCGGCGGCCGAGTTATCCGAGGAAGCCAACACATTGCCGTTGACATCGATCAATTCCACCACCGAGTCAAACGACATCTCGGTGCGATCGATGTCAAACCACACCTGCGAACCGGCTCGGCCCACAAAACTGTAGACATCTAAGTCATCACGGGTGGCGATCTCACCATCGATGACAAAGCCCAACCGCTGGTTCTCATCACCGCCCCGTGAGGCGGCCGCCAATTCACCGAGGAACTGCGCGGTCCCGGGAACACCATTGGCCCCCGGAGCAATGCGGGTCGTGGTTTCGTTCTCCGGCACGCTGACCACGTTGCGATCGCTGGCCGCTTCCCGCACGGTGACCCCTTTCCACAAACCCGATTGAACGTTGGCTTGCGGAGCCGAAGGGTCTCGTGGAACGAGTTCCAGGAATGACGTGATCGTCGCCGAGAACGCGTCGGGGTTGACGTCCCAAGCAAAAGCTGTGGTTACGTCGCCAGGGCCAAAGATTTGCCCCAAGGCGGCGTCATTTCCGGCTGGCAAATTAGCCAAGTTAATGTTGCCGGGAATGGTGTACTGGACACCGCCACCTTCGATATCGCCCAGCAGGTCACGGAAAATGTCAGCAGCCCAGCCCACATATTGAGCGTTTTGCAGATTCTGTCCATCTTCGCTGTAAAAACCACCTTGCGAGAAACCAATCCGGCTGGGACCGTCAATCGTAAAGGCGCGGAAATCAGCTTCGCCCGGCGTGCCGGTCGTGTAAAGAATATCGTCCGACACAGCCTGGACATCTTCGTCCAAGTAATTGACCACCCGCAGGGTGCCCAAGTTGGAGCTACTTTGCAGCGACAAGGAATTGAACAGCACCGGTACACCATCTTCAAAGTAGGTGTCCACCGACCAATTAATCAGACCATTCTGACCGTTGAAAGTACCCGCGCTGCGGACTCGGTCGTCTGCGACCAACGTTGGTGGTTGCGTGATGTTGGTGGTCGACAAATCGATTCCGTCACCATCGGACCCCACGTCAATCATGTTCAAGAATTCAAAGATGTAATCTTGATCGATCTGTAAACCGTTGAGACCGTCGGTGGTCACGCCACTGCCAGCTCCCAAAATACCGATCGCACCGCCCGCATCCGGAGTCGCTTGGAAAAAGCCCGGCACGTTGATGCTGACGTCGTTGTTAATCCGCAATCCATTGTTGACTTCAGGTCCGAATGGTAGCTGCGTAAACCCGTTGACCGTGCCTTGACTGGCTCCAAACAACCCATCGTTGTTGGTGTCAATCTGCGGCAAACCATCAGGCGTGAAGCCGGCACCGACCGAATCATCGGCCAGGGTTGTCAAGATCACGGGGAAGTCGGGGAAACCGACGAGTTGCAGTGAACCGCCGATGCGATCGTCAATGTCGGCTAGTTGATCCGCCGAGCTGACGAACGAACCACCAACCGCGATACCCGCTGGATCATCGCCGGTGGTCTCAAATTTCACGACCAAACTGGCTTCGGGATTGCTGACCAACCGCATGCCACCAAAGACGTGCTGGTTGGGAATCGAGATCGTATCGTTGACGATGTGCACGACGTCATAGTCGTCGAAGACGACTTCGGTGGTGATTTCGCCGCCGCGCACTTGCATCCCGTTTAGGCCGTTGTCAGCCATGCGGTTCCCGCGAACCAGCGGGCCCGCGTTGCCGCGAATGTCAAACGCATCGATGTGGCCCGTGCTGCGTCCAGCGTCGCTGACACGGGAAAAGTTCATCGAATTGACATCGACGGTGATCGCTGGCCCGTCGCCATCGACCAACACATTGTTGACAATCGTGGGGGTAGCTCCGCGAACGAAGACGGTACCCGCGCTGTTGCTGCCCAAGCCGACGCGTTCGCCACCCGGTGTGCCGCGACCATCGGCATTTGCTTCGAACAAACTGTTTGTTACTCGCAAATCGCCTTGGTGGACTTCCAGAGCGTTAAAGCTGGCGAAACCGCCCGCGATCCGACTAACTCCACCGGCACCCGACAGGCGAACGTGATCCAAGCTGCCGCTGGTGGCATAGCCGATGTAAATACCGGCCCAATCACCAGGAGTGAAATCATCGACCAAAGAACTGCTATCGGTATCAAAAGTCCCGCCAGCCCCGTAACGCTGGTCGTTGAGACTGGTCATCACGATCGGCAACCCGTCGCTTCCCTCGGCACGCAGATCACCGCCGAAGCTGGTTTCCAAACGAACACCGTCGAGCTTGATCGTGACGCCCGGATCGATCGTCAAACTGGCATCCAAACGCGAACGTAATTGGATCGGACGATCGACCAATGCGGGACCGGTCAAGCTGCCGTTGTCGACAAACGTGGTGGCGTTGCCGTTGAGCACACCAGCCAAGCGGAACTCACTAATATTCCCAGCGGCATCGACCGTCGCTCGATATAACTGTCGCGATACGAAGGGCGAATCTTGCGGAACGGCCGGCAATTGACTGAGTCGCAACGCACCGGTTGCGGTTAACTCCAACTCACGCGTCGGCTCGCTGGCCGGTGTGCGATTACCGGCCGCATCGACGTAGGCCAAACGGTAAACATAAGTTCCCGCAGCCAACGCGCCGGTGGCCAATTCATCGCCACGAATCAGCACCGACGGAGGTACGGTGCTTTCCACAATCGGACCACCGGGCGTGCCCGCGATGACCAAGTTCTCGGTCAGAATGTGGACAATGTCGGTGTCGTCAAAACGGGCCTGCGTGGTCAGCTCGCTGAGACCCTCGCCAGTCAACGTCTGCACGCGGATCGATAACCCGTTGAGCGAATTGTTGATCAACGTGTTGTTGTGAATATCGGGACCAATCCGCTGATAATCGGAGACCGTGCCGACTGCTCCGGGAGCGACATACTCCATGAAAGTTGTTTCGCGGAACGAATCGGGCGTGCCTCGCATGGCGGCTGAAGAGCTGTTGATAATTCGCGTGTGGGCAACCGTGGGACGCGTCAGATCAAAGTCAATGGGCGTTACCACCCGATAACCACCACCCACCGAAACCTGCCCGCCGCCGTAACGCAGCTCGGCTCCGTAGACTTGGTTCAGGAAATAACCATCCGCCTCTGGATTGCGCCGCGTTTCATCGGCAAAATCCAAAGCGCCTTGGAAGTCGATGCCACCCCAATCGCCCGAACGGACCGTGAGATTCGTGGGTGAGTTACCGGCGCCCACGCTGGCGTCATTGTACGAAGTGAAGAAAACATTGCCGGGGATCGGTTCTCCACGGTCGTTAATCGCCATTTGGCCGTTGGACTCAACGATCACGGGCGTTCCCAAAACCTGCAGCGAAGCGCCACTGCGGTTCACCGTTGGCGAGTCACTACCGACGACCAAACGCGCGTTGCGGAATTTGATCACCGCCCCCGCGTCAACCACCAAAGATACGCCTTCGGGAACTTCCAGATTTGCCCCGTCCGCCAACGTGCGGCCGAGCGAATCGATACCGATTTGATAGGAAAGGTTATCTGTGGCCGTGCTGATCCGGCCATCGGCACCACCATTGGCGACGACTCTGACAACGTCGCCCGGCAAGGCCATCGCCAAGGCTTGGTCAATCTCGCGATATGGAGCGGAAAGCGAACCATTGCCATTCGGATTGACGGCCCCTTTGTCAACAAAAATAGTGGCCGGCGTAATCGCCCCGCCAGCTGTCCCCATTTCCAATGCACGCAAACCCGGATTCAACGGTTCTGCCGGGTTGTACCAGAAATTAAACACGCCTCCCGGACGCCCATCGCCATCACCATCGAGAGCGACCGCCAGGGGCGACGAATCGACCAGCCCTTGCGGCGACGAAGGACGGACCGTCAACCGCAACTGATAGTCGCCTTCACTGGTGCCACCGAAACCAGTGCCTGGCAACTCTGGATCGTACTGCGTATTGCCGCTGGCGCTGACGCCCAACGCATAGGTACCGACTCCCAGTTCCAAATCGATCAACGAATCGTTGCTGGAGTAATCATCATTCTGGGCGATCTCCACCCAAGCTCCATCGATCTCCTGATACAGCCGCAAAGCCGTGTCCAGCAAACTTACGTCCTCAGCTCGCTCCGCAAATGTCTCCGCCGTTACCCGGCCAGGCGCATCGAGCGTAAACTGATACATATCAATGTCAGCACTCTCAGGCCGATAGAGATATTGCCCATGCAAGATATCGACCACGCTGGGATAAGTTCGCTCAGTATCGCTGCCGGGATCCAGCACAAAAGTTGTGCTTTGAGAGACCGGTTGCGGCAGATCATCGGCAAACCCAAAGCCGATCAATTGGCCAACTAACAGCATCGCGCCGCGGGAGAATTGATCGCCGAACGCATCATCGTCCGACTCGTCAAAATCTTGGAAATCCAAAACACCCAAGTCGGGGAACAAATCGGCGTCCGCACCATCGCCACGAATCGCGACGACCAGCCCACCTTGCTCGCTGACGACCGGCCCATTGATGTTGCCTTCAGCACTGAACAAATCACCGACGACAATCGACGTGCCCAGACTCTCGCTCTCAACGAATTGGATCCCCAAGTATTCGCTGAACAACGACATCACTTCGCGAACACGCTGCTTCTGCTGCTCAGTGATCACGTTGAAATAAGTGCGATCCTCACCCGTGACCGCGTCGGGACCGAGGTAGCTGGAAGCGAAGTTATAGTAGAGCTGCGAAATACCCAGGTCGCTGTCAGCATCCCCCATCAAGTCGCCGTCGCGATCCAAGCGGAAATAATCCAAGGGCACGGGACCGAGCAACCGCGAAGGATCGTCAGGACGCAATTCACGCCGCCCAGGTGAGTCTTGCCCACCTGGCAAACGGAAGGGAAATAGATCGGCGTTGGTGATCGAAGCGTCGATGATCAGCGACGAGGAATCAGTTTGCACCGAACCAAGTTCGGCAGTGAGATCAAACGCTGCGGCAAAATTGTCAGCCGCTTCGGGAACGTTGAGAACCCGCGTGGCGACCGCGGACAGGCCCGCGTTGGTGCCGATTCGCATCCGAAACGGCCCCGACAAGAAGGCGCCGGTGGGCGATGTGTGATCGACAAATCTCGCGAGCGAGGAATTGAACTGCACCCCGGCGATGTTGGTGATCGCGTTGTAGCGAACACTCTGCGGCTTGACAACAACATCCGTGCCGTCGCTGGCAGTGAAAATCAGCTGATAGAAATCACGATTCTCGGCGGCCGTGACCAACAGATCGTCGTCATTGAAGTGAACTTCAATCAAACCGGTCGCTGGCGACAACTGCCCCGTGGCGCTCCGCCGCAAAGGCTCGGGAACAACGGCCACAATCTGCGGCCCCAAGTTCAAATCAAACTCGATCGCCAAATCCTCACCACCGTTGAAAGCTTCGCCATCAACGTTTAACAACGCCCGGGGACCACT
>CAZHTX010000357.1:0-6126 GCA_964535475.1 uncultured Pirellulaceae bacterium
AGCGATGTGACTGCCGAGGAGCGTCGCATCGCGGTTGCCGGCTTGCAGAAATTGATCGGTGGGGTGCCGAGTGCGGAACAAATTGAAGCTCAACTGGCCCAGCGGCTGGCACGAGCCACCGAGTTTTATCACGCCAGTAAACATGGCGACTTGCCCGTGCCGGTATGGCGAATCGCTGAGGAACGTCAAAGTATCGCCGAATCCTGGACCAGTCAGGTGGCGGCCACCGCTGTTCGCGCGGCCGACTTGGCCGAATTGCTGCGGCGGCAAGGCGAATTGCGGACAGTCAATTTGGCGGCCGCGATCGGAGCCGATTTGCGGCACCAATATCTCCGCGACTTTGACTTTGGTGACGCCGACGATCTCACGCGGCTTGAGCAAAAGTGGGGCGGTCCGATCAATGACTTGGGGTTGCTCAACGGAATCTTGACCAGCAGTTTGGGAGATAACCTCTCGGCCGGCACGAAACGACTTGATGAAGCCCGCGCGATCGGTGTGATACGTTTGCTCGGCCAGTTCGAGAAAGCGGCCGTTGTTCAGGGGCGAGGTGCTGCGGTGGCTCCGCTGGTTGCGGCGGTTTCCCACAGCGTGCCGCGGATTCGTTACGAAGCGGCCACGGCAATCAGTCAATTGCAACCGACCGCCGCTTACGCCGGCAGCGGTCGAGTTTTGGACCGTTGGATTGAAATGTCGCACCTCCCCGACGCGCCCCGCGCGATCATGCTGGTCAACGACATCACCCTAGCCAAAGTGCTCAGCGAACGGCTGCTGAATTTGGGTTACGAACTCGAGCAAGTCTATCGCGTGCGTGATTTGTTGGAAGTTGTCGACTCGGGCGGCGATCTGCAATTAATCGTGGCCTCGACACGGCCCCCCGATTTCTCAGCGATCGAATTGGTCGACCGAGTGAGGCGACGTCCCTTGGGTGGCACCGTCCCGATTGTGCTCGTGGGTGATTCACCAGCTGGTTTCGAGCGTTTGATTGCTCGCTGGTCCGCACCGACGATTCTAATTCCTCAACCGGCTGACGTGTTTCTGCCTGGGGATGCCGGAAATCCTTTTACGCTGGCCAATTTGGCCACGCTGCGAGTCGCCGGGACGCTGGCCGATCTGCAAGATCAACCGCAATTGCCCCCGCTATCCGCGGGTGAGCGACAATTATTTGCCGCTGCGGGGCGAAACAGTTTGGCCCATTTGGCCGACACCGAAGAGCTCAGCTCCGTTTACAATTGGCAATCGCGCGAAGCCGATCTGCTCGAAGCGGTGCGTCGGGAGGGTTACGGACCGAGCGGTTTGAAGGTATTGTCAGCAATTGGTAGTTCGATATCGCAAGCGGAACTAGCTACGCTGGCGGCTAACCCCGCGGTTGCCGAAGCGACTCGGCGAGCGGCGGCGGAAGCGTTTGCGGCATCGATCGACCGGTCTGGAACACGCCTGTCCCGCCAACAAGTGCAGGAACAGTACGACCGCTTCAACGGGGCCACCGACCTGCTCGCTCGGGAGATCATCGGTCAGTTGCTCGATGCGTTGGAATCGCGAGTTGGGGTGTCCAGCCGGCCGTCCGACTGAACGGGTTGAGGTGGAATCAACCAACAACGGGCTGAACTCGCGCAATGGCATCGTTTGGTTTATCACCGCAAGACACGCAAGGACCGTCGATGCCGGGCCTGATTGGTCGTTCGCCGGCCATGGAACAGGTCTATCGGGTGACGCGACGGGTGGCGGCCAGCAACGCTTCGGTGCTGATCCTCGGTGAAACCGGGGTGGGTAAAGAATTGATCGCCGGAGCGGTGCACCGTTTGAGCCGCCGAGCCAGCGGGCCGTTTGTCAAAGTCAACTGTGGCGCACTTTCGGAAAGCCTGCTCGAGAGCGAACTGTTTGGGCACGTTCGCGGAGCCTACACGGGCGCCGTGGGGAACCGCACGGGCCGTTTCGAAGCGGCCCACACGGGCACGATCTTCCTCGATGAAATCAACAGCACCTCGCTGTTGCTGCAGGTCAAACTGCTCCGCGTGTTGCAGGAACGCGAATTTGAACGGGTGGGCGACACCAAGACGATCTCCGTCGACACGCGGGTGATCGCGGCCAGCAACCGCGATTTAATGGCCGAAGTGGCTGCCGGCCGTTTTCGCGAGGATGTCTACTGGCGGCTGAATGTGGTCCCCATCGAAATTCCTTCGCTCCGCCAACGACGCGAGGACATTCCCGCCTTGGTGGCCCACTTTCTCGAATACTACAACGAAGCCAACGATCGCTATGTGGTTCACATCCAGCCCGCCGCAATGGAAGCGCTGGAAGCCTACCATTGGCCGGGCAACGTTCGCGAACTGCAGAATTACGTGGAACGGGCCGTGGTCATGGCGGAGGGGGATGAACTGACCCTCGACCTGTTGCCAGAAGCGGTCAGCGGCGTCAAACCGGAGACTTCCGTGGAAACCAAATTGGCCACGTATGATCTCGCTTCGCTCACCAGCGAAGTGGTCAGCCAGGGCATCACCACGGCTGCCGAAGAAACGCAGCAGGGTGCTCCCGAAGGACTGCACGCACGGATTGTCGAGTCGGTGGAACGAGAATTGTTCATCCAAGTCTTGCGAGCTTGCGGGGGCGTGCGGACCCAGGCCGCCACGCGATTGGGCATCAATCGCAACACCCTGCACAAGAAAATAAAGGATTTCGGATTGGACAAAGATCTTCCAGAAGGCGATAGTGGAAGCTGAACTGATCTTGCCAAGCGCATCGCCGAGCCCGTATGGTCCGAACTCATGTTAAGGCGTTAATAGCTCGCCGCTACAACTTCAGAATTAATCGCTGAGTCTACTGCTGGACCGGACTGGTGGAAACGTATTGTGCTGATACACGCCCGCTTATTGCATCATCCCATGCCCGCTCGGATGCCGCGAGTTCGCCAAACTTTTGGCAAATATCGTATCGAAAAACGCATTGCCGAAGGTGGCTTTGCGATGGTCTATCAGGCCTATGATAAAATCGAAGGCATTCGGGTCGCGCTGAAGATCCCCTACAACAACTTGCTCAATCGCGATGTGCTAAATTTTTTCCGCAAGGAAGTTCGGCTGGCCGCTTCGCTGCGACATCCCAACATTCTGCAGCTGAAGAACGCGGAATTCATCGACGATCATTTTGTCTTGGCTTACCCGCTGGCGGAAGAATCACTGGCCGACCGTCTGCACCGACGATTAGCCCTGTCAACTTCTGTTGAGTACGCCGCGCAAATGCTCGAAGCAGTCGCCTGCGCGCACCGTAACAAAGTCATCCACTGCGATTTGAAACCGGAAAATCTGCTGATCTTTCCCGGCAATCAACTGGTCCTTTCCGACTTCGGCATCGCCCGCGTGGCACTCCGCACCGTTCGCGGCAGCGGTTCTGGGACAGTCGGTTACATCGCCCCCGAACAAGCGATGGGGCGGCCCTCATTCCGTAGCGACGTGTTCAGCAGCGGCTTGATTATCTATCGCTTGTTCGCTGGCCAATTGCCCGAATGGCCTTTCGAGTGGCCGCCACCCGGCAGCCAACGCTTGAAAACACGTATCCCGCCCGAGTTTATCGAGTTGATTCGTCGCTCCATCGATCCCAATCCGAACAAACGTTTTCGGGATTGCCTGCACATGCAGCGAGCCTTTACGACGCTCACTCCCAAACTCAAACGCTTTCTCAACAAACGTACCGCCAGCCGGAAATCGGCTGCCGGAACTCGTAATCGACGCATGTCAGCCTGAGTATTGTATTCGTGGATTTGCCATCTCCCGCGACGAATAACGCACCATTGACCGGCCCTCCCAGCGAGGGCCACTCCGTCGCGCGCGAACGGATCCCGCACAACGAGCCAGTACCGGCAGGGCCAGCACCGGCAGAGCCAGTATTCGCAGAGCCGTTACCCGCAGCGCCGGAAGTGACTCAGCAAGAGCACGCAGCGCCGGAAGTGACTCAGCACGAGCCCGCGGAGCCAGAAACCGGCGAATCTCCGGCAGTTTTGCTCTGCCAACCTCGCCTTGTCGCTCAAGCGATGATGGAAGCGGCTGAAGCCCTCGATTTGCAGACCGGCTCGCTGGCCGTTTACAGTCGTCGTGCCGGTTACAAAGAAACTGCCAACGAAGACGCGGCAGCCATCATTCCGATTGCCGGTCGCGGCGCCGTGCTAGCGGTTGCCGATGGCATCGGCGGGCTACCGCAAGGCGAAGAAGCGGCCCGCGTGACGCTGGAGACATTGATCGAATTTGTCAGCCAAGCCGAATCGCCCGAACGATTACGTTCCGCCATTTTGGATGCCATCGAAGCGGCCAACCGCCGCGTTCTGGCGCTCGGTGGCGGGGCGGGCACGACCCTCGCCGTCGCTCAAATCATCGATCAACGGGTGCGAACTTACCATGTCGGCGACAGCGAGATTTTTGTCGTGGGCGGTCGCGGCATGCTGAAACTCGAGACGATTGCCCATGGACCTGTCGCTTACGGGGTGCACAGCGGCTTGATCGACCCCATCGACGCACTTTCGCACGAGAACCGTAACCTCGTCTCGAATGTGGTGGGAGCTCGCGACATGCGGATCGAGCTGGGCCCCTCGATAAAATTAGCACAACGCGATTTGGTGCTGATTTGTTCAGATGGCATCACTGACAATCTACACAGCGAAGAACTGTCGCAATTGATTCGCGGTAAATCTCCTCAGGAAGCTGCTGCCTGCTTGCTGCAAGCATTACAGAGTCGGCGGGAACCAAACTTCGAGTTAGACTTCAAAGAAGATGACGCCACCTTTGTCATCTATCGCCGCGCGGCGCGTGCAAATTCGGTGCGCCCCGGCTGACACCTCCTTCGCTACGGCAAACTCCCAATTGGCCCCGCACAAATGTCGCTTGCTCCCCGCCTCCACCGTCCCGCCCGGCACTTTTTGGCAAGCCCTTTCCCGCGCATCGGCTTGCTCGCCCTGGTGATGTGTTCTTGGGGTCCACCCGTTGCCAGGGCCGACGACCAGCCAAAGTATTCTGACGCGGTGATTGCTCAAGCCGAAAAGATTTTGCAAGAGCATGGCTTGCGGCGGGTGGGGAGTCAGATCCAGCCGCTGGAACAGACGAATTTCAACCGCTTGATCAGTGATGAAAACCGGCTGCGTCGCGCACTGCGTTTGACTCGTAAAGCATGGGAGCAAGCGACTGCGGCGACACAGGCGGTGGAGCAACGCTTTGATGCTTTGGAGCAACAGTACGGTGCTTTGAATGCCCGTTTCGCGGCTGTCGGTAATCCGGGCGGGCGAAATAATGACTTAGTGGTTCAGATCAACGCCATGGGCGCGCAACTAAAGCAACTCGACCGCACGCGAACGGCCAGCCGGGAGGAAACGAAACAACGTCGAGCCGCGTTGGGGAAAGAGGAAGAGCAGTACGCGGAGCTGGTGTTGAAAATGCGGCGGGCGGTCGACGGCATGCGGGAGACAGTGGTCGCGGCGGCTGATGTGGAAGATGTGAAAATCGCTTTCAGGGTCTTGGCGACTCGTCATGAAAGTCCCGCTGAAATGGAGATTGAATCGATTATCGCCCCCCTGGATCGCCGCGTGCGTAAACTCGAAGAGGCGATCTTTAGCGAGACAATTCCTTTGGAGGAAAGTGGCGGAGGCTGGATGGTCCAGGCGGTCGTGGGGCTGGAACCGGTGCAGATGTTGGTCGATTCGGGAGCCAGCATCGTGTTGATCCCGCATGATCTGGGCGAGAAAGCGAACATCAAACCGGCCGACGACGCCCGCGATCTGACCATGGTGATGGCCGATGGTCGGCGAATGACCGTCAAAGAGGTGTTCCTACCGCGGTTGCGAGTTGGCCAATTCGAGGCGGAAAACGTTCGCGCCGCGCTGCTCGACGAAAGTGTCCCCGGTGCGAAACCGCTGCTGGGGCTAAGCTTCTTGGAACGGTTTCGGTTTGAAATTGACAGCCCGCAGAAACACCTCAAGCTGCTGCGGATCGATGACACTGAATAGCCGGACCGGCTACCGGATGAACATCAAAGGGGTCAGGAACATCAAAGGGGTCAGGCCTCTTTGATTTGAACATCAAAGGGGTCAGGCCTCTTTGATTTGTCGCGATGTTCGCGTGCCTGTTTGTTGCCCGCGAATGGCGCGAATGC
>CAZHTX010000358.1:0-6091 GCA_964535475.1 uncultured Pirellulaceae bacterium
GCCTGGTTAACGATCGGATCGCCGGAGAGGCCCAAGTAATTGTAGCTGGCAAAGCTGATCAGCTCACGTCCGCCAATCTTCGTGGTGTCCCGCACCGTCCCTTCGTGGACTGAAAAGTATGGATTCGGCACACCAGTCAATTGCACTTGGGCGATCGTTTCCCGCAAGCGACGGTATTCGGGGAACTGGTCAAATTGATACTCCTCTGCCGGAATCTCTCGCTGCCCTAGCCCGGTTCCCACGCCGGCTCCAGCGGTTGCATCGGCAGCTCCCAGGTTGTCGCGACCGCCCGGCAGACCGCCTAATTGGATTGCCTTTTCAATGGCTTCACTTCCCATGTGAAACTCGATCGCCGCGGCAACTTCTTCAACGGTTTCGATCTCCTGCAGTGTTTCCTCCGGGAAACGGCCGCTAAAAGCTTGTTCCAGGCTGTGCGCGATCTCGAGACGTTCCAGCGAGTCGAGGCCCAGGTCCAGCACGATGTCCGTCTCGCGCGTTAACTCGCCAGCCCGTTCCTTGGCGACCGATTTAACGTGCTCAATCACAATCGCCACGATTGCGTCGCTCGCTTTACCAGGCCGCGAGACAGATTGTTCGTCCATCAAGCGTGCCACCGGTTCATGAAGCTCTCGATCAGCAGCCTGCGAACTGTTGCCCGCCGCTTGCATGACCGCACCGCCGCTAACTCCTCTGCCGCTGACTAGGCTGTTGCCCAACGCTTCCTCACGTGTCCAATAAGCAATCAGCTTCAGATCCCGCTGCACAATTGCTTGATGGCAAGCGTGACGCTGAATTTTTCCGCTGCTGGTCTTTGGAACCGAACTGTTGCGGACCAAAAAGACGCCGTCCGGAGGCAGTTCATGTTCTGCCGTCACGGCTCTGCGAATGGCGGCAATCTCGGCATCCCAGTCCAGCCCGCGTTGCCGCACCGTTTCGGCCACCACCATCAATTGCTCACGACCGTCGAGATCGAGTGACACCGCTGCCACGGCCCCCGTTTGCACCGCCGCGGAAGCCCGTTCAACCGTTTGCTCGATATCTTGCGGATAACGATTGACACCCCGCACAATGATCATGTCTTTGATGCGTCCGGTGACGAACAATTGGCCCTCATGCATAAAGCCCAAGTCGCCAGTCCGTAAAAAAGGTCCTTGGTCACAAACCGTAAAGGCGGCAAAGGTCTTTTCGGTTGCTTCCGCGTTGCGGTAATACCCCTTTCCGGTGCAAGGGCTTTGAATCCAGATCTCGCCAATTTCGCTGTCAGGACACAACTCACGTGTCTCCGGATTGACGATCCGCAGCACTTCACCCGGCAGTACTTCGCCGCAACCGACCAGGGAGCGTCCCTCAGGATCTCCCTCGGCGACCGCGTGCACTTTCCCTTGATCCAATGCTTTGCCTGCAAAATTGGCCAGCACGGGCAATTGGTCGCTCGGACCGCCCGTCACAATCAACGTTGTCTCAGCCATCCCGTAGCAGGGCAGAAATGCTCTGGGGTTGAATCCGCAAGGGGCAAACCGTTCAGTAAAAGCACTCAGCGTGCGTTGGCGAATCGGTTCGGCGCCGTTAAAAGCAAACTCCCAAGAACTGAGATCGAGCCCCGACAACTCCTCGTCGCTAATCTTGTCGACGCAAAGTTGGAAAGCGAAATTGGGGCCGCCGCTAATTGCTACCTGGTAATGTGAGATCGCTTGCAACCACCGCAACGGTCGCTGCAAGAATGTCATCGGACTCATCAGCACGTTAGGCATCCCGGTAAACATCGGGTTGAGGATGCCGCCGACCAAGCCCATGTCATGGTAAGTGGGCAACCATGTTAGGCCCACCTGGAATGGTCGCATGCCGAAAGCATACGTGATCAACTCACAGTTTCGCACCAAGTTCTGATGGGTTAGCACAACGCCTTTCGGAGAACCGGTCGACCCGGAAGTGTATTGCAACAAAGCAATCTCCTCAGTACCGATCTGCAGCCGACGGTAAAGGTCGGGGCGGTCCGCTTCCGGGACGTCAGTGGCAACCAGTTTGACATCGCTCAGCTCTTGCGATTGCAGCGAGTTGCCGCGGATCTGCTCCACCACGCTGGCGACCGATAAACCGAACTTTGCTTGCGCATCCAGCGCAATCGACCGGATGCGGTAGGCGCGACGGTTCTTCCGCGGCGGGAAGGCCGGCACCGCGATCGCGCCGGCGGCGTGACAAGCATAAAAGCCAATCACAAACTCCAACCCGGGCGGATAAAACAACAGCACACGCTCGCCGCTGGCGCCGAGCGATTGCAAGTAACCGGCGAGTCCTTCCACGCGACGCAATAATTGGGTATACGTTAATCCCTCATGACGCTCCTCCGCGTCAGTAAACTGATACGCAAAAGAGTCGGGACGGTGATCCGCCCAATATCGTAGAATGTCGACGAAATTGGTGCGTGGCGGTTGGTGCTGGCCGAGGCTTCGTTCGAGGTTCACTCGCGCTGGTTCCACTTCGTGAGTTTAACGGTTCTCAGGGATCTACCCTAACAATGGCGAGGACGGTCTTCTATGAATCGACTCGACGACTTGCCGCGGCCAATCGCTGCGGATCCTTTTGGTTTAAGCGACCTCTCCCGAAAGCTCCGGTTCTAACGATCAAACCCCTTATCGTATATGCTGGGCTCTCACAAATCTCATTCTCCCAGGAGTTGGCACCATGTCGGCAGTGGATTCGAATCATTTTTCAGATCTCTCGGCAAGCTATATCGAACGAGTGGTCAACTTGCTGGATCCCTCCGGAAACACACTGCTGGATACCACCGTAGGGGAGGCGGAGGCAGCAGTTCGTAGCGGAAGTCCAGCTTTGGTTAGGAAAATCCGTGGTCAGTTTGCCATTTTGCAGCAGGAAGGCAAGACCGTAAGGATGGCACGGTCGATCGGTAGGCCAATGCGTTACTTTCTGGCAAAACAAGCTGCAGGTCCCTGCTTGATCGTCGCGGAACGGATGGATGAGATTTACCGGCAACTGGTCGCCGACGGTTTGGAGGATCAATTCCACCCATCATACACCAGGATGGTCCCCGCACATCATCTGGTCGAAATTCAACTGGTCGGCTGCCCCGACCCAAATCCCGTCCAACTCCGCTTCTTCTCTCCATCCAGAAACCGCCTTCCCGCCGACGAAGCAACGATCGGGACCGCGTATGTGACCGCGCTGGCTGCCGAATGTGATGCCTGGCTCGACCATGTTGATGCCAAGCAACCCCTCGGAGTGCTGTTCAGCGGCGGAGTCGACAGCGGCGCGGTGCTGATCCTGATGCACCATCTCCTACTCCGTAGAGGTGAGTCTCCCCAGCGTCTGAAAGCGTTTACTCTGGCTGTCGCGGGGGCCGGTGATGACGTTCGCCAAGCCGCGGAATTCTTGCGAGCCACCAATTTGGAGATGTATCTCGAGACACTCGAAGTTCCCGCCAACGCCATCGACTGGAGAGCCGCGGTCCGCGTTGTCGAGGATTACAAGCCACTCGATATCGAAGCGGCCAGCATGGCGCTGGCAGCAGCCACGGAAATTCGTCGACGTTATCCCGATTGGCGCTATTTGATCGATGGTGATGGCGGTGACGAAAATCTCAAAGATTACCCCATCGAAGAAAATCCCGAACTGACCATTCGCAGCGTGCTCAACAACAGCCTGCTCTATCAAGAAGGCTGGGGCGTCGAAGCGATCAAGCATTCCCTAACCTACAGCGGTGGCCAAAGTCGCGGCCATGTCCGCACGTTCGCCCCCGCCCGCGTGCTCGGTTTCGAAGGCTTCAGCCCCTACGCGCTGCCCAACGTAATCGAAGTCGCCGAGGGCATCCCCTTTATCGAAATGACAGGCTGGAATCATCGCCGCCTCTATCAGCTCAAAGGAAACATCGTCGCTGCCGGCATCAAAGCAGTAACGGGCATCGAAATGCCCCGTTTCGAGAAACGTCGATTCCAACGCGGCGCCGTCGAAGCTCAACAGTTTGCCGAGCTTTTCCCGACAAACCCTCAAGCTTATCGTCAAGCGTTCGCGGAAATGTTTGCTAACGGCGGTGAGTCTTTAAAACGTCCCGCCTTGGCCCAAGTTTGATTCGCCTCTGGATGCTGAGATGAGTCCACAGCGACGTCGGGAAATTGAACGCGCACGCCCCGCTCGCCAAATCGTCGATCCCCAGCGAGCACAAGCTTGCTGGATTGAAGACGAAGCCGACGGCCAAGGGAACGTGGTCCCCGTGGCGACAATTTTGTTGACCGTTTCCGAGTGTCCCTGGCGTTGTGCCATGTGTGACCTTTGGAAAAATACCTTGACCCAACCCACGCCACGCGGCGCGGTGCCTCGACAAATCGCCGCTGCCCTTGCCGCCCTGCCGCGGCCGGCTCGTTGGTTGAAACTTTACAACGCCGGCAGTTTCTTCGATGCCAAGAGTATCCCTCCCGGCGACGTGGCTGAAATCGCGCGGATGTGCCAACCTTTCCAGCGCGTGATCGTGGAAAACCACCCCCGACTCTGTAACGAACGTGCTTATGATTTTCAGCAGTCGTTGTCCGCCCAACTGGAAATCGCACTGGGGATCGAAACCTTACAAACGGGCATGCTGCGTCGCTTACAGAAGGGTATGAATCGAGATTGTATTGATCGAGCGATTGATTTTCTCAGCCGTGGCCAGATCGATACACGCGCCTTCGTGCTAATCCGACCTCCTTGGACACAAGACGACGAAGCGGTCCGCTGGACGCAATTAACACTCCGTCACCTCTTCCGCCGCGGAGTGCGGCATGCCAGCTTGATTCCAGTTCGCGGTGGCAATGGCTGGCTTGATCATTTGGCCGTCGCGGGAGAATTTACTCCGCCAACACCCCGAGCGGTGGAGCGTGCGGCCGACTTGGCGATCCGCATGCAGCCCCGTGGTGTGGTTACGGTCGACCTGTGGGATTGGCCACCACAGGAAAGTTGCCCGCATTGCGCCGAGGTTCGCCGGGAACGATTGACCCGGCTTAATCTGACCCAACGACCGGTCCCCACGGTTAACTGCGCGGCTTGCGCAAAGGGAACTTAAATGGTTCATCGTGTTGACCCGCAGAATTACGACGTAGCCATTATCGGCGCTGGATTTTCCGGCAGCCTGCTGGCGAATATTTTGGCGTCCGCCGGTCGGCGCGTGGCGCTGATCGATGCGGCCTCCCATCCCCGCTTTGCCATCGGCGAATCTTCCACACCGATCGCAGATTTATTACTCGAGAGAATCTGTGATCGCTACCAATTGAATCGCTTCCGCCCGTTGGCGCGGTATGGTAGCTGGAAACGGGAACTGCCTGAAATTGATTGCGGCCAAAAACGTGGCTTTAGCTATTTCGTCCATCGCCCCGGCGAACCCTTTCGCGATGATCGACAGCATTCAAGCAGTCTGTTGGTTGCCGCCAGCCGTAATCGTGAGGTTGCCGATACGCACTGGTTGCGAGCCGATGTGGATCATTTTTTGTTCGCGCAAGCTGTCGCGGCGGGAACAGATGCTTATCATTTTGAAACGACCGGAATCACTCGTAACGGCAGCCAGTTTCAATTGCGACTTCGCGCCGCTGATTCGTCCCAGCCGAAGAGGCTGACGGCCAGCTTTGTCGTCGTTGCCACCGGGGCCAATCCAAAACTAGCCGCGATGTTGGGAATCGCTGAAGCAACAAACCGTTTGCAAAGCTGTTCCTATACAACTTTCGCACACTTGCAAGGTCTCGCCAGTTGGGATGATTGGTTGTCCGAGCATAACCATTCAATCGTCCGACATCGCTTTGCTCAGGACAGCCCCTTTCCCAGCGACCTGGCAGCTCAACATCACTTACTCGATGTCGGTTGGCTGTGGATGTTGCGGTTCGACAGCGGGCGGACCAGCGTCGGTTGGACGCGGCCCTGGCAGCAAACTGCCGCCGGTTCTACAACTGGCGCCGGTTCTAAAACTGACGAGCGAAGTTTAATCGAGCAATTCGGGATCAGCGAGTATCCTGACTTGGTGCAGCTGTTTTCGGCAGCCCGGGTGGTGGCTCCCGAAACCGGCCCGCTTACAACCCAACGCCTGCAGCGACTGACCAGCAGAGTCATTGGGGAC
>CAZHTX010000359.1:0-6082 GCA_964535475.1 uncultured Pirellulaceae bacterium
GGGGAGGTCACATGGCTGGAGCACTTTCGCAGCCATCGAGGAAGATGCACCCTCCGGAACAACAGTGAAACAGGAAGTGGTCGTCGCAAGTTCCGATGAAAAACAGCAAGGCTCTACGCCAGCCGGCTGAGCTAAGCCCATGAACACGCGTGATTCGGAACATCCTGCCGAAGGATTGCAAACTGCAAATGTCCAGTCCTTCAAGATCAAAGCCGGCACGACTTGTTATGCCGAATCATTTCTGTTCACGTGCTCAGCTTGCTGAGGTTTTAGGCCCCAGGACAACCCGCGCCATTTAGACAGCGGGGAGGCGGCCGCTGTCGTCCGCTATGCCGCTCGCAAAGGATGGCCTTCTCGAGCAAGCTGAAATCTGTTGGGCGATTGCTTGTTGCCCGGCAACGCTGACCGTTAATCTTTATCAGCGCGGAGGACAGCGACGAAGGCTTTCTGTGGAATATTGACGTTCCCGAACTGCTTCATTTTTGCCTTACCTTTCTTCTGCTTCTCCAACAGTTTCTTTTTACGTGTGACGTCCCCACCGTAAAGTTTCGCGGTCACGTCCTTGCGATAAGGCGCGATGGTTGCCCTGGCGATCACAGTCCCGCCGATCGCTCCTTGGATGGGAATTTTAAATTGATGGCGGGGAATCGCTTCGGCCAATTTCTCGCAGTAATGCAGCGCGCGGCTGCGAGATTTTTCCCTGTGCACCAGGTACGACAATGCGTCGACCGGCTCTTTGTTGACCAAAATGTCCACTTTAACAACGTCTGTGGTTCGGTACTCAATGGGAACGTAATCGAATGACCCGTAACCGCGAGTAATCATTTTCAGCTTGCCGTAAAAGTCGAACAGCACCTCGCCCAAGGGCATTTCGCTGGTCACTTCGAGACGCCCTGCAGAGAGATAGTTGATTGTTTGGCTTTCGGAACGATGTTCCCTGCATAGCTCCATCACCGGGCCGACGTAATCCTCGGGGCACAGGATGGAAGCTTTGATGTAGGGTTCGCTGGCTGCTTCGATGTTAGTGGGGTCGGGCCAATTGCTGGGATTGTCAACATCCAGCGTGGCGCCATCTTTCAGTGTTAACTGGTATTTTACCGACGGGGCGGAAATCACCAGCCCCAG
Organism: uncultured Pirellulaceae bacterium; assembly: GCA_964535475.1. Lineage (GTDB taxonomy): Bacteria > Planctomycetota > Planctomycetia > Pirellulales > Pirellulaceae > Laterigemmans. Next base: position 1,126 of record CAZHTX010000359.1, read on the forward strand.
GTTAAACTCACGCTCCAAACGTTCTTGTATCACGTCCAGATGTAAGAGCCCCAAGAAGCCACAGCGAAATCCAAATCCCAAAGCGGCCGAACTGTCTTTTTCAAAAGTTAAAGCCGCATCATTGATGGCCAACTTATCCAGAGCTTTTGTGAGATCCTGATACTCATCGGTGCTCATCGGGTAAATTGAGGAGAATACGACCTGCTTTGCTTCTCGATAACCAGGAATGGGTTCGCTAGCTGGATTGTCGAGCAGCGTGATCGTGTCACCAATTTGAATGTCTTGGACACTTTTGACCCCGGCAACGATATAACCCACTTCGCCCGCGCTCAGTTGCTGTCGCGGGTTGAGCTTAAACTGGTTGTAACCCAACTCATCAATGGTGTACTTTCTGCCGGAGTGCATAAAGTAAATCGTATCGCGTCCTCGGAGTGTGCCTTCCATCACGCGGCACTGGAGAATGACGCCGCGGTAGCGATCGAAAAACGCGTCAAAGATTAACGCCTTGACCGCCGCGTCGGGATCGCCATGCGGGGCTGGAAGATGCTCTACGATGCCAGCCAGCACGTCCTCAATCCCCAGCCCAGTTTTGGCGGAAACCGGTATGGCGACGAAGGGGTCAAGACCCAAATCCGAATCAATTTCCTCTCGCACACGCTCCACATCGGCGGCCGGTAGGTCGATTTTGTTAATGACTGGTAGTAGCTGTAAGTCGTACTCGAGTGCCAAGTACAAGTTCGCCACTGTCTGCGCTTCGACTCCTTGGGAGGCATCGACAACGATCAAGGCGCCATCGCAGGCCATGAGAGATCGGCGAACCTCGTGCGAGAAATCGACGTGTCCCGGGGTGTCGATCAGGTTAAGTTGATAATCATTTCCATCCGCAGCATGGTAGTTAAGCGTGATGGTATTGCTTTTAATGGTGATTCCACGTTCGCGTTCAATATCCATCGAATCTAACATTTGCTCATGAAGCTCACGTTGAGTTACGCCGCCACAAGCTTGAATCAATCTATCGGCTAAGGTTGACTTGCCGTGGTCGATATGAGCAATGATGCAGAAATTCCGAATATGTTTCATGCTGGGTTTCTTTGTGGAACCGCATTAAGCGGTGACTAGTTGGAACCGTTGTCGGACTTCATGCCGCCACCTTGAGACTTTTCATCCCGTTGGACCTTAAGCCTGCGTACCCACTGCTTCCAGGTATCGGCAATCGAATCTTGTTCTTTCTTCGGTGGCTCATAACCGGTAATCGTATTTTCGGTTATTCGCGGCCGTGCGTATTGGAGCGCTTGGCGACATTTTCGACAATAAGTGGGTGGTTTGGGAACATCTTGTCCGCAGGTCGGACAAGTGTACTCGACGGAAGGTTTCACGGCAGCTTCAAATAGACCGCCAACTTGGGCAGCCGGAAACCAAGCACTTTCGTCTTTGCGTACCAAAGTGGAGGCATTGATTGTTTCCTCGCGAACCAGCTTGAGGAGATCGGTGGCGGAAAACGGCCCCACATCCTTGCCATCCTCACGGTAGAACCACTGCGCCATCAGATTCTCCTTGAGTTGGTACCAAACGAACTAGATTGCTTCGATATGCAAACTTCTGCGGCGACGTTCCTGTCGCCGTACGTCGTCGATTAAACCGGAGATCTCTTTGACATTGGCAATGCCTCGTAGATTGAGCGTTGGATGGCTGCGATCACTACTTTCCAACATGATTCCGCCGACGCCGAAAATTCTCTCGATCGGGCCCTGGGAACTAGTCACATCATCGATGTCAATGACCTCAATGCGATCGGTGCGTCGTGATAAAATACCGGTTTGGTGAATGAAGCGTTGAGTGGTCAGTTCGTAACTCACTCCCAGGCGGCGATATGCATAAACGGTGCCCACGATTAACCAGAGGGCAAGGACCCCGATCAATACTGGAATCATTGGCAGCCAATCAAACATTACGGCGAGCACGATCGCGGCAATGGAAACGACTGCAGTCAGAATCCAGCTACCCACCATCGCTTTGGGGCTGAATCCGCCTTTCCAGAGTGATCGCTCTTTTCCATCATTCTGAGTCAAGCCGTCTCTTAGGCTAGAAACCGCTTGCTCGGGGCGAGACGCGCTGGTCGATGGGGCCTTCGCCGGAGGTTGAGCAGTCGGTTGGGCCTCAGAATTACTCGTTTCGGATGGGGACGTCGGTTTGTTCTCAGCCATCATCAAGATACCAAGCTAGTTAAAAAGTAAAAACAGTTTACGCTATTGCCCAGTCTTGGGAGGGGCCTAAGCGGGCAGAGGAGGCGTGCAGTTAGAGGTGACAGCCAGCCTACCGCATAGTATAACCGCTGTTAGGTCCCTCGTCATTCGCCCCTAATTTCCTACCCAAAGCGATCCCGATGCGTTGTCCCTTTTGTCACGTCGATAACGACAGGGTGCTCGATACCCGCGCTCTCGAGGATGGCTATGCAATTCGTCGACGGCGGCGATGCAACGCCTGCCATCGCCGCTTTTCAACTTTCGAACGTATGGAACGGACGGCCATTCGAGTGGTCAAGCGTGATCAAAGTCGACAGCCGTTTGATGCCGAAAAGCTCCGCAGTGGTATCGAAAGGGCCTGCTGGAAACGACCCGTCAGTACCGAGCGGATTCAATCGTTAACTCAGCAAATCGAGTCGGAAGTTTATGAGCAGTTTGAAACCGAGGTTCCCAGCGAACAGATTGGCGAACTGGTAATGCAGCACCTGTCAAAAGTCGACGAAGTTGCCTATGTCCGTTTCGTCAGTGTCTATCGTGACTTCAACGACGCCCAAGACTTTATTCGCGAAATTTCACCCTATCTTCCCGCCGGTAAACGTTAAGCGATTGTGATTTCGATTGCCTGTCGCTGTTTCAGTTTCAGCTTGCAGAGCAAGATGCTAATTTAATTCGACGTTGTAAATTGGCATGTGCCGGTAATAAACTTCCAGGCAATAAATAGCCATGCACGTTGTGTAAAGCCGGCCAGCCTGTCCACCCCAGCGTGACCGTTGAGGTGCCCAGCTTCCTTCTTCTTTGCCAAGCCTAATCTGGTTTGCAGGGAGTTCTTCACGCATCCGCTCGTTCCACTGTCGCCAGTGCGAACCACCGTAATGATGTAAGACTTGAGTGGCATAGTACCAATAATAAAAGTTTTGATCATCAATGTTAAAAATGTGGTCGCTAACAAGCGAATTAACGCACCTAGCCATTTCAAGTGAGTCTCGTTTCCATCCTAAGTATTGTCGGCACAACATCCCTTCCGCAGTCATTTCTTTGGAAGGCGGGCTCTGAATCTGATAAGCGTACGCGGCACCCCCGTAGTGTTGAACTGCATCGAGGAACTTGTCGACGTTTCTTAGCACTGAAGGGTTTACATCCAATCCAGCGGCCCGGCCGCTTTCCAACGCCATTACGAACCAGCCCGTCACGGAAACGTCCGCATCCTGCTTGGGTTCATAACGCCAACCACCCAGTCGGCTTTGGCTCTCCGCGGCAAAATTAATGGCTCGCTGGGCGGGCTCGCGCAACCATGAATCGCGAGTCATGCCATACAGTTCACAAAGTGCGATGGTCGCCTGCGCTTGAGCGTACATCTTTTGGTGGCGTGGCAGTCCATTACCCATCATCCCGCTGCGATCTTGCTTCTTGATCAACCATCGCGCGCCTTGATCGACTCGGTCGCGGTAAGGGCCTTGTTGATGCGTGTTGCCGTTGCCTTGGAAAGCCAACAGCGCCATTGCCGTGGCTGCTAAGTTGTTTTCCGCTAAGGCCCCATCGTCATAAGGGCCTCGTAGGCTCCACGATCCGTCCTTTAACTGCTGCTTGGCCAGCCAGCGTAAGCCCAGTTGCACAGCCTCTTCGGTTTCCGCAGTGCCGCCGAAAGCAGCCAGCAGAGCCTCTTTGGAAGACCCGCTGCGGCCGCTCAGCATACCGGAGATCGGGACCGCCACGCTGTTGATCTGCGCCTGTACCGGTTCCGTCGTCTCTAGCAGGCTGTCAGGCGAGAATACCTGCTGCGGCAATTCGACCATTTCCTCGGCGACTGGCTCGAATTCGTCAGGAAGCATCTCTTCGACATCCGGTTGGGCGGCGGCCAGTTCGAATGAGTCGAAATTGTCACCCTGATCATTCGCCGCCCCCATTTCCAGCACGATGTCTGTCACGTTTCTGCCATATGGCGAATTCATCAGTGCCAGGATCAGCATGAAAACTAAGTGGAGCACGAGGCTCACCAGCCAAGCGGGCGCTTCCCGTTCGACCTGCAAGCTTTCTGCCAGTTCATCGCCAGGTGGGGCGGCGACCGGCATTTCGTCTCGCCAGAAGACGCCCCTTGCTGAGCCGACACCTGTCTCTGGAGTAGCGTTTGACCCCCCCGGGATTTGCGTGGGCAAGGAAGCTGAGTTGACCGGGGGTGTTGCTGGTGGAAGCTCCCGAGCGGAGCCAGCAGGTTCTCCGGAACGGATTGGTGGCAGCGTGGGGGTTGGTGGAGGAGGTGGAGGCGAATTGCCAGTTTGCAGCGTTGCTTGCCCATCAGCGCCACCAGGATTGCCGCCAGCGGGTGGGCTGCTACCACTTGGTGAATCGATAGCGGGATTGGAGAGAGACAAAACGGCGCGCTCAAAAGTTGAAAAGGAAGCTGAGGGCTTTCTTTATTATGGCGCGATGTGCGGTGTCGTTGTCAACTGAATCGTCAAAAGGAGCGTAAATTCTGTGGAGAGTGGTAGGGAATAAAGAGATTCCAGCCGTTATGACAGGAATAATTGTCATGACCGGATGTTTCTTCATCTCGCCTTGACACTTCGAGCCAGATCGTCGATATTATGAATCGCGGGATGGAGCAGCCCGGTAGCTCGCGAGGCTCATAACCTCGAGGTCGTCGGTTCGAATCCGGCTCCCGCAACTTTCCGGACTTGGTTCAAAATTTTTTGACCGCCGGGTAAATCAGAAGGCCG
>CAZHTX010000360.1:0-6074 GCA_964535475.1 uncultured Pirellulaceae bacterium
GATTCCCCCGAGATGCAGCGGAGTGGTCGGAGTGACGACGATTTTGGGACCATCACGATTGAATCTGATAATTCTGAAGTTGCCCCGTATCGGCTGACTGTGTTATTCCGGGTCGGTTAGTTAGATGGCTGCGGGGGAAACGAAATTGAATCCGCTGAAAGGCAAATAATCGTCATGAAGATTCAGATCATCGCAGGTTGCGTTTGTCTGCTCGCGTTTTTCTCAGGTTGCGGAGGTCCGCCGAGTGGGGATGCGGATGGACCGGCGGATGCCGAATTGACGGTGGGTATGCCGGGTGGGGTGAACGACGACGGCCAAATCCCCGCCGCCGATGGTTTGCAACCGCCAGATGTGAATGTCGATCCCAAGCAATCGACGCGCGTCCAGCTGTCCGAGTTGTCCGACCAGATCATCGAAGACACCGGCAAGCCTGAAAGCTGGCAAGACTGGTCAGACCCCGATTGCGTGTTGGCGGTCAGCGGTCAGCAGTATGGATACATTGAACCTTGCGGCTGCACCGGGTTGGCGAACCAAAAGGGCGGCATGATGCGGCGTTATACGCTGCTGGAACAAGTCCGCAGCCGGGGCTGGGAGGTGTTGCCCGTCGATGCAGGTAACCAAGTTCGCCGCACCGGTCGACAGGCTGCGATTAAATTTCAGACGGCCGTGAAAGGCCTGAGCGAAATGCAGTATCGCACGGTCGGTTTTGGACCGGATGATCTCAAGCTGGGAGCCAGCGAATTGTTGAGCGTGGCGGGTGATGATGGGGAGTCGACTAGCCCCTTCGTGACGGCCAACGTGGAATTGCTGGCACCAGGTTTAGTGCCCCTCTACAACAAGCAAGAAGTTAACGGACGATCGATCGGGATCACCACGGCGATTGATCCCGAGTCGATCAAAGGGGCAATTGACGACGGAATTATTGTCAGCCCGCTGCGAGAACGAGTTGCCGAAACGTTGACGCAAATGCAAGCGGACGGCTGCCAGACGAACGTGTTGTTGCTGTTCGGAGACGTCAAGTCAGCGGAAGCGTTGGCTCGCGAAGTGCCCGGTTTTGATCTGATTGTGGCCGCACAAACCGCCGGTGAGCCCCACTACGAAGCCGAGTTGATCGAAGGGACTGAGACGCGTTTGGTGAAGACGGGCGATAAGGGGATGTATATTGGCTTGATTGGACTTTTTCCTGATAACAAGATCAAATACTCTCGTGTTGCTTTGGATGACCAATTTGAGGACGCACGCCCGATCTTGGACTTGATGGCTTCTTATCAAGAACAATTAAGAGCGTTGGACCTGAGCGGCTTGCAAGTTAAAGCGTTGCCGCATCCTTCGGGGAACGAATACGTTGGCACGGAGCGATGTGGCGAATGTCACACCACCGCTTATGAGATTTGGCAAGGCACACCGCACGCTGAGGCGACCGAAGATATTGTCCACCCCGGCGAACGGAGTGAGATTCCCCGCCACTTTGATCCTGAATGTTTGAGTTGTCACGTGACTGGCTGGAACCCGCAAGGCTTTCATCCTTACACAACCGGCTATCTGTCGCTGGAGGTTTCTCCGGCCCTGACTGGCAGCGGGTGTGAGAATTGTCACGGACCTGGGAGAGCCCACGCCGAAGCGGAAGAGGGAGGCGACTATACCGAGGAAGAAATTCAACGGCTGCGTGAATCGGTGCGTCTGTTGTTGGATGACGCGCGGACAAAATGCCTCGAGTGTCATGACTTGGACAACAGCCCCGACTTCCACTTGGATGGTGCTTTTGATGAGTATTGGTCGCAAGTGGAACACTACGGAGTCGATTGATGTCGTTACCAATTGCCGTTCGGTTGAGCTCATTGAGTTGCTGGCGATTGCGGGTAAGTTTAGCCCTGGTTGGTCTGCTGGTCGGATTGGATTTTTCCGGCGCCGCGCACCAACGGGTGGCGGCGGGGGAGTTTAATCGCGTCTTAAGCATCGGCGATGCGGCACCCAACTGGGAATCTTTGCCGAGCGTTGCTGGCAAGGAAGTTGATTCACAGCAATTTGCTGACTCGGCCGTTACCGTCGTGGCCTTCACCTGTAACACCTGTCCCTACGCCGTCGATGTCCAGCCGCGACTCGTGGCGTTGGACGAATGGTTGCGGCAGCGGGGCGGGCGGTTGGTGGCGATCAATGTCAACAAAGTCAAAGGCGATTCGCTGGACGACATGCGGGAGCGGGCTGAGAGCGCCGGGTTTACATTTCCCTATCTGTGGGATGCCAGCCAAGAATTAGCCAAGCAGTTTGGTGCCACCACGACGCCCGAATTCTTTGTTCTCAGCCGCGACTGGAAAGTTGCTTACATGGGCGCTTTGGACGACAGTCCCGATGGAAAGCAAGTGAAAACGCAGCATGTTCGCCAGGCGGTCGAGGCGGTGTTGGCGGGCAAGTCGGTGGAACTCGCCGAGACGGTGCCGATCGGCTGTCGCATTCGGTTCGAGCGGAAACGCCGTTAGGGAACGAGCGGTTGCGGAGAGTAACTGGCGTTGGCTCGGCGGGTGTTGGTTGTGTAGAGTCCTCGGGTTCTGATTTGCCGAGCATCTCGCGACCGAACCTAGGCCAAACATGTCCGTTGCCCGCCGTCCTCATCTCGACGATCGCCGCCGCTTGGTTATCTACAGCCAGCGAATGTCGCAGCAACCCGTCGAGGGGCAAGGTAGGCCGAAGGCTGGTGATTCGCGACAAGCTGGCGGAAAGTCCAAGACGGCGGGTTACAATTCACGCGTGCATCGTCGGTTGCGAGCACGCTGGTATGGGTTGGTACCGGTGCGTCGCCGCACGATGTTGGCCTGCGGCGGGGCGTTGGGGTTGGTTGTGTTGGTGTTGGCGGTTGCGCACTGGGCTGCTTTTTGGTGGTCTCCGTTGGCGATGCGTCCGGCATTGGCTCGGCCCTTGCGGCTGGACCGGCCCGACAGCTTTGGGACTTGGTTGAGTGCTCTGTTGTTGGCCGTGACGGCTGGCGCTTCGTTGTTGGTTTATCAGCTGCGTCGCCATCGAGCCGATGACTATCATGGCCACTATCGTCTGTGGCGGATCTCGATCTTGGTTTGCATGTTGGCCAGCGTGGATTGCGTGACCCATTTGGTCAGCTGGTTAGGCGGCGGGCTGGACGTGCTGTTGGCTGAGCGGGAGGTGCTGGCCGGGGCCGATTGGGTACGCTTGTTGTTGGTCGTTGGTGGTGCCGCGTTTGGTATTCGTATGACCGCCGAAGTGGCGCGTGATCGTTCGGCGGCGGTCTGTATGATGCTATCGCTCGGCCTGTACGCGTTGCCGATCGCTGCGCGTTGGAATTTTTTTCGTTTGGAACCAGCGGCGGCTGCTACGTGGTTGCCGATTGTTCTGCTAGTTGCCCGCGGCATGATGTTGCTGGCGGTGGTTTCTTATCTGCGGATGCTCTATCGCCAAGTCCGTCGCTTGGAGCATCAACAGACGGTCAAGGCCGCGTTGCTGGGGTGGCTGCCCCAGCGAACTGCTCGTCAGCCTGAGCCAGAGCTTGTCGAGCAACGGGCGGAAACTGCGAAGCGGCGACGAAGAAAGACCGAGCCAACGAACCGATCGGTTGCCGCCGCAGAAGTTACGCCGAAAAAGTCGGCCAAGCCGCTGGCGGTTGTCAGCTCCGCGGATGAAGTCGCGGAGGAGCCGGATGGCGATCAGGATAGCCAGGCGGAGGCGGAGCTTGAGACGGGTGCTGCCAAGGGTCGTTTTCGATTTGGCTGGAAGCGGCGGCGAGCGGCTGCTGAGGATGCTGGCGAGGATAATGCTGACGGCGATCAGCAAGCTGATGCTGAAACCGCTGATGCGAACTCTGAGAACTCTGCAAGCGAGGATGCGGGCGATCGGCCGTCTAAACGTCGGTTTGGTTTCGGACTGGGGCGGCGGCGAGCGGCCGCTGAGGATGCTGGCGAGGATAACGCTGACGGCGATGAGCAAGCTGATGCTGAAACCGCTGATGAGAACTCTGAGAACTCTGCAAGCGACGATGCTGGCGATCGGCCGTCTAAACGTCGGTTTGGTTTCGGGCTGGGGCGGCGGCGAGCGGCTGCTGAGGATGCTGCTGAGGATAATGCTGACGGCGAGCAGCAAGCTGATGCGGAAACCGCTGATGAGAACTCTGCCGATGGCGATGCTGGCGATCGGCCGTCTAAACGTCGGTTTGGTTTCGGACTGGGGCGGCGGCGGGCGGCTGCTGGGGATGCTGCCGAGGATAATGCTGACGGCGAGCAGCAAGCTGATGCGGAAACCGCTGATGCGAACTCTGCCGATGACGATGCTGGCGATCGGCCGGCTAAGCGTCGGTTTGGTTTCGGACTGGGGCGGCGGCGAGCGGCTGCTGAGGATGCTGCCGAGGATAATGCTGACGGCGATGAGCAAGCTGATGCTGAAACCGCTGATGCGAACTCTGCCGATGACGATGCTGGCGATCGGCCGGCTAAGCGTCGGTTTGGTTTCGGGCTGGGGCGGCGGCGAGCGGCTGCTGAGGATGCTGATGCGACCGCGGAAGAGGAGCGGGATGTCCAGCAACAACCTGTTGGCCGATCGGACGCGTCCGCACCGGCATCTCGGACACAGCAATCTGCCAATGCCGGCACCGCAGCCCGAACCGGGGCCCCCGACCACGAGTCCTCTGGAGATGAGGACGAAGAGGATCTTGATCCCGATGGCATTGATTGGGAATCATTAAACAAATCGGAACGCCGGCGAATGCGGAAACTTCTCAAGCGGCAGGGCAAGGCGGCTTGATTGATTCGCTTTTGCCAGGCACAACACAGGGCTGGCAATCGTATCAATAAATCGAATCAATTATTCGGAAAAACCACATGGTTCGCACTCGTTTTGCTCCCAGTCCGACCGGTTATTTGCACATTGGTGGTGTTCGCACGGCGCTTTTCAATTGGTTGTTGGCGCGGCAAGCCGGTGGGCAATTTATTTTGCGAATCGACGACACCGATCAACAACGTAATGTGGCTGCCGCTTTGCAACCGATCTTGGAGGGATTTCGTTGGTTGGGACTCGACTGGGACGAGGGCCCCGAAGTGGGCGGACCTCATCAGCCTTATTTTCAGTCACAGCGGGGCGAGGCTTATCGAGCGGCTGCCGAAAAGTTGTTGGCATCCGGTCACGCGTACCGTGATTACGCCCGCGCTGAAGAGCTGCAGGAGATGCGTCAAGCTGCCGAGAAGGCGGGCGAGACGTTTGTTTACAACCGTCAGTGGATGGCGGAAGACGACGCCGCGGCGGCCAAATTCGAAGCTGACGGGCGGGCCGCGGTGGTCCGCTTGAAAATGCCTCGCGAGGGCCAGTGCGTCATCAACGATTTGATTCGCGGCGAAGTCCGAGTCGATTGGGCCAGCGAGCAGGATCACGTGATTCAACGTCAGGATGGCAGCTGTCTCTATCATTTAGCCAGCGTTGTCGATGATCATGATTTCGAAATTACCCACGTGGTGCGGGCGGCTGAGCATTTGCCCAACACGCCGCGGCAAGTATTTATCGCCCAGTCGCTCGGTTACGAACTTCCCCAGTTCGCTCACTTGCCGTACGTGGCCGAGCCGGGCGGAACGGCCAAGCTGAGTAAGCGTAAGCTCGACAAGTACAAAAAGAATAAAGACTTTGCCAACTTGCTGGCCCACGGCGAACAGATTGCCGCCCGCTGTGGACAAACGGTCGATCAAGATACCTTTAACCCGGTGATCGTCGACTTCTATCGCCAAATCGGCTTCTTGCCGGAAGCAATTCTCAATTATTTATTGCTGCTCGGTTGGTCCTTAGATGGTTCCCGCGAGGAGTTTACCGTGGCCGAGATGATCGAGCACTTTTCGCTCGCTCGTGTCAACAAAGCCCCGGCCAGCTTTGATCCGCAAAAACTGCTTTCCTTCCAAGCAGATCGGCTGGCTCGCTACGATCTGAAAAAGAAAGTGGCGATGGTGTTGCCCTATTTGCAGTCCGCTGGTTGGGTGGCTGATCCACCCCCCTGTGAGATCGCTGAAAAATTAACAGCCATCGTGCAAGCTGCCGGTGATCGTCTCAAAGTTGCCGGAGACATTCTCGATTTC
>CAZHTX010000361.1:0-3741 GCA_964535475.1 uncultured Pirellulaceae bacterium
GGCTAGTGGCTAGTGGCTAGTGGCTAGTGGCTAGTGGCTAGTGGCTAGTGGCTAGCGTGTCGGCTAGGACTTTGATGCCTTCGGTGATGCGTTCTTCGGATTGGACGCCAAAGGAAAGTCGCAAGCAGTTTTTGCGAACGGGATAGCCTTCGCTGGGATAGAAGAATTCACCCGGCACGTACAACACGCCCGCTTCGATCGCCGCTTGCCAAAGCGGTCCGCTGGGGCCGGCGTTGACTTCATTTGGCAACGTTAGCCAGACGTAGAGGCCTCCTTGGGGCGATTGGAAATGGACCCCCGGAAGATGGCTCAGATAACGCTGGCAGGCGGCCAGCATGGCATCGCGTTTTTGGGCATAGGTACTGCGGAGCAGTCCCAAGTGTTCGTCAAATTGACCGCTCGCTAAGACTTCGGCCACGATGGCTTGACAGAAATGGGGAGAGCCGAAGTCGGTCAGCGATTTGCGGCGTTCCATGGCGGTGTGGAGGGGTTCCGGTGGACAGCCCCAGCCGACGCGAATACCGGGGGAAAGATTTTTCGAAAAGGTGCCCGTTTCGACCGTTGTTTGCGGGTCGGCACCTAAGTCCAACATCGAAGCCACATCTTCACCCTCGTAGCGAAGGTCACGATAAGCGTTGTCGATCAGCATCATCATGGCCACGCGATCTCGCCAACGATTGACGACTTCGATGATTTGCAGGCGACGCTCGGTCGACATGTTGGTGGCGGCCGGATTATCGAAATAAGGAACCAGGTACAGGGCGCGAACGCGATGCAGCTCGCCCGCTGCGGCCAGCCGCTCGAGCGTGGCGTCGAGTGCTTCGGGAATCATGCCTTGGTCATCGATCTCCACCCCAACAGCTCGCGCGTCGAGATCTTTCAGCACGTACAGATAGACGAAGTAGGTGGGCGCGGCGCAGAGGACGATGTCGCCTGGATCCAGCAAGCAGTCCGAAGCGAGTTGTAAGAACTGGTTGCTACCGGCCGTCAAGATCATCGAGTCGGCCGCCCGGGCTGGATCGTTTTGGAAATATCGCTGGGCAATTCTGAGACGCAAGCCGGCGTGCCCGGTGTTGGTGCCGTATTGTAGCGCCGCGGTGGCGCGCGCACGGTCGGCAAATAATTTTTGCGAAGCGAGGCTGACTTCGTCGACTGGCAGCGTGTGGTTATCGACAAATCCGGCCGCCAATGAGATTGCCGATGGGTTGGCCAGTGCCAAAGCCATTAATTTGCTGATTGGTTGTTCGGGCGCTCGTTGGCCCCGTTGGCTGAGGTGAGCGGTCGGGAAAGCTGCGGTGGTAATCGACATAAAAGCTATTTGCCGGCAAAAAATGGACCATGGTAACGACCCGCACTGGATGGTGTCTGAGGTGACCCCCGAGGTGCAAGCAGCGACGCGAATCGTTACAGTATGTGGAGAACAGTTACTTCAGCGTACGGAGACAGGTTCGCTTTGACAACGCGTCGCCGTGAGAAGACTCAAGTCGGGAACGCAACTCGGGAGCCCTAGTCGGGAGTCTGTTGAGGGACCATCTCGGTAGTCTGTTCTGACAGGTTGATCCCTAGGAGAGTTCGGGTATGGAGACAATAATTCGGCGCCCGCCGGTGGGCCGTGCTTTGCCACTGACTCGACAGTTGTGGGGTGGAGTCGTTGATCTTTGTTTTCCCCCTTGCTGTGTCTTCTGTTTTGATCGACTTGATGGCTGCGACTCGGGAAATCTCACCGGCTCGCCTCGAGACGCCGCTGGTGGCAGCGTTGGTGACGCCGCTGAACTCAGCCCGCGGCGGCCCGGTTTTTCATCGGAATTTCTTGAGCCGGCACTTTGCCTGGAATGTCTCAGTATTTTGCGCGGAGCTGAGATTACCCTTGCCTGTGACCGTTGCGGGCGGCAGGTGCCCGAATTTGCTGGCCATTTCTCGGCGTTACCACCCCAGAAATCGGCATTGCCCGCGGGGCTGCCGCCAGGGCACGAGAAACTAGGGTCGGCGATGCGTGTTTGCCGGGAATGTCGGCAGCGGCCGCCGGAGATTGCTCGCATGATTGCCCTGGGCGCTTATCGCGACGCGCTCCGGGAGGCGGTGATTGCTTGCAAACGAATGACCTTTGCTCCCTTGGCGATGGCTTTGGGAAGACTTTTAGCTCAGAAATTGGCCAAAGAATTAGAAACTACCCCCCTGGACGCCGTGACCTTTATTCCGTCCCATTGGACCAGGCGAGTGCAGCGTGGTGGCTTGCCGACTCAGTTGATCGCCGATCAGATTGGTAATCAATTGAGAGTGCCTGTGGTTTCGTTGCTGCGAGCTCGTCGCAGGACCGCCAAACAGGGCATGCTGGAAGATGCGGAACGGCGGCAAAATGTCCGCGATGCTTTTCGTGCGATAAAGGGCTATGCTCTACCACAGCGGAGAGTGCTGATCGTCGATGATGTGTGGACGACAGGTTCGACAATGCGGGAGGCAGCCAGGGTGCTGGAGCAGCAGTACCAGGTAGAAGTCCTGGCGGCAGTCGTCGCCCGGGCGGTTGGTACTCATACCACTTAGCGGTAAATATTTGCGAAACAGAAGTTGATCCCCTCGGCAGCCTGATAGAATTTTTACGGTTGCCTACCGGGTTGCTTCGAAATGAACCGCCGCGGCGGTTCTTGCGTCCCGATTGAATAGAATCCAAGCCTTTTTTCGAATTCCATATGTCGACCGCTACCAGCGATCTTGGCCAATCCGCGACTCCTCCGCCACGTGGGACATTTCGTCGCGCTGTGCTGCGTGGACTGGGCGTCGTTATGCCCCCCCTGTTGACGCTAGTGCTTTTCATCTGGGCCTGGAACGCAATTGAAAACTATGTGTTGCGGCCGCTGGAGACAGGCATCCGTTACGCCGTGGTTTGGAACATTCGGGACATCAAAAAAACGCTTCCCGAGAATGCCATTTTGGCGACCCCCGGAGATATTCGCGGCGGGTTCACCCACAACGGCGAGGTGTATGTTCCCGATTCCACCGGCAGCCGCTTTTTGCCGCAGTATGTCATTCGCTACGTGAATGATAACCTCGATCGGATTGACCCCTACCAGCCGGTTCCTGCGACAGCCAATGCGTACTGGAACCGCTACGTTGAGTTGCGTTATCTCCCCCGCACGGTCGTGGTGCCGGTCTTTCTGATCTTGTTTTTGGTGGTCCTGTACTTTCTTGGCAGGATTTTCACCCATGGTCTGGGGAGGTGGTTGCTCAACGCGTTCGATCGCTTCATCAACCGCTTGCCGCTGATCAGCAACGTGTACGGTTCGGTCAAACAGGTGACCGATTTTATTTTCAGTGACCGCGAGATTGAATTTAACCGGGTCGTGGCGATCGAATATCCACGGAAGGGAATTTGGTCGATTGGGTTTGTCACGGGCCAAAGCATGTTGGACATTTCGGCCGCCTCGAACGAACCGATGTTGAGTGTCTTGATGCCGACCTCGCCGATGCCAATGACGGGTTTCACCGTGACGGTGCGGAAGAGCGAAGCGTTGGATTTGAATATCACCATCGACCAGGCGATTCAGTTCGTTGTTAGTTGCGGGGTTGTGGTGCCAGCTAACCAGCAAATTCCCAGTTCGCGGCTGCAGCTGAATCTTCCCACGCAGGCGGAAACTCCAACTCCGGCGGGCGGCAATGGTCGCGACGGTGAAGCCAAGCCGATGGATGTTCGTGATCCGCCACCGCGGCCACCTTCCCCAAATCGGGACTGAGTTGCCAAACGGG
>CAZHTX010000361.1:3841-6024 GCA_964535475.1 uncultured Pirellulaceae bacterium
CAAACGGGGACCCGTCAGCCATTTTCGCGGCCAGTCAGTCGATCTTGTCGCGGCGGGGCAGTTCCTGCGATAACCGGGTGATTAAGTTCCCCTTGAGCTTTGCTGTTTTCGTGCTGCCGCTAATCTGGCGATAGCTGGCGGCTCGTAAGGTAAGCAACGTCCCCCGCGAACTGGTGTTGGCCGCTCCGTGACCTGCATAGATCGTTACATCCTTCGGATTTACCTTCGCACGTTGCTGGTCTGCTTCGTTTCGTTTGCGGGCATTTTCGTTGTTTTCCATGCCTTCACCAACATGGATGAGCTTAACGAGTACGGCGAGCAGGTGGGTGGCATTGGGATGGCGATGGCTCTGTACTACGGGCCCTACATGCTGATGTTGTTCGAAATGACCAACATGATCGTTGCGGTGCTGGCACTTTTGTTCACTTTTGGGTTACTCCGCAGGACTGGTGAATTAACCGCCTTGTTGGCTGCCGGGATCAGCCATGGCCGGATCGTGAGACCGATGTTGATCGCCGCCATGTTGGTCATTGTGGGAGCTGCCATCAATCGCGAGTTTGTGTTGCCAAACTGGCAAGATCAGCTGGGATTAAAGGTACCCAGCGCGGACGGTGGTGGTGAGCTGCGTCCCTTGTTGCCGGTTTATGATCGCGTCACGGGAATTTTGGTTAACGGCAAGGGGTTGCAGTTGGCCAAGCAGCAGGTCGTTGAGCCGGCCTTGAAAATCCATGCCCTGGCGCCCGGTTTTGGCAACCAGCTGAACGCTCGCTTGGCTAAGTGGATACCGCGTGGGAAGCAGCATCCCGGCGGGCCAGATTACCCGGCCGGCTATGTGCTCAGCGGCGTTTCCCAGCCAGCCGGAGTCGACTCGCTGAACAGCTTTCAGATGGCCGATTCGACGATGCTGCTCACCGCTCGAGACACTCCCTGGCTGGCCGCTGGCGAAGTGTTTGTTGCCAGCCGCGTGGAAATCGATTTTCTTCAATCGGGGTCGGCTTGGATGCGGATGGCCAACACGGGCGATTTAATCCGACGCGTCAGCAATCCAGCCGTCTACTGCTCGGCCGACGTGGCCGTGACTCTGCATGATCGCTGGCTTCGTCCTTGTTTGGATTACAGCCTGATTATTCTCAGTCTGTCGTTGGTTGTCGGCCGCGGCCAAAGAAATATGTTCGTGGTCACGGGATACGCGACTGGGCTGGTGCTATTATTCTTCGGGTTGCGAACGCTGTTTCACATGATGGGTGGGAATGGCTATCTCTTAGATCCAGCTACCGCGGCTTGGCTGCCCCTGTTGATTCTGACCCCCGCAGCCTATGCGCGCTATCGTGTGGTGCGAATCTCCTAGCGGCTGGGAACCTCCTTGTGTTGACCGTCTCAGTAGTCATTCCGGCAGTCAATGAAGCGGCCAGAATTGAGCGGGCGATCGCTTCGGCCATCGCCGCGGGCGCTGAGGAGACGATCGTCGTCGACGGCGGTAGCCGCGATACAACGCGGAGTCTAGCCAGTCGGGCGGGAGCCAAGGTCATTGAAGCGACTGCCGGGAGAGCCCATCAGCAGAACCAAGGCGCGGCGGTGGCGTGCGGACAAATTTTACTTTTCCTGCACGCCGATAATTGGCTCGGTAGCGAGGCCATCAATCAGGTTCGCCGAACGGTGTCCGCAGACGCCGATCAGCCACCACAGTGGGGCGCGCTGCGACAATGTATCGACGCACGCGGTTATCGTTATCGCTGTTTGGAAACCGGTAACGCTTGGCGAGTCCGACGGCGGGGATTGCCATTTGGGGATCAAGCGATTTTTATTCGTAAGACGTTGTTCGAGACCCAGGGAGGGTTCCCCGCATATCAGTTGATGGAAGACTTGCTGCTGGCCCAACGGTTGCGCCGGGAGCATTGGCCCTGTTTGCTGCCGGGGCCCGTGCACGTCGATCCCCGCCGCTGGCAAACGCACGGCGTGCTGCGGCAGACTTGGCGAAATTGGCGACTGCAGTGGCAGTTGGCTCGCGGGGCGGACCCCGATCAACTGGCCACGCAATACCGTCGCCACGACGCCCAACCGGCATCTTCTCAGCAGCCCTGAGCTTTACCGAACCGAGATTTGCGCAACCGGCTGCCCGTTCGCTAATTAAGAACCTATCCGAAAACCCAAAAGAACCGCGGCTAGCGCCAAAGCGGCTAATG
>CAZHTX010000362.1:0-6019 GCA_964535475.1 uncultured Pirellulaceae bacterium
GACCATCTGCGGAATCAGATAGAAAACACTGACTACCAAAGTGCTGATACCGGCGGCCAGTTTGATGCCGCGGGAGTCGAATTTTGCGTCCAAGGCGTCAGCAAACGTGAATTTACCCAACCGCTTCATCGGTTCGGCGATCACGAATAAGGCCACGATCCAGCCGGCCAGATAACCAATCGAATAAAGAAAGCCGTCATAGCCGTAGGATGCGATCATCCCACAGATGCCCAGGAAAGAAGCGGCTGAAAGGTAATCTCCGGCAAAGGCCACACCGTTGACGGCCCAAGGAATTTGTCCATGAGCGGCAAAGAACCCAGCGGACGATTTCGCCCGCCTGCCCAAATAGAAACTTAACCCCACTGTCGCCAGCACAAACGAGAAGAAAATTCCCACGGCAATGTAAGAGACTTCGTAGATCATTGCGGCGTTCCTTCATCGCTGTTGGTCGGCGTGGGTGTTGAGTTTGTGGGCGTTGAGTCTATGGGTGGATGATCAGGACGCGAGAAAAAACCATAGATCAAAGCCAGGATCAAGGCAAAGATGATTAATCCAAAACCATACAGCAGGGCTAAGTTTAATCCGGCGATCGGACGCCATTCCATGACTCCGGGCGCCCAGGCACACAACAGCATAAAGCCCAAGTAGAGGACGAGATAAATGAAAAACAGGATCAATCCCAATCGTTGGTTGGGATAGCGGTCAGCGGATTCGTTCATTATCGTCTCGCCTACTTGGACATTAAATATTTCAGTAACTCAATCCGCTCGCGCTCGTTCAGCGAATCAAACAGCCCGGTGGGCATAAATGATTGGTCGGAAACGGCGATCGATTCAACTTCGTCTTTGGCGACTGTCACGGTGTCAGTCTGCGTGCGAATCACCAGTGCCGACTGCGACTCGGTCTCCACCAACCCCGTGATCACCCGCCCGTCGAGCGTGAGGATCACGCGGGACTGGAAGTCTCGCCCAATCACGGCGTTGGGATCAAGGATATTCTCGACGAGGTAGTCGATCCCTTTTGAACCGCTGCCATCGAGCTTGGGGGCGATGTTCCCGCCGTTGCCTTCCAGTTGATGGCAAGCGGCACACAACCGTTGAAAATGTCGCCTTCCTTCGCCAGCATCATAAGCCCAGAGGGGAGCTTGTTGATACGTGGCCGACATTTTTTTAATTTGATGGCCCATATTGGCCGAACTTTGCCCCAGTCGTCCCCATTTTTGACTCAGCAAATTGTTCAGTTCTACATCATTTAGATTTGCTATTTGCCTTGCGTAGTAGGCGGTGATCACCTCCTCGGACACACTGCCTAGCTCGATCGCTTCCATGAGTTGCTTGGCCCAAGCTGGTCGGCTGGTCAGGACATTCATCGCGGCTGACCGCTGGGCCGCTTCCCACCGGGGCAAGTGATCAAGTAGCAGCGTCGCGACCTCGGCTGAATTATATCGAGCGGTCAGCGGGATGACTTGTTCCAACAGCATGCCACGTCGCAGCAAGCTCAACAGCGCAGGCAAATTTTGCGATGAGCGGTCCGCTGCCAGCAACGTCAAAGCCTGTCGCAGTTCTTGCTCCGCAGCACCACTGGTGACTAAAACTTCACGTTTACGTGCGAAGAGCAATGGATCACCGAAGGCGGCACCGAGTGTTTCAGCCGCGCCGCGTAGCCGTGGATTACTGTCATCATACAACTCCGCCGCCACAGCATCCCAACCCGTTGGTGGCTTGAGACCGCGCAGCGAGCGCAGGGAAAAACTAAACAGTTCCATCAACCGCATCCGTTCTTGTTCCTCGGCCCGCGTTAGCTTGGCAACCACCGCGGCGCGGCCAATGTCAGATAGTTTGGCTGCGTACCACAGAATGTAATCATTTAACGCGTCAATTGGTGTCTGCTGGGCCAGCGTTAAGCAGCGTTCGATGTTCGTCGGCATCACTTCCGCGGTTCCATACCAAAGTAGCAGCACCAAATTGCGATCTTCAACATTTTCCGCTTGCGAACTCAAACGCTCAATGATTTCCCAGCTCAGTTCCTCGGGCAAGCGAGGGATGGCGGAAGCCAAATAGCGTTTTACGAACAGTGATTTTTCCTTTGCGACCAATTGAGTCAGCGGCCCGGCAAGCTCTTCTTCGGGTAGCGATTCCACAGCAAGTTGCACCCCCCAGCCACGCACGTATTCGCTGTGATCGCCTAGGCATTGCTTGAAAAGTTCCTGCGTGAAGGCTTGGCAGGCATGCAGACCCCAGATTGCCCGCAACCGCTGCGTAGGGCTGCCCTGTTTGCTCAGTTGAGTCAGATGCTCGATCGCGGCCTCGGCAATTGGTCGCATCGCTGCCCGTTCGCTCAGCACGCGGCGGGCGGTGCGGGCATGCCAAGCGTTGCTGTGCGATTGGGCGATTGCCAACGCTTGATCGTCGGCATGTCGATAATCGATTTTTACGGGAGTGAAGCTGGCGTCGTATTGCATGCGATAGACTCGCCCGTTGCCGCGATCCCAATGTTCGACATTAGGATTGTGACAATGTCGCGGGTCATACCAGTCACTAAAATAGACGGCCCCGTCAGGTCCAACCTTCAAATCGATCCCGATATATTGAGGGTCGCTGCAGAAGAGCACATCTTCGCCAGCATGAACCGTGTGGTATCCGCCAAGCTCGCGGCGGTTCACTTGCTGGTTCATTTGGTGACCATGCAAGTTGTGAGTGAAGAGATGGTTATAATATTCGGCCGGCCAGTTATCACCGAGGTAGATCATCGTGCCAACATGCGAATGACCACCATAAACTTGTCGCGAACCGGCTCGTCCCGCGCCCCCTTCACCATGTCCATAGCGACTGGAAGCTAACATATAGTTGGACAGATGCGGCATACCAGGCAGCGCCGCGGCGGAAATGAAATCGGCATAGCCACTGTTGACTTGGTTCCAATAGTGCCCGCCTTTGATTACATGTGTCGTCGAACCGCCACCCCAACGGCTGCGGCAGTGCGTCATGAAAATTTGACCATGCTGGTCGTAGTCCAAGCCCCATTGATTACTGCCGCCATGAGCAAAGACTTCGAAGCGGTGTCGTGTGGGGTGGTAACGCCAAACGCCAGCCTGCAAAGTGATGCGCTCGTTGGGATCACAGTCCGGCTTGCCAATTTGTGAAACGTTAAACACACCTTGGTTGCCGTATAGCCATCCGTCGGGCCCCCACATCAAGCTGTTAAGCGTTTCGTGTGTGTCGGCAAATCCAAAGCCGTCTAACAATTTCTGTGGTGCTGAATCGGGAATGTCATCACCGTCCCGATCTGGGATAAACAGTAGTTCAGGGGCCGCTCCGACCCAAACACCACCGAATCCGACCTCCAATCCACTGACGAGATTCAGCCCCTCGCAGAAAACTTGGCGTTTCTCAAAGTGACCATCTCCATCTTCATCGGCGAAGATCAAAATCTTATCCAATCCCTCTCCTTCCGGGCGCTTTTGCGGATAGGAGTGCCCTTCGACAACCCACAGGCGCCCTTTGGCATCGAAGGTAAACGCCATTGGTTGATGCAAGTCGGGCTCGGCCGCGATGACGTCGACGGAGAAACCAGCCGGTACATACATTTGGCTCGTTGTTTCCGTACCCGCTCGGTGTGATTTTCCTGGCTCTGCGTTTTCTGTCGAGATTTCTTGCTGCCGGGGATTGGCGATCAAATGTTGTAAGAGCGGGGTGTGAGTCGAGCGGGCTTTTGAACTCACCGCTTCAGCAAATTGGGGTCGCTCGGCGTGAAAGCGAAAGTCATCGAAGTTAAGGTGCCCCCAACCGCCTTGGCTTTGATCGATCAGGCGGATGGCGATCGGTTGCCCTTGATGAGGCTGTAAATCGACCGTCACTCTTTGCATCTGTTCGCGGTTTGCCCCCGAGGTTTGGAATAAAACTATAGCGGGTTCGTTGCCAGCGGCAGGTGAAATAATTTCAACGCGCGTCGCAGTAGGCTGTCCGCCACCGATCAGGAAGCTGGCATAGGGATGGGTGACGGGAAAGGGACGCGAAGTCAGGCTGCCCGTACCGGCATCGCGGACTCGCTCGAAACCGCCGATGAAAAACTTGCCCGCTTTGCCGCTGGTTTGGTTGGGCCAGCGGCTGCTGATACCGTCCTGTTCGATCGGCTGGCCAGCAAACGCATCACCGGTGGCGGTCCAATCTGCCAAGGTGCCTGTCTCAAAGCCAAGATTCAACTCTTTACCCGCTTCGTCAGTTGGGAGCAGGCCGACTGAGGCGGGCGAAGCAATCGGTGATTCGGTTGATAGCTGAAAGGAGTTCAGCGGGTTGGGCTGGCCCGCCAGATCTGTCAAGCGAATATCACGAAATTCAATTTTGGTGGGCGGACCGCTGTGCAGTTGAAAAGCTAACTCGCCGCTCAGATCTTGGGCATCGTTTTGTTGATCACGCAGTTCGCAAAATAATGTGCCGTTGATCGTCACAGCGACTTGATCACCACTGGCGACGATACGATATTCATTCCATTCGCCGGGCCGAAACAGGACGGCATATTCTTCCGCCGGGGCAAATTGCTTCACCCCTCGTTTCCCATCGGCTGCAATGAATACTCGGCTGCCCCGTTCGACCAACAGGGCACGCCCATGTTCATCATAGATCCGGCCGAGCCAAGTGGCTCCCATGTCGAGGTCTGCTTGATAGCCAGACACATGCTCGATGTCACGAACTTGACTGCGAAATTGTATCCCCGAGTTGGCACCAGGTTGGCCGGTCAAGCGAAACTGCAAGTGCAAATCGAAATCGGTCAGCGTTCCCGCTCGCCAAACTAGCCAAGTGTTTTTATTGAGTCGCTGGCCTGTTGGGATCTCGCCGGCGATGGCACCATTTTCCACTCGCCAGTAGGCGGGGTCCCCCTCCCAGCCGTCGAGCGTCTTGCCATCAAAAATAGTTCGTGCGGATCGGGTGTCTTGAGCTGTCAGCGAGCTCGTGGAAATCAGGCATTGAATTACGCAAAGAATAAATAGAACGCTCACAACGCTCCAGCGGATCGGCAACATCGTGTTTTACTCGGCGGATGGGCGGGGGAAGAGAAGATGGAGGTGGGTAAGGCGATCGAGGGCTTCGTCTCCGACGGTTCGCAGAACCCTAATCTTAATCGCATTCTTCCCACGATTGTATGCGGTGCCGCCAAATCGCAAGATTCGATTCGGACAGCGAGCCTAGCGCGCTCACCCCGGCGCCTCAGGTTCCCCCTGATAGGGCACGCTCCGGAAATCGATCAACGACGGTGCTAGAGGTCAGTGTTGATCGCCTGAGCGTTTTTTGCCAAGTTGCGAGTCTTGTTCCTATCGGCAACCATCACCTTAAGGATGTGCAGGTCAGGGCGATGTCGCAACAACCATTGACACCAGCAACCGCCACCATCGCCAAGGCGGGAGTTGATGCCAAAACGGGATCACGCCGCATCCAAAGGGCCAGCCGATTCAACTGGCTTTGCCGCCGCGCCTTGATTGGCCGAAATGCCAACACGTTTTCTAGATCCTCTCGAAGTTGACAAACGTGCGCGTAGCGATTCGCCGGATTCTCATTTAGCGAGTGGTTGACAACATGCAACAGCGACGCATTTCATGATCGCCGCAGCATGCTTTGATCGAGCTGGCGAGGATATCATGCTTCCGGCTGGCACTGGTATAAGTGACGCGGTGATCAACGAGGACCGTAAAATTTTTGTTACGTACACGCCGGTGCCAGTAACCTATGGCAAACCGGGGTATAAACTGATTGTCAAAGTGTTGTCGTTGGAGTGAGTCGCGCGGCGCACCGACAACGGCGATGTTGAAATCGTTGTTGCGATGTCAGCGGGTAATGATTATCCGATGGACGATGTCGAAGCCGCTCCCGAACTAAGGTTGCGGAGGAAGTAAGCAAGCCCGGCGGGTCGTGAGGCACCAGCGATTGTGTGTAGCCTTTAGGCGATCCGGTGCAAAGAAACGGCCGGCTAAAGCCGGGACACCAGCGTGCGCTGATGTCTAGCCTTTAGGCGATTCGGTATAAGG
>CAZHTX010000363.1:0-5990 GCA_964535475.1 uncultured Pirellulaceae bacterium
TGGAGCTGTCTTTCGAGAAGATTTGGAAATTCCCAAAAGTAGCCAACTCGACCGTCCGTCGAAGATCCGCAGTGATTTGGGCTGAAATGAGGATCACGCCGGCAGTGGCAGCAGCAGTTCGGGACTGCCGAGCAACTGCCGCACGCTCTCTGGGCCCAGGACCGCGAGGCCCGCTGACAACACGGCATCACGTCCCTCACCAAGCCACTGGTCGACTTGTTCGCTGGTTGCCGTCCGCGGTTCCACGCCGGCGAGAGTCGCTAATTCGGTGACCAATCGATGCAATTCCTGACCAGTTAATTCGTTCTCCAGCCAGGCCGCCTGTTGTTCCTCTTGATCGGGGGCTGTTAACACGCGAGCCGTTACCATCCGTGCACCTCCAAGCAACTTCTCAAACGTGCCTTTGCTTCATGGAAGACTTTGTAAATGCGGTTTTTCGCAAGTGCCAAATTGGTGGCAATCACCTCATACTTGTTGCCCGATAAAACCTGCTTGACGACCTCACCATGCGGATCGGTCAAAGTCTCAACGCAGCGCCCCAACTGTTGCGTTTGTTCGTCGGTTTCCAAAATCTCAACGGCCGAATAGGGAACCGGTATCTCCAACGGGCCGTCGTCCCGATTGGTGGAAACGGCTCGTCGCATTAATTGACTTTTTTTGGTTCGATGAAGCGATGCCAGTTCATTGCGGGCGATGCTGGCAAGCCAAGCACGGGGGCTGGCTCCATCAAAGCTAACCAAACTTCGATAAACTTTTAGCCAAACTGCTTGCGAAATATCCTCAGCGATATGCACGGGCACACTCCAGTTGTTCAAGAGCAGCATCAACCAACGAGCGTACTCGTCGTAAAACGCCTCAAACTCGGTATTTTGAACGGTCGAAGCGGTTTGTTGCCGATTCGACTGAATTGCGGAGTTCATGCCAACTTTCGCATGTGGAAGTGAGGTGTTACCTCGATTCTCGCATCCAGCCTCCCCATATTTAAACGCAGGAGGTGGGTAAATCTTCGCGATAATTTTCTAAAAACCTACGCGCGCCCGCTCAAGTTGTGCCGTCACCAGGATCCGTTAGCACCAGACGCGGATACTGACGGCGGATACTGACGGCGGATACTGGGGAAAAACCGCGGCCGGCGCCGTCGACTCACCAACGCCTTTTCCAAATAACTTGACCGCACGTGCGTACTTTTATCTTCAAAACACCAATCCTGACCGAAAATCTGCAGGCAAGCGAGGGGGGGCGGTTCGTTGGCTCGACTGGAATCGCTCAAATCTCAAGTGTCTCGCAACAATTGCCAGCAGGTCAGCTGCATGCGGGGCAGATGAAATGGCCCTTTCCAAAGATTGCCTTTCAGCGAGGAATTCAATGACCCGTCACGATTTAGGTAGCCGAACCACTCTCCATGAACCGGGTCGCCAAAGTGTGCGTGCGCCCAGCGGTGGACTTGGTTGTGCATCTCAGCGTACTTGGGGTCATCAGTCAGCAAGAAGGCCATCAAGCTGGCGATCACCGCTTCGTTATGGGGCCACCAGAATTTCATTTCGTGCCAATATTCCTGAATCGGTCGCGAGTCGACTGAAACAAAATAGCGGAGCCCGCCATGTTGGCTGTCCCAGCCTCGTTCCCACATCCAGTCCAACATCTGGCAGCCAGTCCGAATTAAATGTTGGTCATTTCGCCAGCGACCTTCCCGCAGTAAAAACCAAGCCGCTTCGATGGCGTGCCCCGGATTCAGCGTCCGCCCGTCGAAATGCGGTACCAGTTCGCCCCGCGGGCCGACCGTTTCCAGCACGCAACGCAAATCGGGTTTGAGGAAATAACCGACGATCTCCTCAATGCCGCGATCAATCCAGTGGTCGGCGTCCGCCATGCCGACCGAGCCTCTCAACTCCTGAGCGGTGGCCAGCATGATCATCGGAAAACCAATTGACCGCAGCGGGCGTCCTTCGGTGAATTTGGCAGTCTGCGGTGGTGGGTCAAGGTTGTGGCGAATGAATTGTTGAAACAATGCCACGGCCCGGGCGGCATAGCTGGGGTTTCCGGTGGCGAGCGCCATTTCACCATACGCGATGGCGGCAAAACTCTCTGAGAAAGCATAGCGACGTTTGCGAATCGGTCGCCCCTCGCGTGTCACCTGAAACCACATGCGCCCGTCGCTGGGATCGATGCAGTGCTGGTCGATGAAGGCCAGATTCCGCTCGCCTAGCGCCAACCACTCGGGCCGCGGCTCGACATTGTTGTACAGTTCGCCGAGCAACCAAGTAAAACGTCCTTGGTGCCAAACCGATTTGTCGGTATCCAGCACCGCGCCGTCTTGGTCCAAGCAGGTCAAAACCCCGCCGTGTGTTTGATCCACCCCGTGGCTCAGCCAGAAAGGCAACACATCATTCAACAAGCCATCGCGGTAGCAAGCAAGTAAAGCTTGGCGTTCGAGCGCGGCAATCATGCAGTCTTCTCCGCCGCTAGACCTGTAACCACTGTCGAAATCCAGCCAGCAACTCATTCGATTGCGACAAGGCTTGGGTTACCGTCAGGACCATCAACGAGATTCCTACCGCCAACATACCCAGCCCACCAATGCTCAGTCCCTTGCGAACCTGCGCGGCTTCCCTGCGGACCTCTAGCAAGAGCTGCCGCCAAAACCTGGGATGCAGATGTTTTTCAAAAGCTTCGATTTGCACCGCATCGGTGATTCCCAAAGCGTCCACCCGCAAAGTGACCCCGGCCTGAGGAAGGACGACTTGTTGACGGTTCGCTTCCAAGTGGGCGGAGGGATCGATCGTTTGCGAAGCACGTAACAGGCAAGCTTCCGCGTCGTCAACGCGCAACCCGTAAATGACAATTTTGGGTTTGAGCGCGAGCAATAACATTGAGATGCAAAGCATGTAAAAAATGCCCAGCACAATCCAGACGTACCAGCCCAGTTCGGCTGCCGCCATGGAAGGGAAAAACAAGTAAGCGGGGCCGATCATCATCAGTCCGCTGGCGGCGATCCCCACCGCGGCTCCGTCCCGCGTGGCGGTCGTCACCAGGGGATATCTACCGAGTCGCAACGCGCCCAGTAAAATGAAATAGCTAGCTAACGGCAGCAGCGCGACCACTTGGGGAAAGACATCGATCGACATTCGCTAGCCTGGAGTGGATTGAGAAGGGGGCTTGGCAGATAGCTGGCCGCTGGCGGGCAAGTCTCTCTGAGCGAGCGCACTGGTCTCGTTAGCTTCGCCAGTTTCAGGTGTTGAGCCCTCCTTGGAGACAGTTTTTCCTTTCGGACTTTTCGCCGAACCGGCTGCTTTTGAACTTGGCGGCACCAACGCGATTACCGTGTCGCCCGCTTTGGGATTCAGCTTGCGATCGACGCTGTTGATCTGAACTTCATTCTCGGTAAGCACGAAAAGCAAGGCGGATGCTTCGCCGTGGCGATCAAAGAAATCATTGTATGAAAAGGTATCGCTTAACTTGGTCGCCTTAAAAGTTGCACCCGCATCGAACGCGTTGCGGAGCTCCGAAAAGGTCCATTTCTCACTAAATAATACCCTGCCCTGGAGATGATTGGCCATCGCCCGTTTCTCAGCGGCCGCCCGCGTTTTAAAGCTTAATTGATAAACTCCCGCGCGGCCAAACTCGTGCCTAAATTCTTGCACGGCTAAGGAGTTAACCTCGTCGTTTGGCGTCAAAGCCAACATCCTACCAATGCCGCCGAAGTTGACTTCTTCCAACGTGTGGTCGCTGAGAATATTCATGCACTCAGCCGGCAAGCCAGCCATCCGCGCGGCGCTGATCTTATTATAGTTCGT
The DNA here is from genome assembly GCA_964535475.1 of uncultured Pirellulaceae bacterium. Classification (GTDB taxonomy): domain Bacteria; phylum Planctomycetota; class Planctomycetia; order Pirellulales; family Pirellulaceae; genus Laterigemmans. Next base: position 3,795 of record CAZHTX010000363.1, read on the forward strand.
GTCCAGCATTAAGAACGTGACTTGGTTTTCGCGCAAGACTTTCGCGAGTTCGCGAACCCAGTGGTCGGCGCCGGCAATCAACAAGCCTTGGGGGTTCGGCTGCGCTAACTTTAAGAAACGAGCCATGGGGCCGGCGGCCAGTCCGTACACGGCCACGGTGCTGAGGATCGTCAAAAACGTAAGCGCCACCATCCGCGAGGTGGCGTCTCCCGCATCGCCAGCCAGCCCGACTCCCTCCAACTTCAAGGCGAACACGCTGGCGACGGCCGCAGCGACAATGCCTCGCGGTGCCAGCGAGCCAACGAATAATCTCTCTTTGGTGGTTAATTGGGAACCGCTCAAGGAGATAAAGGCGGAGATCGGGCGGATGATCAAGATCAAGGCCGCCACAAAGACCAAGCCTTGCCAACCAAGTCCCCAAACCTCGCTCGGTTCAATCCGCGAACCCAACAAAATAAACAGGCAACCGATCAGCAGCGTTCGCAGGTGCTCTTTCAATTCGATCACGTGCTTAATGACCGCTTTCTTCTGATTCGCCAGAATCACGCCCAGCACGGTGACGGTGATCAAGCCAGATTCCTCCGCCAAGAAATTGCTCAAGCTGAACAGCCCCAGCACCACGGCCAACGCCAACACGCCCTGGAGGTAATCGGGAACCCAGTAGCGACGGAAACATTGCAGCAGAAACCAAGCTCCGATGCCGCCGGTTAACAGCCCGCTGAGGAGTACTTGCAGGAGTTTCAGGAAGGCGTGCATGACGGTGAAATCTGCACTGCTGGCAAGGAACTGCTCGAAAACCAGCACGGCCATCACCGCGCCGATCGGGTCGATGACAATGCCTTCCCATTTGAGCGTGGCGTCGACCCGCTTGGTCGGACGAATCTGCCGCAGCAACGGAGAAATGACCGTTGGACCGGTGACCACAAATATGGCCCCGATCAAGAGGGACATTTGCCAGCTGAAATCCAGCAGCCACCAAGCCGCAAAGGTGGTCATCAGCATCGTCACCAAGGCACCGATGGTGACCAACTGCAGCACAGCCGAACCGGCTTCGCGAAGCTCGCCGAATCGCAACGAGAGGCCACCTTCAAAGAGGATGACGGCCACCGAAAGTGATACCAAAGGAAACAGGATGCGCGTGCCGGCGGCGCGGTCCGCACCCGTCACGTAAGCTAAAAGGTCATCCGGACTGGTGTACTGCCCCAGCAAAATACCGAACAACAGCAGCAATAAAATGCCGGGCAAGCGAGTTCGCCACGCAATCCACTGGGCCAAAATCCCCAGCGCCGGCACAAGCGCAAAGTAATACAGCAGCACCGAATCAGGTTGCCCGAATTCGAGGCTCGCCAGCGGGAAAACGTCGGGATCATTAGCCATTGGTCTTCACTGCCCCATTTTTCCGCCAAACCGCGCGAATACTGCCACCACGCCTGCCAATACGATCACCAACAGCACAATTAATCGCCACGATACCTCGCGGGCTGATTGTGCACCCATTCGGGCGGCAATTCGCCGCTGTAGGCGAGTTAGCCCCACCTCGGTGGTTTCTTCGGCACCCACGTCTGTCGGCAGCGGTTCGTCCGCTTCGACCGTCACTTCCAGTTGATAGTTGGCAATGATTTCCAGCATCACCCCTTGGACTTGCCGAGCGTTAAAAGGCCGATCCAACGGGCTCTTCGCTAACAACCGGTTAACGATCAAATCGAGTTCCGGCGGACAATCGGGCACGATGCTAGCGATGCGAGGGGGTGCCGCTCGCAAATGCTGTTCGAACAACTGAGCAAAATTCTCTCCTAAAAATGGCTTGCGGCCGGTCAACATCTCAAACACACAGCATCCCAACGCGTACAGGTCGGCCTTGCCGCTGATCGCCTGGTCGCCGGTGATTTGTTCCGGCGCCATGTAGGCGTGCGTGCCGACGGTCAGCCCCTGACCGGTCAAGTCAACGTTGGTTGTATCGCGGGCGATGCCAAAATCCCCCAATTTGATCACGCCGTTTCGGGTCAAGAACAAATTGGCCGGCTTGAGATCGCGGTGCACGACGCCATGATTATGAGCGCACTGTAACGCAGAGCAAATTTGCCGGGTGCAGCTGACCACTTCCTGCCAGGTCAAGACTCCACCGCCGAGGAGCAAGTCGCGGACCGTGCCCCCTTCGACCAGCTCCATGACATAAAATAATTGCCCATCCGCTTC
>CAZHTX010000364.1:0-5980 GCA_964535475.1 uncultured Pirellulaceae bacterium
CAATGAATTCACGGAACCGAACTTTCATGGGATGGCCAGTGAAGCGGCGGTCGCCCTGCTGGAAAGTGACGACAAGCACGGTTTGACATTGGCGGAGGTGGCTAAGCGTCAAGCACGCTTTGGCCCCAATGCCTTGCCCACGCAGCGAGGTCAAGGGTTGCTGCTGACTCTTCTTTTGCAGTTTAACCAGCCTCTGATTTATCTGCTGTTAGCAGCCGTGGCCATTACCGCGGCTTTGAGCGAATGGGTCGATTCGGGAGTGATTCTTGGCGTCGTGTTGATCAATGCGCTGATTGGGTTTTTACAAGAATCCAAGGCGGCGAAGGCTTTGGAAGCGTTAGCCAAGATGGCGGTTACCGAGGCGCGTGTGCTGAGGAACGGCGAGTTGCATCATGTGCTATCAGCGGAACTTGTGCCGGGGGATATTGTCGTTTTGCAGTCGGGCGATAAGGTGCCCGCAGATATGCGTCTGCTTCATTGTCGGGAGTTGCAGATTGACGAATCAGCACTGACCGGCGAATCGGTGCCCGTTGAAAAAAGTTCAGCTCGCTTGGACGCCGCAGAGCCGTTGGCTGACCGGGTCAACCTGGCTTTTTCTTCAACATTGGTAACGTACGGGCAAGGTCGCGGAGTTGTTTTCGCCACTGGGATTGACACTGAAGTTGGAAGGATCGGCGAGCTGGTCTCCAGCGCGGATGTGCTGGAGACTCCGCTGACGAGGAAGATCTCCAGCTTTAGTAAGTTGCTGTTAGCTGTTATTCTGTTGCTCGCCGCTTTAACATTTATTTTTGGCGTGGTTCGGGGGCAATCAGCTTTCGATATGTTTATGGCAGCAGTTGCTTTGGCTGTTGGAGCAATTCCTGAAGGCCTGCCGGCGGCAGTCACAATTACCCTGGCGATTGGCGTCAAACGCATGGCGAATCGTCAAGCTGTCATTCGAAAATTACCCGCGGTGGAAACACTGGGTAGCACAACCATAATTTGCTCCGACAAAACGGGTACCTTAACTGTAAATCAGATGACGGTAACCGCAGTCTGGGCTGGCCGCCAGCATTACACGGTTACCGGTACCGGCTATGCCCGTAACGGGCAAGTTTTGGGCGAAAATCAACAACCGGTTTCCTTCGCCAACAAGATGTTGGACGAGGGTGATGATGCGCTCCAGCAAGGTCTAATGTGTGGTTTATTGTGTAATGACTCGGCGCTACTGTTGCGAGAAGAGCAATGGGAAGTCGAAGGGGACCCAACGGAAGCAGCTCTCATTGTCTCCGCGCGGAAACTTGGCATCGACGAGGATTTCCAGCTATCAAAATACGCTCGCTTGGATGCGATTCCTTTTGAGTCGCAATACCAATACATGGCAACCCTGCATGCGGGCGCGGCGGATGATTCGCGAGTGATCTTTGTTAAAGGCGCGGTGGAGGTTGTGCTGCGCAAGTGTCATTCAATGGTCGATGAGAAGGGACAACGGATCGAGATTGACGAGGCACAAGTATTGGCCCAGCAGGAGGTGATGGCAGCCAGCGGGTTGCGTGTGTTGGCTTTTGCCGCTGGTGAGATGCCCATCGGTGCCGCGGAAATTGGCCACGCCGATATTGAAAATCTGATTTTCCTGGGGTTGCAGGGCATGATCGATCCTCCCCGCCCTGAAGCAATCGAAGCGGTGCGGGCGTGTCAGGAGGCCGGAATTCGCATCAAGATGATCACCGGCGATCACCCGGTAACCGCCAGTGCCATCGCCAGCAAACTGGGCATTGACGGCTTGGACGCCTGGGCGTCAGCCAAAACTGTTTCGGTGACGGGTAGTCAGCTTGCTGAGTGCAATGATGAGGAATTGTCTGACCTAGTCGACCGCGTGGTAGTTTTTGCGCGGGCTACCCCCGAACAAAAGTTGCGATTGGTGCGAGCTCTGCAATCGCGCGGGCACGTCGTGGCAATGACGGGTGACGGGGTGAATGACGCGCCCGCTTTGAAGCAGGCTGATATTGGCGTAGCCATGGGCGTGGGGGGCACCGAAGTGGCAAAGGAAGCTGCCGATATGGTGTTGACAGACGATAACTTTGCGACCATCGAAGCGGCTGTTGAAGAAGGGCGTAGCGTTTTTGATAACTTGACGAAGTTCATCGTCTGGACATTGCCAACAAACGCGGGGGAGGGGCTTTTGATCCTGACGGCCATTTTTGCTGGCGTCACTTTGCCACTTCTGCCTGTTCAGATCCTTTGGATTAATATGACGACCGCTGTTCTTTTGGGGTTAATGTTGGCGTTTGAGCCCAAAGAACCTGGCATCATGCAAAGGCCGCCGCGAGATCCTCAGGTGCCTCTGCTAACAAACGCTTTGATCGTGAGAATTGTCATTGTCGCCCTGATTTTGCTTGTTGGCGGCTTTGCTTCTTTTGATTGGGCTTTGGGCCAAGGATACTCACCAGCGGAGGCCAGGACGGTGTCTGTCAACGTGTTCGTAATGGTTGAAATGTTCTACTTATTCAACTGTCGATCACTGACTAAATCGATGTTTCAAATTGGATTATTTACAAATCGCTGGATTGCGGTCGGTGTCTCCAGCATGATCGTTCTCCAGCTTGCCTTTACTTACTTGCCCACCTTTAACCTGTGGTTTTCCAGCGCGCCGATTGGCTGGGAGGCTTGGGGGCGAATTTTGTTGACTGCCCTGGCAACCTATGTTGTGGTGGGGCTTGAAAAGAGTTTGCGACGTCGCTGGGTGAGGCGGAAACTGTCGCCTGTCAGGTCGGCATAGAAGTTCGACTTCAGTTTATCGCAGAAGTGCTTATATTTGTTACTGTTTCTGATAGTAATCGAGCGCGTGCGATACTGATTGCCTTGGAGACGCGATAAATCAAGCTTGTGAACATGATGAATACTAAAAGCGAACCGACGCCGACCATTGATAAGATAACTATTTGCCCAAGGTTGCCGAAGGCTTGGGAGATCGCGCTTGCAATTGTTAATATAATAAGTATGCCCGAAGCTATTAATATGGTTTTGCCTTTGTCTCGCAGATCCTGACGGTTTAAAAATGTCGATATTCGCATCATAAATAACACGAATATAATCAAAGAAAAAAGCATTAGTAGGACCGCCGAGAAACTAATGATCTGTGCGACTAATGGGTCGAGCATGACTGTCAAGATGCCCTGGCCAATCGATACAGTTATGCCGAGTAGTTGGCAAATGACTGCAGCGATAATCAGGCCTTTCGCCCCTGTTTCAGCCGGTGTCATTATGCAGATCAGTGGTCCGATTATCAGCAATAGCAAACCAATGAGCAGGAATAAACCAATTGCGATTATGAGGGGAGGAAAGGTGAAGGTGGCTACGATTACTCCAACATAAGAAAGAATGATGATCATCAATCCGTAAAAAGTGATCTGCAGCCCCCGCTCGGTGCTCGCCAATGCTTGCAAATTTTCCAGCGGCGATACCAAAGTTAATTCGCTAGTCTCACTCGGAGGTGCGAAAGGATTGGGGCCGTCTGTCATTGAGGATTCCGGGCGTGAGCGGTAAAGGCGTCTGTGTCTGACGCAATTTTATCAGCTGGCAGTGGTCGTTGTTAGGGTGACTGAGCGTCTGGCGTGGGGTCTTGAATGTCCAGCGGTGGACGGTTCGCTCTAGCCCGCAGCCAGTTCATTGTGGACAAGATCGGCTTTCGAGTCGCCAGGAATCGCTCAAGTCGGAACTTGCCTGGGAAATTTATCAACGTGAGCCCCAGTAAGATGCTGATGATCCCCTGCCCCGGGAGCACGAGCATGGCGATGCCCATCAGCACGAAGACGACGCCGGCTAAATTTTTACCCAGCAGCCATCCGTAGTAGACAAAAAGGGCAAAACCACGGGGTTTAGCACGATGCCGGTGAGCATGATTGAAGTAATCAGCGGGAAGCCGCACGATAATTGGCGGGATGGCTAGCACGGATCCAAAGAACATCAATACGGACCCGGCAGCGAGCCACCATACCCAACGCGAATCAAAATCCATCGGAACTAATCCATCGTCAACTTGCGAACGGAGTCTAACTTGGGGTAACTGGTGTTAAATGAAGAGGAAATTTTCACCGGTTGGCATCGAAATTGTCGTTTACCAAGAATTTAAAATCGAAATTATACGCGAAAATCCCAGCTTTCTGACCCTTTTCCGATTCCCCTCGATTACCAGACAGGCAAATGTGCGGCTAAACCGTTTGCGTGGTGTGCTCCCAGGCGATAGACTCTGGCAATCTTGGGGGCGGCCAGTGGGCAACCGTATGCTTTACGACGTCCCTTCATGCAGTAACTTTGAGAATGTACAAATGGCTGAAGGCACGATTAGAAAATTGACCGACAAGGGTTTTGGATTCATCAGCACTGGTGGGGAAAACGACCTGTTTTTTCACTCATCAAGCGTTTCTGGTGCTCGCTTTGAAGAATTGCGTGAAGGCCAAAAGGTATCATTCGATGAAGGTCGCGGACCAAAAGGCCCTTGCGCCGAGAATGTTAACCCTCTCTAATCTCAATGTTTGTTCTCACAAACTAATTTGAGTGCGGAAAATCTTAAAGCACTACTCACACAGTTCGCAACGTCTGGTTTTGGTCAGCTTGCGAACTTTGTGCTGAATAAAATTTCAAGGGCTTTTCTGACTGTTTGAATATTCTCTGCTCAGTCAACCATTTCTGGCTCGACGGGCTATCAGTTTTCACCGATAGCCTTAAAAGTCAGGTCTGTGAGTGGAGAATGTTCTCAGTTGAACTTCTTCTGCAAGCTCTTTCCTAATGGAATTTTACTCTTCAGTCGCCCTGAGTGAGGCGGCTACGAGTACTTCGTCATTGCGTGCGTAAATCACGCCGTCTGCGATTGCCGGATGGGACCACACGACCCCGTTGCGCCGATTGAGTTGTCTCCGGGTGGGCTTTATTAACTGACTGCGCGAGCTGATTTGGGGGCCTTGCGGTGAAAGGCTGGTTAGCAGCAATTCACCCTGGTCGTTAAGGATAATTTCATTCTCTCCGTTGCGTATGATGTGGACCGTAGCCCAGCGGGCTTTGGGGACCAGCGAAAGATCTTCCCAGACACGGTCGCCGCTGTTTAGCTCTAAGCAGCGAAATTCGCCGTAACTGTCCGCTCCATAGATATAGTCACCCTTGATAATTGGGTTGGAAATCATCGCGTGCAGGGCGTCCGTGTTTCGCTCGTCGATGCCAATTCTTCGCCAAGCCGTAGTGGCTTGTGGTTGATTCGGGGCCAGGTCGATTAGCAGGGATCCGTCGTAGAATGAGGAAACAAATAATTTGTTTTCTTGGATCACCGGTGTTGGCACGCCGATTGGCATATTTCTTGGCAGCATTGGAATCGACCAAAAAACGTTACCATCAATTGGATTAATTCCCGAGACACTTTCGCCAGTCCAGCAGACAACAACATCCGTTTCCCCCTGGCGAACCAAGATTGGCGCACTGTAACCAGCTCGATCGTCGAGGGCTCGCCAGATTTCTTTGCCAGTTTTCACATCCAAAGCGACCAGGCAAGCTCCCGGACCCCCGGCGACTTGGATTACTCTGTCTTGGTAGACCAGTGGTGCCGTGGTGATGCCCCAGTTAGGCATGTCGATCTTGTACTGTTCGTCTAGATCGCGTGCCCAAAGCACTTTCCCTGAATCTGCCTCAAGGCAGTGAAGCATCCCCATGCCGCCCACGGCGAATGCTCTGCCACCGTCGATCGTCACTGAAGCTCGTGGCCCTGAGGCTTCGTAACCGATCTTGTACTGAACCGGATACTCGTGTTGCCAAACTAACTTTCCATCAGTGGCGCGGAAGCAGAGAATGCGTTCAGTGGCTCGCACGTCGTCCGGTGATCGGTCCGTTAAGTAGACCAGGCCGTCGGCAATCGTGGGGCCGCTGTAGCCAGGCCCCACCGCCGCAGTCCATTTTTTGGGGATTTCCCCGGCGGGCAACGATTTGAGCAAGTTCGGGTCGTCGATCGTCGCGT
>CAZHTX010000365.1:0-5972 GCA_964535475.1 uncultured Pirellulaceae bacterium
TTGATCTCAATACGAAGCCAACCGTAGGGGCACGCAGCATGCCCAGCTAATGCAACAGGGGAATAGGAAGGCTATCTTGCTGCTAGTAGCCTATGCTGATCCAGAACATTCCAGGCTAATTCAATATGCTGCGGCGTGAACATCTTCTTGCGATCGCTCCAGGAATGAACTCGTGAAACCGCGTTTTCGGCTGAAGTCGCACCCTCTTTCGCCGCCACCCAGTGAACCGTCGCTAATAACTCCATCCCATACGGTGTCTCGAAACCACTGATCAAGTCTGCTACGACCCTGAACCGTTCGCGTGTCTCGGCATGGGCTTCGAGAAACTCTTTCGCCAATACGGTCGCGTCGTTTTTGGGTTCGATCGGCTTTTGCGGTGCATCTTCGCCATCGCCAAACCCCGTAATGAAATGCCCTTCAATTTTATTGAGCACATGCCGCAGGTTCTCCGCGTAGGGACCATACGGCCCTGGCTGGAATTTCAGCTTCAGCGGCTCGCCGAGTTCCTGCATGAAGTACATCAGCTTGTGCAATTCCAGCAACGTTACGAACGGGTCCATCACCGCCGAAAGGTACTGGTTCATCAGTCCGAGCAACGCGGCCCGACCGGCAGTCATGTTGGGTGTTTCTTCACTGATCGTCATCGACTTGGCCGTCGGAGCTTTCCCCGGTTCGAAAATCGACACCCGCACCTCTGGCAGTTCTTCAAATGCTTGAACGATCAGCGGTCGAACTTCGTCCCATTCCAGGCCGCCGAGCCCACATCCGAGCGGCGGAATCGCAATCGACCTGATCTTTCGATCCTTGACCACGGCAATCAACGACTCAAGCCCCGTGGCGATGTCTTCGATCCGGCTGTTGGCACGCCAATGGTTCTTGGTCGGAAAGTTGATGATGAAACGCGGATGAAACATCTCGCCCGTGTCGAACACCAGTACGTCGCCGAGCGTCAATTCGTGAGCATCACAGGCGCGTTTGTAAGCCGCGAAGTTGTCCGGAAACTTCTTCTTGAATTGCAGCGCGATCCCGCGTCCCATCACACCGACGCAATTGACGGTGTTGACCAATGCTTCCGCATCGGATTTCAGGAGGTCGCCTTGGGGGATGATTTCAATCATTGGAGTCTCATCGTCAATAGTACCACCCGTTCTCGACACGAACGGGCGGCTGATGCGCGCTTGCCGCGATGTGCTGGCTGGCGATCTGCTCGATATTCTGGTCGAAAACGCCCACATGTTCCACTAGCGACCACGGAAACCAGTCGAACATCAGAAATTCAGCTTGTTTTGCTTCTTTGACGGCCGGATCGCGGAAATCCCGGTTGGCGACCGCTTGCCAGTCGATCCGGTGGAAGTCTTCGCGTTGATTGTAGAAATTCGTATACCGTGCACTCGCGTTGGTTGGAGATAGCGCCCACGGCACGCCCTGATCTGTCGCCCACTGAAGGCTCGCCTCGAGACCGGCGACCAAATGGACAATCGGCCGTTGTCCTTCACAATAGTCGATATCGACATGATTGCCGCGATGCAGGATGTAGAGCATGATGGAACGTGTACAGTAGAAGAATGGAACGTACTGGCCGACCAACGTGCCTGGATAACAGCTCACTTCGATGTCCGTCAGCCGCCGCTGCTTGATCCGCGACATGCCGATCAGACTGGTGCCAAGTCCCAATTCGATTCGTTTTGCATCCGACCACAAACCACCGGCTTGAATGATCCCCAGCAGATTGTCCACATGTGTGATGTGACAAATCTTCGGATTGACGGGCGGGGCACTCATCCGCTTGCCTCTATGCAAACGGCGTCGCCCGTCAGTTGTCCGCTAAAGGCTTGATGCAGCAAAGACTTTTTCAGTTCGTCGAACGCGGCGAGTTTGCGCTGGTAGATGGTTTCGAGGCGTTGGGTTTCTTGCGATAGCTCGTCGAGGTTTTCAACAACAGCTCTTTGTTCTGAGAGTGCAGGCACGGGAATCGGATAGCCCATAAGTTTTGTACCATTGATGTTCGCCTGATTGACACTCGAAATAACTACGGTCTTCCCATACTCGGACGCGATTTCGCTGTTGAGAAAGTAGTTCAAAAAGTCTGCGTCCAACAGTTCTTCGTTTCGATGAATCCGAATTAAGTAACCTGCAAAGATGGATGGTCGCTCGCTCTTGTAGATTGCCGTCTTGCCGACCAGTTCAGGGCTGTTCGTGCGATTAAACAGCACATCGTTGTGCTTGAGCAGATACTTCTTGATTTCCTCTTTGTCATCGGTATAGACGAGATTTCCCCAATCAAGGCGCCCCCCTTGAATGTTGCCCATGCGAAGCACGGGAACTTTGCCTTGCTTCTTCGATTTGGAAGCGGAACCGTATTCAACCCCGTTGCATAAGTCCCCCAACTTCTTCCATTCCCAACTCTTGCTGCCCAGAACGTCGTTGAGGTGGCTTTCAAACAGAGCGCGGGCGTTTTGGAGGTTCTTTTCGGCGTTGGCTTTGGCGATGGCGATGCCGGCAAACGCTTCGTCCAGTATCCCCACAATCCGCCGCTGCTCGGGAAGGGAAGGGCACGGAATTGTTAGTCTGAGAATCTGCTCACGTGAGATCCCAGGAATTGCAGCACCAGACGACGCCGCCTGAAAATGATCGAAGGCGGAATTTAGGAACAAATATACGTATCTCGGATCAGCCCCAGTTACTCGAACGGCCATCAGCTGCCGACTTATCGCTATCTGATCGATATCGAGTAGATTGATCTTGCCAACGCCGGAGCCTTTGACCGTGATTAGAATGTCACCGCTGTTGGCTTTAACGATTGGATGTTCAGTCCACTTTGAAACAATCGGATTCACTTTCCCGAAATCGGATGGGCCAGTCAGATAACCAACACCACGCAAATCGGTGTTGTAGTTCTTCGCGTCAATGTGCCGGCCGGAAATCAGTTGGCACATCTGTCCCAGCGTGTACGTCTCCCAACCATTCTTCATAGCAGCCCCCGAATCGTCGCCAGCACTTCCGCGCTCTCGGCATCCAACTCCGCGATCTCTTCCATGATCTCCTGCGGAGTCCGATGCACGACTTCCTCGCCGCCATCGGGGTTTTTCACGGACAAATCGAACGTCGCTTGGTCGATGTCCTTTACGTTCACCGTCCACGACTTGGGCGACTCAGTAAAAGTCTTTTGTAGTTTCACAAACTCGGCGAGGTCGTCGTCATTTAGTGGGTTGGTCTTGCCCATGTTACGACCGGGGTCGAGTTGATAGTACCAGACCTTGCGAGTCGGCGAGCCTTTCTCGAAGAACAAGACCACGGTCTTCACACCTGCACCAATGAACGTGCCGCCGGGGCAATCGAGCACCGTGTGGAGGTTGCAGCTTTCCAACAGCATCTTTCGCAAGCTGACCGAAGCGTTGTCGGTGTTGGACAAAAAGGTGTTCTTGATGACCACGCCAGCTCGACCGCCAGCCTTCAGAACCTTGATGAACCGCTGCAAGAAAAGATATGCAGTCTCGCCCGTGCGAATGGGGAAGTTTTGCTGGACTTCCTTGCGTTCCTTGCCACCGAAAGGTGGATTGGCCAAAACAACATCGCAGCGGTCCTTCTCCTGAATGTCCATCAAGTTTTCGGACAAACTGTTGACGTGCACGATGTTCGGCGCTTCGATCCCGTGCAAGATCATGTTCATGATCGCAATCACATAAGCTAGCGACTTTTTCTCGCGACCGTGAAGGGTCTTTTCCTGAAGCTTTTTCAGCTCTTTGGTAGTCAACCCTTTTTTAGTCTTCATGTAGTCGAACGCTTCGCACAAGAAGCCCGCCGAGCCGCAGGCGTCATCACGAACGCTTTCCCCGATCTTCGGTTTGACCACCTGAATCATCGCACGAATCAGCGGTCGGGGCGTGTAGTACTCGCCGCCATTCCGCCCGGCGTTCCCCATGTTCTTAATCTTGGCTTCGTAAAGATGCGACAACTCGTGCTTCTCGGTTTGGGATCGAAACCGCAGAGCGTCAACGTGGTCGATGATCTCGCGGAGGTTGTAGCCGCTGGAAATCTTATTCTTGATCTCGCCAAAGATTTGGCCAATTTTGTACTCGATCGTATCCGGCCCACTGGCCTTCAGTTTGAAGCCGTGCAAGTAGGGCATTAGCTTTTGATTGACGAACTCGACCAGATCATCCCCGGTCATCGCTTGGTTGTGATCAATCTCGCCAGCCTTATTCTTCGGCGCGGCCCAGGTGTCCCAGCGATATTGCTTTTGCAGGATGTAGCTGTATTTCTTGCCCTCCAGCGCCGCTTCGTCGGCTCGGTCCTGTTCCAGGCCGTCGAGGTATTTCAGGAACAGCAGCCACGACGTTTGTTCCGTGTAGTCCAGTTCTGTCGTACACCCAGCCTCTTTCCAGAGAACGTCGTCGATATTCTTAAATGCTTGCTCAAACATGAAGTCCCTTCCGTTTCCAACTGGTGTTCGGCCCAAAAAGTGACCGAAGCACCGAGCATCTTGACCGATTTCACTTGACAGTCAAAGTCCTGAGCAAAGCCGAACCGTCCAGATGCACCCACCTAAGTATTCAGGTGCCCCCAGCAGTCATTACGACAGCAGATACAGAAGCCCGGACGCAGACGCCCCTCAACTGGATGACGGTCTACCACGGAGTGCTCGCGAGAGGCAACCTGAGTTGCAAAGCATAACAAAGTGTCCGATGGAGTGTGGACGGCCCATCGATATTCCAATCCGACGAAACAAACAAGGACGGGACCGCAGTCCCCGATCGGACCATTACCAGGAATTTGGCATTCTCAAGCAGTCCGGTGGAAGCGACATGTTGACGTGGCATAATCAAGCCTGGCGAGCCAGTTGGCCCCTGCGCGCGGCTAGTGAGTGTTACAGTCCGATGGGTGCCACCCTTGCTGGCCCGCCTTTCTACACGCTATGGGATGCGCTAATGATCGAATCTGAATAATTAATTGACTGGGATCCGGAAGACTTCTGTATTTGGCTGGAGATTGAGTGGCGCGAAGTGCCCGAGGGCGAAGTCAAAGGTGGATTGGCAACAAATACAGTACGCCGACGCGTCGATCGTGCCCGTGAGTTCTTTAATCTCGCAGTTAGACGAGAGGTAATCGCGGCCAATCCGTTCAGCAAGGAATCCGTAACAATGAACGGATCTTTAGATCGGCAATTCTTCGTTCCGGCCGATTCGATCGAGCGTCTTATCGTTTGCCCGAGCAATCGCAAAAAGGGGCCGGTGTGGTGCTCTCGAGTATACCCCAAAATTCACCCCACTCAATTGCGCATGATGGCAATCATGACGCCGCAAGGCCTCAGTTCGAAAACGAGAAAACCCCGTTTTCCCGGGGCTTGCCATGCTGGCGAAAACCCTTGCAAATACCCTGGGCGGGACTTGAACCCACGACCTACGGTTTAGGAAACCGTCGCTCTATCCGCTGAGCTACCAGGGCAAATTGATTCTTGGACAATGGCCGTTTTCAGGGCACGATCTTGGGCCGGATGCAGCGGGTTGCTGAAACGCGGCTGTGGTGGTGCTGCCAGTATGTCTGAAAACGCTCGACCTCAACTTAAAAAGGTTAGCGAAATGCGGCCGCTCAGCCAAGCCGTGGCTGCTTTGCCCCCGTGCGGCAGTATTTAGCAGTATCTAGCCGGCGGCGGCTTGCATCAGGACTCCGCAGATCCAGGCTCCGTAAGTGCCCAGCACGTAGCCGAGCACTGCTAGTAACACGCCGACCGGGGCTAGGGAGGGATGAAAGGCGGCTGCTACCACCGGCGCGCTGGCCGCACCGCCAATGTTTGCTTTGCTGCCGACGGCCAAAAAGAAATAAGGGGCGCGGATCAAATAGGCGACCAAAAATAACAAGCCCACGTGGATCAGCATCCAAATTAAACCAACGACAAACAGACCCCGGTAAGTGATGATGGCCGACAGCTCCATCTGCAGTCCAATCGTCGCCACCAAGACAAAAATAAACAC
>CAZHTX010000366.1:0-3152 GCA_964535475.1 uncultured Pirellulaceae bacterium
GGTGGTCCCCGAAAGTCGCTTTTCCCAATTGCTCGAACATCATCTGCCCTGGATGTTTGCCGCCAGCCTGTTGGTGATCAGCACAGCCTGGTTGCACTTGCTCTCTTCGGCTCAAGGTGACCTTTCATTGAGTGAACCTGTGCCGGCTCAAAGTGTTTCCAATCGCGGTCGATCAGCAGCCAACGCGTCCCGGAACCGTCCTGGCGATGAGGCTTTGCGAGGCGGTGGCGAAAATCCTGCTGGCGAAAACGATGGGCAAGACCTTGTGGAGGGTGGGGCGAGTGTGACATCGCGTTCACCTAGCGGGGACAATGGTAACGGTTCCGCGATCAATGGCGAACGGAACGCGTTGGACGCGCGACAACCACCCAAATATTTCGAGTTGGCCAATCCTGAGCTTGGCTCTGCCTCGCCGCTTGCCGTCACCGAGGGCAGTGACCGGCCAGCTGGAGACAATTTGCCAGCACCCAGCGTGATCCGAGTGCTCGCTGATGCCACCGGCGTGGCGGGAACAATCGATGAAGAAAATCGTTTGCTCGTCAGCTCGCTGGAAGCGGCCCTCGCCGTGGCTCGCAACGAGGCGGCCATTGAGACAATCGAGCTGGGCCCCGGGAGATTAAAGAGTGGACCGGTGCGGTGGCCCCGCCGCGAGCTGACTATTCGTGGCGTTGATCAGCTGAGCATTTTGGAGTTCGTCTCTCCGGCAGCGAATGGCGCGGCTGCCAGCGTCGGCACGCTGTCGGCTTCCGAGATCGGCAATCAGCGACTCGCCATGATCGACTTAGAAGCGGCCAGCGTCGAATTTCAAGACATCCATCTGATTTGGAATTTTCCAGTCGAGGCGGAGCAGGGGGGCTCGCTTTTTCGACTCGATGGCGGCAATACGGTGAAATTTAGCGACGCCTCAATCACCATCGCCAATCCGGCCGGCGTGCCAGCGGTGCGTGTCTTTGAACGACAATCGAATTTGGTCCCCAGCCCGCTGGCGGCCATTGCTCCCCGCAATACCCCACCGTTGGTCGCAATCAAACTCAACGATACCGTGATCCGAGGTGGCCTGTCGATGCTGGCGCTCGAGCAAGCGACGCTGGTTGAGTTGCTGTGGGATAACGGTTTGTTGGCAATCAGCGGTAACATGATCGAAAGTGGTGGCGCGGCACAAAGTCCCATCAACGGACCGTTTCAGATGCGGTTGAGCCTCAACGATGTGACCGTCGCCCCGGGCGGCAGTTTGGTCTCCGTGCAGTTGCGGCCCGGAGCCGACCGCCCGATCATCGTCGACCGCGAAGCCAACCGCTGCGTGTTTACCCTCGACAGCCAAGTTCCCCTGATCGATCTTAAAGGCTTCCCCGCAGCCGAGATCGATCGCTATTTGATCCTCAGGGGACGCGATAATTACTACGATAGCACCGCCGGACGCACGCAGATCGTCGCCGACACGGCGGCCGATGACCAAATCGCCTCCCCCATTGCCATTACGCGGTTGCTATCCTCGGATCGTCCGTCGTGGATTCAAGAGGTCTCGCCCCAAGGCATCGTCGTCTGGAGGGAACCGCTGCCGCAAAGGCGTCCAATTCACACTTGGACCCCCCAAGATTTTCGCCAAGAAGGAGTCTTACTCCCTGGCTTTCGGCTGGAATCACTGCCGCTGCTGCCCCCCAGCAGTGTCACCCCATCCGGAGATGGAATTTGACATTTCCGATCCCGGCACGTTTAATCGGGGTTAGATTATGTTGCTGGCGATTTCCAGTAGCATTGTCTAACCGCCCTTTTTGAGGGCCAATTGTGAACGGTACCGCCAAGCGGCTTTCTAACTCGATAGTTGTATTTTTGAACCTGTTGGAGATTTGCGGATGAAACGCGTTTTTGTAGTCATGTTGATCGCCGCCATGATGAGCACGATGGCAGGCCCGGCGATGGCAATTAGTCACTTCAAGAAAGTTTGGGGCGCGCACTACACGCCCCGGGGTGACGAACCAGGCGCTGAGGATGTCGATCCAGAGTTTATGAAGATTAGCCGCAAAGCAGGCTGTAACCTCTGCCACGTCAAAGGCGAAGATAAGAAAAAAGTGCGCAACGAGTATGGCGACGCTCTGCACAAGTACTTGAAGGCCGAAGACTTTGAAAAAGACCGCATCAAGGCTGAGCCCGAAAAGGTCAAGGAAGAAATCATCGCCGCGCTGAAGAAAGTTGCGGACATGAAAAGCAAAGAAGGCGATACGTTTGGTGAACGCATCAAGGCCAACAAACTGCCCGCCACCGACGCTAATCTCGATTGATTTCTTTCCGCTGATCACACCCCCCTCGGAGTTCCCCACTTATGCTAAAGTCTGTGTGTTCGCTGGTTGCCACCCTCTGCGTGGCAACCGGCTTTGCAACCTCCTCGGTCCGTGCCGAAGACAATACCGGTGACGAGTCCGGCTTTGTGCAATTGTTTAACGGCAACGATTTGACTGGTTGGAAAGCCAGCGAAAACGCCGATAGCTGGTCAGTCGAAGGTGGCGCAATTATGTGCCATGGACCTCGCAGCCACCTGTTCTACATGGGTGAAGCTGCACCCTTCAAAGATTTTCACTTCAAGGCCGATGTGAAAACCATGCCCAACAGCAACGCGGGCATTTATTTTCACACCAAATTCCAAGCCGAAGGGTGGCCCACCAAAGGGTTCGAGTGCCAAGTCAACATCACCCACGGCGACCCCAAGAAGACCAGCAGCCTGTACGGCGTGATGAACGTGGCAAATCCACCCGCGAAAGATAACGAGTGGTACACGCAAGAGATCATCGTCAAGGGGAAAAATATTGTCCTCAAAGTAAACGGCCAAACCATGGTCGATTACACCGAAGGCAAAGATCCCAAGCCTGAGGACGCGAACTTCGAACGGTTGCTCAGTGAAGGGACGTTCGCACTTCAAGCGCACGACCCGATCAGCAAAGCTTACTTCAAGAACCTGCGAGTCAAAAAGCTCTAACCAGCCAAGTTGACGCTCGCCGAAAAGCTTGCCAAAAACCACTCGCCGGGCGCCGCCTGCCGAGTGGTTTTTTTGTCTTCGGTTCCCAATCTTTCCGGTGCTAAATTGCACCCTCCCGACCTGATCACAGCCCCCATCGGTAGCTCGAAAAACTTTACATTGTACGCAATGTAAGCTTTGT
>CAZHTX010000366.1:3252-5965 GCA_964535475.1 uncultured Pirellulaceae bacterium
AGGGCATTTCTCTTGCCGCCCCGTGGGCGGTGCGTTATTGTCGATCGAGTTTGTCGAAAAGACCGATTTTTAGCATTGCATGTTCTCTGCACGCTGATTGTGGAGCGGGGAAAGCGCAGCAATTTGTTAAAAAGCTTGAATGAAGTCGGCTCGCTTTTAGAATAGAGACAAATCCCCTGGAATCTGTGGAGACGGAGCGGTGATGAAAATTGCATGGATGCTGAAAAAATCGCGAGTAAGCTTGGTGGCGACCATCGGCTGTTTGTACTTGGCCGTGTCGATGGTCAACGCAACCACGGGACAGGCGCCCCAGCGATTAGGCGGCGAGGGATTAGGCAGCGAGGGAATTGGCAGCGAGGGAATTGGCAGCGAGGGATTTGATCAACAGCAATTCAACGACCAAGAAGAGATGCGAGCCAGTTTCGAGGCGCGGACTAACCGCGGCGGGGAAACTGGAGCGGTGGGCGAGGCGGTGCCTCAGTTGACACCGATGGTAGCTGGGGAAGGATTTCTGGCATTTGCGACGGCCGATGGAGCGGGCGGACAATTGGTGACCTTAATCCACGGCGAAAGCATGCGGATGGTGGTGCATCGGGTTTCGGCTGAGGGAGAAATCAAATTCCTCAGCTCACGACCATTAAAGCAAGACTTTGAAGTTCAATATAACGTAACTGAACCAACGCCAGCCGCGATTGAGCGGCTGATGCGAGAACCATAGACCTTATCGACCTCCACTCGGATTCTCAGCTCCATGGCTAGCAATTACCTCCCTCTCGACGAAGCCGCTCGCATCCTCGGTATTCAGCCTGATCAGCTGGTGGAAATGCGTTCGCAGGGTCAATTGCGGGGATTCCGTGACGGTTCCAGTTGGAAATTTCCTCAAGAAGAGATCGATCGTCTGAAAGAGGAGCTTGGCGGCGAAGGCAGCGACATCGGGGTCGGCAGTGACTTTGGCAACGACATCGGCTTGGGCAGCGACCCTAACATGGGCAGCGACATTAGCCTTGGCAGCGACGTGGCCTTGGTTACTCGTCAGGGCGACGATGGCAGCGACCTTGCGGTTGTCGCCAACAGCTCGGAATCGACGCAGCCTCCCGTTACAGAACCAGCCTCTTCGGCGCCTTCGCTGGCTGACGACGACGATGATGAATTGATGCTGCAAGAGGATGGTTCGGACGCCTTGAATTTGGGCAATGAGCCGACCGACGGCTCGACCGGCCCGGGAATTGGCAGCGATTTGCACAATCCCAACGACTCCAACGTGGATGTCCTCAGCGACATCGATTTGGCGAGCATCTCGAAAGGTGACGGGACGGGGGATTTAATCCGTGGGGACAGTGATCCTGATTTGGCCCTCGGCAGCGGAGTCGATGATGCGCTCGATAGCGATGACGACTTGGTGATTGCCGACGATGACGACGACTTGGTTTTGGCGGGTGGCGGCAGTGACATTTCGATCGCCGGAGACAGCGGCATCAATCTGATGAGTCCCTCGGATAGCGGTCTGTCGTTGGAAAGCGAGCCCTTGGATTTGGCCGGTTCCAGCATTTCCGCATTGGACTTGGGGGGAGCCGGAGTCGACTCGCCGTCATCTGGCGGCAGCGGCTCGTTGGTCGACTTTCAAGCCGATGAAGAATTTCAGCTTTCCCCATCGAGCGTTGGCGAGCCCGATGACGACAGTGGTTCGCAAGTCATCGAAGTCGAAGACTCGGCCGCTTTTGTCGAGGAAGTTGATTTTGGCGATGACGCGGCAGCCGTCGGCGTGATGGAAGGCGAAGCCTTTGCCGACAGCGGCATGTTGGAAGGAGACGCGCTCGTCGCCGAGGACGGCATTGAAGAAGACATGGGGCTGCAACCAAGTGCCGGCAAGGGCGCGCCGACGATGGTTGCCGCTTACGAGACTCCCTTCTCGATCTGGCAGGTGCTGGCGCTGGCTGGCATTCTGCTGCTGATGAGCCTGGGCGGCATGTTGATGACCGACTTAGTCCGCAACCTTTGGGCTCACACTGGGGAGACGGCACCGGTCAGCTCGCTGACAAACGCCTTGATCAGCATGTTCGGATTTGATAGTTAACAGGCTGAGTACCGCGGACCTCCCCATTTTAACGTTGGACCGGCGATGGATTGCCGAGTTGTACGACGACTGAACACCATTTTGAACCTATCCGAAAACTGTGAGCCGACGGCGCTAGCCGCGGGCCTTTTTTATAGTTTTCGGATAAGTTCTTTATGCCTGCTAGTGCTAGTCTCCAGCACAGCCGGCTGTAGCCTCTTTGGGAACAATAAAGCAGCCCAGTATGCGGCCGACAACGAGCGGTTGATCAGTGATTACAGGGCCGAGCGGGATCGAGCCGCCCAACTGGAACTGCAGAACCGGGCACTTACCGGCCGGATTGCCGCCTTGGAAAGTCGCCTGGCGGCCATTGCCGACGCGGTGCAGGAGCCAGAATTCCGGCCAGCATCGAGCGGCCGCCAGCCCACCGCCCCTCCGCAACCCACACCCCGAATTCCAGAAAATCCCCCGGCCCCTGCCAGCAGTGATTGGCGTCGCAGCGGGTTGTGAGCGAACAAACCACCGTTCCGTTAGCGGTTTTGGCGCTAGCCACCGTTCTGTTAGCGGTTTTGGCGCTAGCCACCGTTCCGTTAGCGGTTTTGGCGCTAGCCACCGTTCCGTTAGCGGTTTTGGCGCTAGCCACCGTTCCGTTAGCGGTTT
>CAZHTX010000367.1:0-5950 GCA_964535475.1 uncultured Pirellulaceae bacterium
TCGAATGCGGATGACTTCGCTAGACCCTGTCGACACGGCGACGCCCTGAATATCAAACAATTGAATCGGAACAAAAACACCCCCTCTGCCTGATCGTCACACTGCGACCTCAGGCAAAAGCAGTTTCCCTGGTTGGGAGCGTGAGAATTTAAGGAGCGGAGCGTGAATGGTCAATGTCTGTTGGGCGAAAATCTGAGATAAAGTTGTGTTTGGCCTGTTGATCTCGGATTCCACGACGATTTCGCTCACCCGAAGCCGGGTTGCCGAGCCCAGTTCACGAAAAAACCCCCTCCTGATTACAGGAAAGGGGGCGCGTATTTCGATCCATGGAACGTTCTTGGGGGCAAGTCAGCTGCGAGTTAGCCTGCTTTGGCCAAATTCTGCAGCTTGAGCGTCTCCAAATAGTCGACGGCGATGTTGATGACTTCTTTGTTGTAGAACGTATCGCGGAAAACCTCCTCGTCGTCAGTCTCCTCCGCCAACTCTTCCATCTGCAACCGGTCGGCATTTAACTCAGCCCGGTATGCTTTGAATTGCTCCCGGTTGAGCGACAGGTACTTTTGCTCTTTCTGGCGGCGGAAAATATCGATTCGCTTCAGCAAATCGGCGAACTCGTCCTCGTTTTTGATCCGATCCGCGCTGCGGGCTCGCACCAAACCAAGTACTTCCGCAGGTACCATCCGGTAATAGTCGTGCTCAGCCGCCGGCACGCGATCGGTGGGCAAGGCGTGTTCGAGGTCGCTTTCGCTGATATCCATGTGCGTGGTCACCGAAGGCAACACCACATCGGCTTGCACGCCGTCTCTCTGCGTGCTCACGCCGTCCGGGAGGTAAAACTGCTGCAGGGTGACCTTGAGTGCTCCGAAGTCCTCTCCGATACCGCCAAAGACCTCACGATCGAGGTCCAGTAACTGCTGGACCGTTCCCTTACCGTG
Source organism: uncultured Pirellulaceae bacterium (assembly GCA_964535475.1). Lineage (GTDB taxonomy): Bacteria > Planctomycetota > Planctomycetia > Pirellulales > Pirellulaceae > Laterigemmans. The sequence continues at coordinate 936 of CAZHTX010000367.1, forward strand.
CGTTGTCGGGTCGCCGACGATCAAGCCACGCCGGTAATCCTTGATCGCTCCGGCTAGAATTTCCGACGCACTAGCGCTCAGCTTCGATGTCATCACGACCAGCGGTCCGTCCCAGGCCACGCCGCTCTGGTCGTCCGAGTAAACCGCCACATCGCCGTCAGCTCCCTTGATCTGAACGACCGGGCCGCGATCAATGAAAAGACCTGTCAAATTGATCGACTCCGTCAGACTGCCGCCCCCGTTGGCGCTCAAATCCAAAACCACTGCGTCGACTTTCTGCCTGCGAAAATCGGCCAAGATGCGAGCCACGTCCCGGGTGCTGCTGCGATAGTTTTCACGATTCGCCCGCGCACCTTCCATGTCCATGTAAAAGCTGGGCAAATTGATATACCCAATTTTGTGCGGCGAACCGTCAGCCTTCGAGCCTTCGGTTATCACTTCACCACGGGCCGCACTGTCTTCCAGCTCCACTTTCGAGCGGACGATCCGCAACTCCTTGACTTCGCCGACACCGCCCGATTTTATGCCCAGTCGCACGATTGAGCCCGAGGTACCGCGAATCAATTTGACGACTTCGTCAAGCGGCATTTCCACCACGTCGACCATTTCGCCATCGTCGCCCTGCCCCACTGATACGATGTGGTCTTCCTCTTTGAGCTCACCCATTTTGTCAGCCGCCCCCCCGGGAATCACCTTGGAAACGACTGTCTCTCCATCTTTTTCCTGCAACGCCGCGCCGATGCCTTCCAAATTCAGCCGCATGCTGATCTCGAAATTCTCCAAGGTCGATGGCGACATATAGGTCGTATGGGGATCAAAACTGCTGGTTACCGAAGTCAAGAAAATCTCCAGCAACCGATCATCGCCCAGCTGGTGCCATCGTCGCGCATTGCGGTGGTAACGACGATCAAGCTGCTCGATCGCCTCCGCCACCGTCTTACCGTCTTCTTCCAGCACCAAAACGTTGTATTTAACCTGCCGCCGCCAACGCTCACGAGCTTCTTCGGCATTGATCGCGTAACGCGTGACGTCGGGATCGGTGGCGATCGTTTCTTCCTTGGTAAAGTCAAAATCGCTCTTCAACAAGTCTTCCAGCACCACCAGCCGCTCATCGACTCGCTGCAGAAACCGCTTGAAGACCGTATAAGGAAAACTGACGTCACCCTTGCGGACCATGTCGTCAATTTCCAGCCGCTGCTGAGAAAATTCGTCAATGTCCGATTGCAGGAAGTACAACTTCATCGGATCCAACGATTTGAGGAACAAATTCAGCGACCGTTGGCTGTATTCGTCGTTCAATTGATCGCCCGACACATGACGCTTGGGCATCAAGCTAGCGATCATCCGCGCGACGGTACGATTGACCATCGTGGGCCCGTTTAAATCACCCGCCGTGGAACGCTGCAGCGAAACCAACGCGGCAGCCGTTATCCCCGTTGCCGCAACGAGCGAAAGTAGCAACCACTTTCGTGAACCTGTGACCGAATGTATACGCATGCTGTTGGTCCGCTAAAGATAGAATCCTGGAAAACGGTGAACCGGCAACGGTCCAGCGCATGGTTAATGGTAGGACGGTCAAGGCCAGCTAGCAAGTTTTTGCCAGCTCCCCAGTTCCGCGACTTCCTATTACGACGAAATTGACGCCGCCGATTTTCCCTCGGCAAACGAGCAAAACCGACGACTTTGCCAATTGTAAAGGTTTTTACGCAGCCGGGGTGGCTTTAGTGCGAACGACCACCTGTCCCTGGACGGTCCTAACCGATTTTTAACCGCCAGCGAAAGAGGTATCAGGCGCCGAGGCAGGATCGTCTCAGTGCTGGTTGGTCAAGATCCACCACAGCCGTCGCAGGGCGGCCGAGTCGTCTGTGACGCTGCCGCGAAGCAAGCGGGCGACTTCCATCTGCTGGCCCGAGGGGTGCCAATAACCGGCCAAATAATAGAGATGCTCGGCCCGCCGCTGAAACGCATGCTCGCCACCAACTCGCTCCAACCAATCAACCGGCAATGGCTTGGCGTCAGCAGTCCCAGCCGGATTGGTAGCGAAAACGTCCAAGCTAGCTTGCAATAACTGGGTGTCGCCAGGGCGTTGCCTGGTGGCCACCCCGGTTGTCGTCTGCTGCGCACCGGCACTGCGAATTTGCCCCAACGCTGAGCCCTCGCTGAGCACTCTTAAGTTCCCCGGCAACTGCCCGCTGGTTAACACGGCCGGCGAAGCAATCGCCAGCAACTGGCCGAAATTTTGCTTCGGCAAACTGTGCGGAAAACCGGCAAAGGTCTGGATCTGACGGCTGGCTAACCGCAAATCCTCATCGCTGGCCGATTCGAACCGCGGCGATCGTAAGGCCGCTGGCACCTCGGATCGCATCGGACTGGCTGTGGCGATCCACAACACCAGACGCCCCAAATCAAAGTCGTGTGCCCGCAATTGCTCGGCCAAAGCAGCCTGTAATTGCAGCGCGATGCGCGATTCCGGTGGAGCCGACGGGTCGGCTGGTGAGCCCACGAGCGGCTGGCCATAGACTAACTCCCAGACTCGATTCACGGCCGCCCGGGCCAATCGCGGATTGTCTCGCAACGAAGCGGCAATCCAATCCAGCGTCTCGCTCCCCGCGAAGGAGTCGCCAGCGGTATTTCCCAAATTGGTGGCGGCAGCTTGCCGGTCCCCAGCGGCGCTATTCCGCGAACCAGAACGCTGGTCGGAGGAATTGGCCAGCCAGGCCAGTGGTGCGCGCGGCAACGCGGCTCGCTGACGCCCGTCCGCCAGTTCGTAAAATACAACCGGATCGTCACTCCGCTCCGCAGCCATCGCCGATTCCAACTGCAAACCGCCCTGTTCCGTCGCCGTCCAACGCAGTCCCGTCTCAAATACCGCGTTTAAACTCCAGTACTGGTCCTGCCCAACGCGTTCGTCGAGCGGATGGTCATGGCACCGCCCACAACGCAAATCAAGGTCCAACATCGCGTGCCCAAACTGCTCGACCAAGGGCACCGAGCGGGGGCCCGCCAAAGCGCCATACCAAACCGCGGCCGGATTAAAGTCCTCACTGCTGCTGTCGATCGCGCCACGAGCGGTCAATAACCGGCTGGCGACCTCATCAAACCTGGCACCGCCGCCAAACGTATCTGCCAACACCCCAGCAAACGCTTCCCGCTGCTCGGCTTCCAACCGCTCCCGACCGACCCGGCCCAGCAACCGCTCCGCAAGGCGACGAGCCAACTCAAGACGAACTTGCGGCTGCTCCAGCACCAAATCAACGGAGGCCAACGGTGCCGCAGGATCAATGATCACCGGCTGGCCAAACAGATCAGCCAAGCGGGCAGAAAATACCGCCATGTCCACGCTGGGCGTCGCGGGCACACCTAACGCTTGCCAATAACTGGCCAGCCCGTTGTCGATGATTGCCAATACCTCGCGGTCGCTCAGCGGCGAGGCCGGCGGTGGGAAGCTCAAGGCGGGGATCGAGGCGGCTGGGGATTGCCGCGGCAACGGATCGACGCCGCGATCGCTGAGCGCAAACTGCGGATCAGCTAATTGCCGTCCCGGCTGAGGCACAGCGTCAGTCACCTCGCCGGCCACAGTGCCAGACTGCGGACCCGCTTGAGCCGCCGCCTGGGAATCAGACTCCGCCGGCCGTGTCGAGCTGGCTGCGACCGATGAGCCGGTCGCTGCTGGCGGGATCGGCCGGGCAACTTCGCTGCTTGCTGAGCCGTTGGGGACGACTTTGTCGGCCGCTCCACCATCGACAACTTGTCGATCCGGGTCCGCCGAGTCGTCAGTCGCGAACCAGCCGTTCCAGCCGAGCACGACAAGCAGCAGGGCAGCCGCCGAACTGGCTGCGATCCACAATCGCCGGGAAGCGACCTGCCTACGTTGTTCGCTTCGCCCAGCGGGGCGGACGTCATAAATGCCAGCCGAAGTAGCCATGTCGAGCGACGGTACCGCGTGCCCGTTGTTGTGATTAGCTGCGACCATTGGTGGCGACAGGGGAGTCGCGGCCGTGCTGTCAGCGGCAGCGGATTGACGCTGCAAGGCGGACAAAATTTCCGCTGACAAATCGGGCGGACTGGTGTTGCCGACTACCTCGCGAAGCAAGCTGTCAAACATGGCGTCGGCTGCGACTTCGCTTTCGCCCACGCCCTCTGCGGGGTGCTCGTTGCTGGCGGGCTCGTTGCTGGCGGGCTCGTTGCTGGCGGGCTCGTTGCTGGCGGGCTCGTTGTCGCGAAATGGGTCAGCAGGGGATGTCATGTGTTTAGTCGACTTTCTACGCAGGAGCGAAGCTGTTTCTTGGCTCGCTGCATGAGGTTTCTAGCACCGTGTTCGGAGATTCCCAACGATTCGCCGATGGCGACCCGACTGGCTTCTTCCGCATAGCGAAGTCGCAAGGCTTGGCGTGCACGTTGGGTCAAGTGTTGTAGGCATTCTCGTAGGGCATCGACGGCAAGATCTCCGGAGAGATCCGCCCCGGCCCAACGACACCAGGTGTCGTCGAGCATCTCGGCTGATTCTGACAATTGAACTCGACTGGTCTTGCGAACCATCGAGACCATTAAGTTATGTGCGGTTCGTCTTAGGTAAGCAGAAGTTGCGGCCTCGTTGTGGTATACGAACGTGTCTCTACCTAAGACTTTGAGGAATGTTTCTTGCGTCAAATCATCCGCCGTGGAGGCATCACAGCCGAGCATACGAAGATATCGCCAGACGCCCTTTTGGTGGCGCAGCACAATCGTCGTCGCATCGGGGGCGACGGACTCCTGCGGTTGACCTGACGGATATCCCAAACTTTGTTTCGCTCACTTGGGGGTGAGTTCGCCGCCCATAACTTAGAACCTATCCGAAAACCCAAAAGAACCGCGGCGAGCGCCAAAGCGGCTAATGGTTTTTGAATAAGTTCTTAACGCTGACATCCAGCCGCCAAGCTAGGCAAACAACTCATTAATCACTTTACCACCCGCTGCTATTTTCATCGGTCGGTTATTCTTGGAGGTGTAAGTAGTTTCCAAAGAGATTCCCAACC
>CAZHTX010000368.1:0-5949 GCA_964535475.1 uncultured Pirellulaceae bacterium
CTCGATTATCTGGTCGGCGGTAGGCCACGCTCGGCACCGAGCCAACGGCCAGATTCCGGGCCCGGTTCCAGGTCAGGCCCAGCTGCCGCGGGCACGCTGCGATTTCGTCCCTATGGCCAATTTTTTGCCAAGCGAGGACCAACGACTGCTAGCAACGGTCGTCGAAAACAGGCCGCCCGCGGGAATCGCAAACCGCCCTTCGCGCAACTGCGACAGTTGGTCGATCGCACTTATGTCGAATCACTCGACTGCCCCCGCATCGCCGAGTTCCGCACCACCGATGAAGTGTTAAAGTCGTATCAGCAAACGCCTCATCATGATCCAGAACTGTGGCAAGTCGCAGTCAATCCGGCGGGCAACGCGGTCGGTTGTTTACTGTTGACAGCACACCCCCAAGGCGAAATCCTGGAAATCACTTATATGGCTCTGCTGCCCGCTTTCCGGGGCCATGGCTGGGGAAAACACTTCCTTCATCACGTCTGGGAAGAGGCCGAGCGGCGGGGGCTCAGCCAATTGACGCTCGCGGTCGACCAGGATAATCATCCAGCCAGCCAGCTGTACGCTCGCGCGGGCTTTGAAACGTTATTCAGCGAAGCGGTTTGGGGACGTCAATTGGCTCAGTAATCAACCGCAACGCCCCAGCGTGCGGTTCCACAATCAGCCGCAACGTGCCAGCGTGCGGTTTCCCAGTCAACCGCAACGCGCCAGCGTGCGGTTTCCCAATCAACCGCAACGCGCCAGCGTGCGGTTTCCCAATCAGCCGCAACGCGCCAGCGTGCGGTGCCCCAATCAGCCGCATCGCGCCAGCGTGCGGTTCCACGAAACCGTGCGCTGGCGCTCAACGGCTAACTTCAATTAGCTCCACGTGCTTGATCGATACGACCGGTACAGGGCAACGGAAAGAGCAATTCATCAGCCCAGCTGGGGATTTGAGCCGATCGATGCTGTTAACAGGAATAGTTGGGTGAGCTCGGACGCTCCCCCGACCTACCAGCTCCGTTCTGTCTGCGTTGATTCTTCATGGATGTGCTCAACAACACCGCCGTCGACTTGCCGAGCCGATCAAGGCTTGGCAGAATTCGTCGCCTGACCGGCAAACGGACGTTATTGGTTGCTACGCTGTGGGCACTCAATCCAGTGTTCGCAAGCGCACAAGCTCCCTCCGATCAGCGACTACCCAAACGACTCCCGGCCACTGTCGCCCAGGCCACGCTGGGAGTGGTTACACCGCGGCCCACGCAATCGCTCGGCCCGGCTGCAGAAAGTTCGGCCGCTGAAAGTTCGGCCGCTTGGAGTGCTCCTCGTCCCATCGGGAGGCTGGCCGCCGCCAACGTTGCAGACGAACCATTTCCCCGGCTCAACCCGCCCAGCCTGTCACAAGAAGACGCCGAGTGGATCGCTGCGTTAGCACCCAACACGTATCAACCCAACACATATCAGCCCAACGCGTTAACTTCGGAAACCGTCGATTGGGGAACAATGCTCGATGAGTCCCCGCGCCCGGTGGCTACATCACGGCCGGTTCCGCTGGAGGCAAATTCGCCGGATAGCGGACACTCAGCGGCCAGCACAAACTCATTGAACGGTCCGTTAGCGGCATCCCAAGCGGGCAGGCAAGCGGGTTCGTCCGAAGGCAGGCAAGCTCCGGCAGTCTGGCAGGTCTACATCAACACCCCACCTGCCCCACCAACTCCACCGGCGACTCCCCCGCCGACTCCCGTCACGGTTGTCAACATGCCTCCGCGAGCGGAACCTAAGGTTGTCGACCCGCGAGTGACCGAACGCAAGCGGATCGCCTCTTTGGTCAGCCGCAACAACCGGCCCGAGCACGTCGACTCCAGCAACCGTTTGGCACCGCTGCCAACTTCCGAATCATTAACCGTGATTCAATTGTTGCGTGAGAGCGAACACAAACGCGAGGAAGCTAGCAGGTTGCTCCAGGCTGGAGCCAGTTACGCGGCGCATGCGGCGGCGGTTGATGCACTCCGTTCCATGGCGGCCGCAGCCGATTTGAGAACGGGCGGCAAGCAGGCTTCACGGGCCCTTTCATCCGCGCTCGAAGCGATTCGCGAAGCGGGAGATTTTCTCGGGCGTTATGGTGACATCGACACCTCCGCAATCGAGCGGATGGTGGCTTCCCACCGAACTCCCGTGCTGAAAGGCTATGACCTCACTACCGTGACACCATTAAACGCCGCAGACAATTATCTGGATTATGCTCGCGAGCAGTTCACGATCGCCGCGGCGGGCCAACCGGAAGCCGCGCAAGCTTTGGTGGTGCTGGGTAACGCCGAACGAAAACGCGGAGAACACCCACAGAATCTGCGTGATTCGATCGCGATCAGCTGCTTGCGGGCCGCGGTGGGCACCACTCCGCAAAATGCTTACCTAGCCAGCGAGTTAGGTTATCACGCGATGCAATTGGGGCTGCTCGGGGAAGCTCGCTGGGCATTGGAACACAGCTTGGCGCTGCAACCATCGCGTCCCGCTTTGCAAAATCTAATTGAGACACATCGCTTAGCGGGAAACCAAGCGAAGGCGGTCGAGCTGGCTGCGCAGCTCCAGCAGACCGGTCCGTCGGCGCAGCAACCTGCTGTTAATATCTTACAAGTTTCGCCGGAAGTCTTCGCTTCGATATCTCCCCCCGTGCAGTCAGGTTCTCCGGTCGCTCCCATTCCCGGCTATGCCCAACAACCGTTCGCCTCCGTCTCTGCTGCTGGCAACACCGCCAACTCCAACGGTCAAGCGATCGGGTCGGGTGCCCCGGTGCAGCGAGTTGCTGAGGGGAATGTGTTAGATCGTATGACCGGTACGGTGCGGAGTTGGTTGCAATAAATTTTGAACCTATTTGAATACCGATAGCCGCTTAGTCGCTCGCCGCTTTGTCGTTCGCGACTTTTACGCGAACCGCGGTGCTCTGCGGTGTTCAGATGGATCCTCAGGAACGTTCAAGGAAGTAGAGTGTGATGGATCAGCGCTTGAAGAAAATAACTGTCTGCAGCTGGGCAATGCTGACGTTGTTGGCAATACCGTCCGTCAAAGCGCAAGTCCCTAACTATTCACAACCAGCGGGTTGTCAATCATGCGGCTTGCTGCATCCTGCCGAACCTTGTCCAGGAGCTTGCCAAACGCCCATCCGCGCCGTCGATTGCGCGGCCAATTGTGGTCGCGAAGGTCGTTGGCCCGAGCTCAGCCCGTCTGACTTTCAATCTTACGGTCAAGGCGAATATGCCGGGCCCGCCCGCCTCGCACATCTTCGCAATTATCGCCTTCGCCCCAATGATGAATTACAAGTTGTCTATGTGGTCAGCCGCCGACTTTCCAACGGCGACTATCGCCTAATGATCGGCGATTCGGTGATGATCAGTTTGATTGGCGACGCAGAACTCAATCAAGGGACACTAGAACGCGGTTTGGAAATCCAACCCGATGGTTTTATCCATGCCGACGCGCTTAAAAAGCCTGTCTTCGCTGCCGGCCTGACCGTCTCACAACTCCGCGAAGTCTTGGAAGAACGCTACCTGGAGCTGTATAACGAACCAGCCGTCAGTGTCAAACCAGTGAAGACCAGCACCTTGGCGGATGATATTCGCAACGCGGTTGGTGGAGCCAGCGGACTGCAACAACAAGCCTTGCAAATTCGCGTCGCCCCCGATGGTACAATCCGCTTGCCTTGGATTGGCGCAGTGAACGTGCAAGGCTTGACGCTGAACGACGTGAAGCAAGAAATCAACGCCCGTTATAGTGCCAGCGGAGCCGGTTTGGTCGTGGAACCGATTCTGGCTCAGCAAGCCGATCATTTTGTCTACGTGATGGGACGCGTTGGACAAGCCGGACAAATTCAATTGCAAGGACCAACCACCGTGTCGATGGCGATCGCCGCTGCCGGCGGTTGGGAGGCCGAAGGAAATCTCCGCCAAGTGGTGGTCTTTCGGCGAGCGGACGATTGGCGCTTGATCTCCACCATGTTGGATCTGCGGGGAGCCTACTACGGAAAACGCCCCACGCCCTCCGATGAAATCTGGTTGCGTGATGGCGATGTCGTCATCGTGCCGCCCACGCCAATCACAGTCTTCGACGACTTTGTACGTCAAGTCTTCACCGAAGGTGTCTACGCAGTGGTTCCCTTCCAAGGTATCGCCATCAACCTCGGCCAACAGCAATAGCCTAATCGCGATACTAGTGGTTTGTCAGAGTTCAGTTTTAGGGTTAGCCGTTTTGGCGCTAGCCACGGTTCATGCGACAAAACCGTGGCTAGCGCCAAAACGGCTCAAGAAGGCGACCCGAATTCTTAATCTTGACAAACCACTAGGCTGTCATCGGAAATAGCCTCAAGCGGAGGTCCACAGCAACGCTGCTTGCTTTTGCGAGCCGCTTTGCTATTTCCCCAGCGACGAATGGGTTATACTGAGGGCTGGGCATGAAGTTGCCTCCCCCCAGAAAGCCCCACCCATTCACCACTGGAGCATCCATGATGTTTCCACGGTTGTCGCTGTTCATGCTGCTGCTGTGCCCGTTGCCAGTGTCAGCCGCAGCCTCCCAATCAGCCCAGCCTGCAGCCAACGCTGACAGCTACTCCGAGCAACTAAAACCGCTGTTGCGAAAACGTTGTTACGCTTGCCACGGGGCCCTCAAGCAGGAAGCCGGTTTGCGACTCGATACCGTTGCCGCCATGCACGAGCAAGGAGTCATCGACCTCGACTCGCCCGGTGAGAGTCTGTTGCTGGAACGGATCGCAACCGATGATTTAGAGCTCCGCATGCCCCCTGAGCACGAGGGAGAACCTTTTTCCGCCACCGAAATTGAATCGCTGCGAAATTGGTTGACCGCCGGAGCGACAGCCCCCGCTGGTGAAACGCCGGAGGCTGACCCGCAAGACCACTGGGCATTTCGCCCACTCACCCAGCCCGCCGTCCCCCAGGTTTCCGATGTTCCCGATAGCGATTGGGTCGTCCGTAATCCGATCGACGCTTTTGTTGCCAAGCAACATCAGGCTCACGGACTCACTCCGCAAGTCTCCGCCTCACGGCGATTGCTGATCAGACGTTTGACGCTGGATCTGTTAGGAGTTCCGCCCACCTTGCCGGAGATGAATGATTTCGTCGAGGCTGACGAAGTGGACGCCTATGCGATCTTGGTGGACCGCTTGCTGGACGATCCTCGTCATGGCCAGCGTTGGGCCCGACACTGGATGGATGTCTGGCGGTATAGCGATTGGTGGGGCCTGGGCGCGCAATTAAGGAATAGCCAAAAACATATCTGGCATTGGCGAGATTGGATCGTCACCTCACTCAACGAAGATTTGCCTTATGATGAAATGATTCGTTTGATGTTGGCCGCGGACGAAATCTATCCCAACGATTTAGATAAACTGCGAGCTTCGGGCTACCTAGCTCGGAACTTTAATCTTTTCAATCGCAACCAGTGGATGGAGGAAACTGTCGAACACGTGGGCAAAGCGTTTCTAGGTTTAACGTTTAATTGTGCCAAATGCCATGACCATAAATATGACCCCATCGAACAATCCGATTTCTACCGACTGCGGGCCTTCTTCGAACCTTATCATGTGCGACATGATATGGTCCCCGGCCAGACCGATTTCAATGCCGATGGAATCCCCCGCCCATTTGATGCCCTGCTCGACACCCCCACCTATCGTCTGGTCCGAGGTGAAGAAGGCAACCCCGATACATCGCTGGTGATCGAGCCTGGCGTTCCGGAAATTCTCAGCTTTGCGGAACTCACCATCGAGCCCCAAACGTTGCCCGCCGAAGCGTGGCAGCCAGCCCGCCGCCCCTGGGTGTTCGCCGCCTATCAACAAGCGGCTGAGGCGAAACTGCAGCAAGCCATTGCCGCACGCGATGCCCTGCTGGCAAAGCAAACTGAAGCAACTAAATCGGCTGAAGCAACTACATCGGCTGAAGCTGCGAGCGATGTAGCACAATGGGC
>CAZHTX010000369.1:0-5934 GCA_964535475.1 uncultured Pirellulaceae bacterium
ATGACTGTGGCACTTTCGTATCCCGGATGCATGTGGGCGCGACCGGTTGCTCCGCCAAAGGGATCACCAACGGCGTTTTCTGGTTTGCGAATCCAACGCCGATTATGGGTGTGCTCCCAGTCATCAATCGCTGCCCAGCCGATCTTGGCTGGTTGCAGGTTGTAATGGGCGGCAATGATTGCTTTTGCGATCTTGCCAGGCAGCTGGGCGGCGTACGCTTCATCTTGTCGCGTTCCCAGGCAAGCCATTGCCGCTGGGGCAGCATGCGTGTGCGTAGCCGATACCATCATTTGATTAACTGGTATCCCGGTTGCTGCGCTCGCTTGTTGCTTGGCGTCATCGATTAACGCCTGCGTCATCATGCAGGTATCAACCACCACCATGACCAACTTGGTCGTCCCGTCGTCCATTACGATCGCTCGGGCGAATAATTTATCACTCAGTTGCCCCGCTTGTCCTTCTAGAAATCCGCCGGCAACTCGCACCGGAAAAGACTCGGGCGAGATGTCCACCGCGATGGCACCCGCACGAAAGCTACCCGAGGAAGCCGATGCCTGTTGAGTGCTTACGGGGACAGCACCCTGACTAACTTCCTCCGCGTTTGACCGGATTGGACTGAGCTGTGATAAAAAGCAGCTCGCGGTACACAGTAAAAGGACGAAACGGCAACAGCGCATGGTGTAACCTATCACAAGTCGTGTAACTCTAAGTAAGCCATCCTTCGCAGTCAGACTATTTGGCTGCGGTTGCCGCCGAAGGCCAATCTGGCAACTCGAATTTCTTTTCCACATTGGCGGTATGCTCATCATAATGTTTCTCCATCTGCAACAGCAACGCCTCGAGCGAAGGCCAGAAGGTGGCTGGTGGTTTGTCTTTTAGTTGGACGTCCTCGAGCAGATAAGCGTACCGACGGCAAAAATCATCGACGCGTTGCATGGCACGCGCTTCATCGGCACCGCTCCATTCGGGGTGTCTCGCTTTGTAGTCTGGCGGCATTTGTTTTGGATTCCAGTCGATTACTGGAACGCTCGGATCGAGCGCATTGTATATCTGCGAGAAGAACAGCAACTGCCGCCCCGCCATGTGTTCCGCATTCCAGCGTGGTGTGTGGCTGCCATTGGACGGCTTAAAGTTCATCTGTTCGACTGACAACTTTCTAAAGACATCTTGTGAACGGCGATTTGCGGCTTCCATGCGATCGAACAAGTCGCGGAGGTGAGCGGGAACGGGGGCAGGAGCTTCCAGCAACTGGGCCGCGGAAAGCTGGGAATTTGCCTTCGCACCTTCGTCCCCCTGTGCTAGCGAGTTGCTCTGCGTGGTGAGGGAGAGTGTCACGAGTGTGAGCAGTAACAAATAATGTTTGAACATGAGCGGGCTTTAGTGTGCAACGAGGGACGGGCAAACCGCCAATCATAACAGATGCGCTGGCTGGCAACTGCTGAAATCGGCGACGCCCTGTTGGTGTTTAGCTTGCGTTTGCGGAATTGTGTCCCGTGGTTCAGAATGCGTGCTGGCGTATTCGTTCCAGTGAGTGGGGGCGAAGTTTGTTGATTCATGTCGGGGAAGGCTTCAATGAGAGCGTGTTTTGGATTCCTAGCCAGCGTGTTAGCGGTGTTCCAGTCCGCCGTTGTGGTGGCTGAGGAGCGGCCGAATATTATTTTCGTGATGACCGATGACCTGGGCTACGGCGATTTGGGTTGCTATGGACAGCAAGTCATTAAAACGCCTCATCTGGATCGAATCGCCGAGGAGGGCTTGCGCTTCACCGATCATTATGCGGGACACACCGTGTGTCGTCCCTCTCGGCTGACGCTCTGGACCGGCCAGCATGTTGGGCACACGGGATTGCAGGGAAACAAGCCGAGAAATCTTAGCGGTTCGGAGCTGACGGTCGCCAAGCGACTGAAAGAGGTTGGCTATGCGACGGGTGGGGTAGGCAAGTGGGCGCTGGGGAACGTCAACACTCCGGCTGACATCAACAACTCCGGTCACCCAAATCGAAACGGGTTTGATTTTTGGTTTGGATATCTTAACCAAAGCAACGCCCATAACTATTACCCTCCGTTTCTGTGGCGCAACTCCACGCAGGTTCCGCTTTCAGGGAACGTGCTGATGGACGTTCCAGCTGCTCGCGGCAGGGTTTCCCAGGAGAAGGTGACCTACTCACATGATGTCATCACTGAAGCGGCCTTCGATTTCATTCGCGAAAATCAGGCGCGTCCGTTTCTCCTGCATATCCACTGGACGATTCCGCATGCCAATAATGAAGCGGGGCGGGTTTTAAAAGATGGTATGGAGGTGCCTGACTACGGAATTTACGCGCAGCAATCTTGGCCGAATCCTGAAAAGGGTTTCGCGGCGATGGTGTCTTACATGGACCGCGATATGGGGCGTCTGTTGGCATTGCTCGACGAATTAAACATCGATCAGAAAACACTTCTGCTATTCACGTCCGATAATGGACCGCACCGTGAAGGCAACCATGATCATGAGTTTTTCGACTCAAACGGTCCGTTGCGTGGATACAAGCGATCGATGTACGACGGTGGTATCCGCGTACCACTGATTGCCCGCTGGCCGGGAAAAATCATGCCTGGAACGGAAACGGCGCATCCCTCCGCTCATTGGGACTTTCTGCCGACGGCTTGCGAGATCGCTGGTGCAAGGCTGTCTGAAGCAGGTACCGAGTTGGATGGAATTAGCTATCTGCCGACGCTGCTGGGGAAGCCAGCCGAGCAACCGGAGCATGAGTATCTGTACTGGGCAAGCGATGAGGGCGAGACAGCAATCGGCGTGCGTCACCAGCACTGGAAGCTGGTGAAAAAGCGGTCAAAGCGGCGTTCTGTTCCTGGAGCTGGGGCAAATGAGGCCGTACTGAATGATGACTGGCAGCTGTTTAACCTGCGTCAAGACGTTGGTGAGGAGCAGAATGTTGCCGAGCAACATCCCCAGATCGTTGCTGAGATACTCGCCATGTTGCGTCGTGACGGGCTCTGATTTAAAAATTCAGCTGGTATGTTGCCGCGAGTTGCTAATGCTACTCATAAGCTCAGTCTCGCCTGGTCACTTAGAATCTATCCGAAAACCTAAAAAAAACGCGGCTAGCGTTAAAGCGGCTAATGGTTTTTGGATAGGTTTTTCGTCAAACAGCGAGGGGGGGATTCAGCTGGCTCGCCAAGGAGCGGGATGTAGGATGCTTCACCCGTCAATTTGCCTAGGATAGCTGCTAGTATTAATTATATCGATTGAGGTTATAGATAATAGATCCTCAGCCCTCACATACATTGACGCCGCTTCGTCAGACTGTCGATGAACCCCAAGCATGTAACCATGTCTGGAGGGCATCGAAATGGATTTCCGTATCTTCCGCGGGGCAACCGTGTTGCTCTTCTTCCTTGTGGGTGGTTCGTTATTTACACCTATTCATGGATCCGCTGACGAGCCTGGCAACGACGAGCTTGGCAATACTGCCATGGTGTCTCGCCAGCAACTGCCACCGCCTCCCGCCAAAATCTTGCCCGGCCGGGACTGCTGGAACTGCCGTGGGCCGGCCGCTTCGAGACCATGTCTAGGGTCACATTCAGGCTACCTTTACTACGGTTCTCGCGCCACTGATGATGATCCCGTGAATGGTCTCAGTGACTGCCCGCGGGGGGATTGCGGCAACTTCAGTGCGCATCTAGCGCTGAGCTGGATTCGTTTTCGCCCGTTTCACAGAAAGCCTGCGCGTAAGCACGAGCTGAACCGCGGTTGTCCGAGCTGTATCTCGGTCCCGCATTACTTTGCGCCGAGCCCGTTGCAATTTCCTCTCGGAATGGCCGAGAAAGGAGTTGGCGATGAGTAGACGACTGATAAATTTTGGAGAGCGTCTTTTCTGCGGCTTACTGTTGATTTCACTCTTTGGCTGTGCGACCGCACCGAAGCGTCAAGCCGGCCAACAAGTTGAGCAACAAGCTAGATATTCCACTAGCGAACTCGCAGACGACAACATCGCCGATCTGGGCTCTTTAAATGGCGGCATTTCTGGCTCGCCGTACGTACTGGTCAGCAAATCTGTCCAAGAGCCAGGAGAGCCTGCCCCTGAGGCTGCAGCCAACCGTAACGGTCTGAGCGCCCCGCAAGCGGCCTATTCGGAGCAGCAAGCTCCGGTTGAAAGTGGTAACGAGTTTATTCCTCCGCCGGGCATTCCGCAGGCACCGGGCTCGCGTTGGGCGCAACCGGATATTCCGTTGCAAACTACGCTCACGCTGGAAGAGAGCGAGAGCCTTGCATGCCAATTCAACCCAACGCTGCTTCAAGCGACTGCTCAAGTCGAGGGAATAGTCGGTAAGGCAGTTCAAGCGGGACTGTGGCCCAACCCCACGCTGGTGTATAGCGCCGAGCAGATTGGTGTTTCTGGAACAGCGGGAGAATTTCATGGGGGCTTGATCCGACAGCGGATTGTCACGGGCCGCAAGCTTGATCTAAGTCGCGCGAAATACTTGGCCCGCTCGCGCACGGCGGAATGGGTGGCACTGGCGCAACAGTACCGAGTGTTAAATGATGTTCGACTGCACTACTTTCAAGCGCGGGGACGACAAGAGATTGTCGACTTGCAGCGTGAATTGTTGAAAAACGAGGAGGATGCTGCTGTCACAGCTCGGGAGATGGTTAACGTCGGGCAGGCAACCCGGGCTGATGTACATCGATCCAATGTGGCCTTGCAGCAGCAGCGATTAAATCTGTTGATGGCTGAAAACGATGCACGCCAATCGCTGGAACAATTGGTGGCGCTCATTGGCACCGATTTAGAGCCGCAGTTTCTTAGCACTCCGCTTAAAGGTGAGCTCGCTCTCATCAATTGGGATGAAGCATTAAATCGGCTGATCACTGACAGTCCGCAAATGGCCGCGGCACGCGCGAAGCTTGAAGCGGACAGATTGACAATACGCCGCGAGATTGCTGAACCTGTGCCAGACATTATTGTTCAAGGCGGAGCAGGCTGGAACGCGGTGGAGACAGAAACCGTTGGAATGGCCCAGGTCATGATGGAAATCCCCGTGTTCGATTGGAATCAGGGTACCATCCGCCAAGCGGAGGCCGATTATGCACGACAGGAGGGCGAGATTCGCCGTGTCGAACGCAACTTACGACAACAATTGGCTGTCACATATCGCAATTACTTAACGGCATTCCAGCAGGTCAGAAATTACCAGGAAATAATCATACCGGAAGCCAAGTTGGCATATGACCTGCAGTTGCAAAGCTATGAAGTCGACCGAGCACCTTGGCCGGACGTCCTATTTGCCGAACAGAAATATATCCAAAATCGCATTCAGTATATTAACAGCCTGATTGCTTGGCGGCAAAACGAGGTAAGTATTATGGGCTTTCTATTGCATGGTGGCTTAAGTAATCCCCCAACACCAATGCCAGCTGGTCATATCGATGCCGTTGCCCAGCCGCGATAACATGACGATAACATGACGTTTCTGGCATCTTCCGCGGCAATGTCAAGGGAGATGCCTTTGCTGCTTGTTAGCGAATGGATCGAATATGTCTAACGATAACGGACGACGAAGTTTTTTGCATCGCTGCACAACCGCCGCAGCTGGAATGCTTGGAATTTCAGCTACAGCGACTTTGGCGAACGACAATGCGGACCAGCAGTCAGCAGGCGATCCGCAAACCGCTGCAAGCTTGAGAAGGGCAAAGCGACTCTCTGCAGAAGTCGACGGCAAGCAGAGCTCCGCAGCTTTTGAGGAATTTTCTCGGTATAAGCCCAGCTACGGTGGCCCTCCCGAAAGTGACACCTATCTCGGTAAGCTCGTCCCGGGGTTGCGTCAAAGCGGCCTACCACCGGTGCCTGTGGAAGGACCCGACTTAGTCAAGTTGCCATGGAAAATGGTCAATGGCGTCAAGGAATTTCACATCGTCTGTGAGCACGTGAAGCGA
>CAZHTX010000370.1:0-2444 GCA_964535475.1 uncultured Pirellulaceae bacterium
GGTTGGGTGGCTGATCCTTCCCCCTGGGAGATCGCGGAAAAATTAACAGCTATCGTGCAAGCTGCCGGTGATCGTCTCAAAGTTGCCGGAGACATTCTCGATTTCAAATTCTGTTTCGTCTCGGCTGACGAGTTGATTTATGATCCCGCGGCGGTTTCCAAAAGGATTCTCAAGCCGGCCGACGCCAAGCCGCTGTTGGCACAGTTTGCTGAATATTTGCAAACCGTCGAGTCGTTTGATGCCGAATCACTGGATACTGCGCTGCATGCTTTTTGTGAGCAGGCGGGAATCAAGATTGGACAAATTATTCACGCTTTGCGAGTGGCCACGACGGGGCAAGCTGTGGGCTTTGGGATGTTTGAAACGTTAGCGATTTTGGGGCGTGAAGAGACGTTGGCTCGACTGCGGCAAAGCCAGGATTTGTCGGAGTAAGTTCGTTTCGCCGGGATTTCGTTTCGCAGACGCTGTTTAGGCTGGGGCAGGATGTCGCGGTGATGGCGAGCGGTCGATTGCCGGTTATACTATTTGCCTGCCGAAAACTGTGAGCCGACGGCGCTAGCCGCGGGCTTTTTTATAGTTTTCGGATAGGTTTTAAGGTAACGGTTGAACACATTTTTCGCCGGATAGCCACCTTGCCGTGGTTTTGGTCGAGACTCAAAAGTAGAGATGCCAAGGATATTGCCATGAAAGCAGCACAGAAGTCGAAACTTGCTTTGTCCATCATTGCGGTGGGGAGCGTTGCGGTCACGCTGGGTTGTCGGCAAGAAATGCCCGTGGCCTTCGAGAGTAATCTGGTTCATTCTTACAAGTATGAATTGACCAAAGATCTCCCCATGGATCAGGTCGTTAGCGACACTGACTGGGCTCTGGAGCGGTTGTTTGGGACTCCCGATGAGCCTCGTCTTCCAGAGCTCGACGGGCAAGACTTTAGCGAGCTGGTGAGTCTCGAGCGGCTGCAGCAGGCTGCTGGTCCGATTCCAGCGGAGGCGATTCCCACGATTGAAAATCCCAACCCGGAAACAGTTGCCAGCTATCGCCAACATTGTGCCAATTGTCACGGTATTACTGGTAACGGACGTGGGCCTACCGGAACCGCGCTGAATCCTTACCCACGTGACTATCGCATGGGTGTCTACAAGTTCAAGAGCACTACTCGCGGCTCCAAGCCGACGCGGGAAGATTTGGCTGGTCTGATCCGACATGGGATTGGCGGCACTTCCATGAACCCCATCCCCGGGTTGACGGAAGATGGTGTGCAGGCGTTGGTTGACTACGTCATCTACTTATCTTGGCGAGGTGAAGTCGAGCGTCAAATGATCGATGTGGCAATGTTCGAATTGGACTTGCAGGGTGGGGATCGGATAATTCGTCCCGAGCTGGCCGGTTTGGTTGATGAGGAAATTGAGGAACTTAGCGACGAAGAAAGTGAGTTGCTCGATGCTTTCGTTGAGCAGATCGATGAAGCCTTTCCCGAGGAACTTAGCAGCCTCGTGAAAGCCGAGCATCCGCAAGCCGACCAGGACAAGCTGGCTGAACTTGTCGAGCAACGCGAGGATGAATTAACAACCAGCGACGAGCAGCAACTGCGGGAGAAGATTGCAAAGCGAATCGGCACCGAAGCACAACGCGCTTTGCGGGAGCGACAGCAAAAGCTCGAGCAGCGGGAGTTGTTCCTGGAAAATTGGGGCTACATCGAGGATTCGGTTGCCGAGGTTGCCGCCAGTTGGTTGGACGCCGAGGATGAAGTTACTGAGATTGCCGACCGCGGAGAGATCCCGGTTCCCGAAGATCGCGTCGCATTCGAAGCGATGATGGCCGGGCCTGAGGCGGAAACGCTAACCGCTTCCGTGCAACGTGGGCAGGAATTGTTTCTCAGCGAGACAGTGGGCTGCGCCAAGTGTCATGGTAAGTCGGGGCAGGGGGATGGCCAGACTGAAGACTACGATGATTGGACGAAAGACTGGACCGTTAATGTGGGGCTTGATCCCAAGAAAACGGACCAACTGGTGCCGCTGTTAGCTCGCGGGGCACTCACGCCTCACAACATTCGTCCGCGAAACTTTGCCGAGGGCGTGTTCCGTGGAGGTTCGCAACCTGATGACTTGTATCGACGCATCGCGAATGGAATTGCTGGCACTCCAATGCCGGCGGCACCTGTCATCGAGGGTGTGTTTGAGCGGCAAGATATTTGGCATTTGATCAACTACATTCGCTCACTCGATACCTCGGCCGAGGAGATGACGTTAGCATCGACTTCGTCTGTCGAGGCCAGCGGCGAGAGTGCACCTTAGTTATCCACGGGCCAGTTTGGGTTTTTACAGCATGCGCTGGTGTCCCGGCTTTAGCCGGCCGGTTCTTATACCGGGTCGCCTAAAGGCTATACACCAGCGTGCGCTGGTCTGTTCTTATACCGGGTCGCCTAAAGGCTATACACCAGCATGCGC
>CAZHTX010000370.1:2544-5896 GCA_964535475.1 uncultured Pirellulaceae bacterium
TCGCCTAAAGGCTATACACCAGCATGCGCCGGTCTGTTCTTATACCTGGTCGCCTAAAGGCTATACACCAACATGCGCTGGTGTCCCGGCTTTAGCCGGTCTATGAAGCGAATTGCTCTTATGCCACCAGTCGCCGCGTTAGTTTGGATTGGCTCATCAGCCAGGAACACGCGAGACCCGCCAGGGAGGCGGCTAGCATTAGCAGGATGCTGCCAGTCATTGGGCTGACCAAGTCGACGCGAGCGAGCAACACTTCGCCGACTTTGATAAACAGCAGGTGCGAGAAGTAGAGCCCGAGTGAAAACTGTCCCCAGCGGGCCAAAGTCTTCAGGCGGTGCCAAGGAGGCAGGTAGAGGGCAGCCATTAGCAGCGAGATGCCGGCTGCGTTTTCCATGATCGGGGCCCGCGTTTGCGAGTGGATCGAGAACTGGCAAATAACGAAACCGCTGAGCGCCAGCGTGGCTAACCATCTGGTCGTGTTCGAGGGGTTAAGCCGCAGCCAACCGAGCGCCGCACCCCAGAGCAGCGCTGGCAAGGCCAAAGCCATGAAGCCCCATTCGTTCTCTGGCAATGGTCGCTGTGAAAAGCTGATCGCCAACAGTAGTCCGGCGGTAAAGCAAGCCATCGCCGCTTGCCGTGACGCGGAGGCGGAACGTCCGAAGGCATTTACCAGCAGGAATAGCCAGAGCGAGGCAAATAGTAAAAACGGAATGAACCAAAGGTGATAGGCACCCCCGAAAAGTAACAACTCCCAACCTGGAAATTCGTTTTCGGCGGTGGGTAAGCAAAGTGACTTGGCGAACTTAAAAGTAAGGTAGATACCGCTCCAGATGATGAACGGGATGTACAGTCGAGTCAGCCGGGAGGTCGTGAATTCGCGCCAGCCAAGTTGGTCGCGTTTGAGCAGAGAGCCGACCGCCAAGTAGGCTGCTGTGGCGGCAAAGAATGGCACCGCAAACCTCCCCCATGCCGCTTGGGAAGCCATTGCCGGATTCTGACAAGCGTGAATCCAAACCACCCCCAGCGCAGCCAGCAGGCGCGCGATATCCAGCATGAATAATCGCTCGCTGCTGGGCGGGGCCGGGGAAGTGTTGAACGTTGGCTGAGAGGACACGTGGATCAACCGACTGTGGCGGGTTGTTTGGTGGTAGCCGATTGATTGGGGCGATAGACGGTCGCGGGGCCCAATCGTTGCGGCCTAAAGTTCGGCCCCAGGTCGTGCAGACTTTCGCTACAGCCGACAATCAGGCAGCCATCGGATGTCAGCCGATTGGCCAGCTTTTCGAACACTTGGCGACGGGCGTCTTTTTTGAAATAGATCGCCACGTTGCGGCAGAAGATGATATCGAAGGGGCCCGGAGTGGGCGGCAGCTTATGCAAGTTATGGACTTCGAAACGAATCATGCGGCGGAGTTCATTGCGAACCTCCCAATTCTCGCCCGCTCGCTGGAAGTATTTATTTCTCAGCTCTGGAGTCACTCCCCGATCCATCTCGTGTTGCGGATAGAGTCCGCTTTTGGCGCGAGCTAAGGCGGCAGCCGAGACGTCGGTTGCTAAGATTGAAATTTCCCAATTGCTGAAATCAGTCAGTGCCTCCTTGAGGGTCATGGCAATGCTGTAAGGTTCTTGGCCCGTACTGCAGGCGGCGGACCAGACTCGCAATCGGGGTCGTTTGCTGCCGTAACTCTCCCGCAGCGAGGGGAGAATTTCCTGACGCAACGCTTCGAAGGGAGAGCGATCGCGAAAGAAGAGCGTTTCGTTTGTCGTCAGCGCGTCGACGAGTCGGTCCCGCAATTGCATTTGGTGCGGGCGGGCTGCATCCTTGGCGAGCGCGTCGTAGTCGGCGAAGCCATATTCTTCGAGTAGAGGCCGCAGGCGGCCACGAATCATATACAATTTGCTGGGGTCCAGTGCCACGCCGCAAAGCGTTTCCACTAAATCACAAAGCCGTAATACTGAGGGTTCTACAGACACGCAATTGCTCCGCTGATGACTGCCCTGGAAAGTAGGGCGGGGATACTAGATAAAGGTTCGATACGATCCGCTTGGCCAGCTTCAATGACTTGTCGGGGCATACCAAATACAGTGCAGCTGGCTTCGTCTTGGGCAATCGTACGGCCCCCTTGGGCGCCGATCGCTCGACTCCCCGCGGTGCCGTCATTTCCCATTCCGGTCAGCACCACGGCGAGCGTTGCTGCGCCATAGGTTCTGGCCGCTGATTCGAATAAGTAGTCCACGCTCGGGCGGCAAGCTCGCACGGGTGGGTCGTCGGTGATCTCAACGTGGCGTTGCGAGCCCAAACCGCCGATTCGCATGTGCGCCCCACCGGGGGCAATGTAAACGTTGCCACCGCTGAGGATTTGACCGTGCACGGCTTCGCAGACTGTTAGTTTGCAGCAGCTATTTAGGTCTCTCGCTAGCGAGGCGGTAAATAGCGGCGGCATGTGTTGAACGATCAGAATGGGGATCGGGAAGTTGGCCGCCAGTTTGGGCAGCCCTTCGCGAAGCGCGGCGGGGCCACCCGTGGAGACACCGATCACGATGACCTCGGGAGGAATCATCGCAGTCGCTCGTCGCGGGCGAGTCTGGTCTCGAGGTTGAGTGGCGATGTTCGTCGAATGCATCCCGCTTCGCTGAGCCGCATTGCTGTTTAGACTAGCTCGGCCCACTGGGCTCGCACCGACGCCTTGCGACAACTTTCCGAAAGTCGCCCGTTGGCTGCGATTGGTCGTCGTGGAAGATTGTTTTTCCAGCGGCCTGGCGGTGGCCGTGGTGGCCATTTCCGCCCGTTGCTGCCGGCGTTGGCGATGCTTGCGGATCAGCTCGACGCGGGGTTGCAGTTCTGCGAGCAGTTCGGCAAAGTTTGCTTCCGGGCTGGAACAATTTGGTTTGAGAATATAATCGAATGCACCCAGCGAAAGTGCCTGGGTGGTGACGCTGGCGGCCCGGTCGGTTTGACTGCTGACCATGATCACGTCGGTGTCGATTTTTTGCTCGCGTATGGCTCGCAGCACCTCCAGCCCATTGAGGCCTGGCATTTCCACATCGAGGGTAACCAGGTCGGGGCGATGTTGAGTGATTTTCTCCACCGCCCGCGTGCCATCGGAAGCCACGTCAATGACGTCGACTTGCGGAAGTTTTCCCAAGCAGTCACGAACGACTTTGCGAAAGATTAACGAGTCGTCAACCACAATGCATTTGAGCGTTGTCATGCAGATTTAAACCAAGAGTGGCTGTTAATCACTTGTTGCCAAGTGATTTTTATTAAGTGTATGCGGTGTCTGTTAAGTATATAATTTGGTTAGCCGTTTGGGCGCTAGCCCCGGTTTTGTTTCTAGCTGATTATGTTCAA
>CAZHTX010000371.1:0-5896 GCA_964535475.1 uncultured Pirellulaceae bacterium
AAGAAACGGCCGGCTAAAGCCGGGACACCAGCGTGCGCTGATGTCTAGCCTTTAGATGATTCGGTATAAGGAACTGGCCGGCTAAAGCCGGGACACCAGCATGTGCTGGTGTCATGCCCCTGCCCCCTTGAATTCAACACGACATGTCAAATATCAACTTTTCGCATATCGACCTAGAAACTGCCGACGCGCTGGCGGGCTTCTTCCGCCCAAGGGCTGTTGGGGCTGAGTTGTAGGAAGCGTTGCCAATGGATGGTGGCAGCTTCTTCATCACCGAGATCATCCAGTGTTCTTGCTAAGTTATAATGCACATCGGGGTAATCGTTGTGCAACTTCAACACACCCTGGAAGGCCGCCACGGCTAAATCGCGCTGTCCCGTTTCGGCTAACACGCAGCCCAACGAAGCGCGGGCTTCCACAAACGCGTCGTCTAATTCAATCGCCATATAGTAGCGTTCCCGAGCCGCTTCCACTTGGCCAATGCGGTACAGCAATTCGCCCAACTGAAAGCAAATGTCGGCCCGCGCCCCATCGCGAGCTAGGATCGCATGGAAATAATCGACCGCGATCTCCAACTCACCCGCATCCTCGGCTTCATAAGCACTAAACAACAGCGGATCGTCCTCCTCCTCGATTTGTTCGGGCAAGGGGAATTCGGGTTCACGACGTGGTTGAAAGACTAAGATCGGTGGGCCCGCAGCCACGTCTTCATCACTCTGCGGTTGGTCGAGTGCATCGAAGTCGATCCGCAACTGCCCGCCCGGTTCGATCAGCCCCTCGCCCTGTCTCAGCAAAATCTGCTTGCCTTCGATCAAGACCGAAAGTTGAGCCAGCGGGCGGTCCACATCGGGCAGCACCTGGGCCAGTTGATCAAGCCGCTTTTCAATCGCCTCGGCTGTGGCACCGGCGGCAACCAACTCGGCGAGTCGCCTCGCTGTGGCGACTTCGGTGAAATCGAAATAGGGCAGCTTGTGAACGGTGCGAACGGGGATAATCAAACCGCGGCGATGCCAACGACGAATCACTCGCACCGGGACGTGCAACAGGTCGGCAAGCATCGCCGGCGTGTAGAGACGCTTGACGGCCAATTCCCCTTCCACCAAGCCTAGCCGCTGCCAAAAATCAGTTTCATGAATGACTTCGACATCGCCCCGAGCGGCCCGCTGTCGCGCCGCTTCGCTGAGCAATTCGGCTTCCGCCAACGGTGATTCCTCCGCACCGATTACAATCAACGTCACGTCTGGATCGTCGGCGTCGACAACGCTCGCACCTTGGTTGCGCAGCAACTGACTCGCTTCCCGGCGTGAGACTCCACCCAAGCGACCAACGAGCGCCACGCGTGAACCACTCATCGCTGGCAATTCAACTTCTAACTCGGGTAACTCTTCGGTCTCGGCCGGCCATCCCGGTAGCTCTTCGTCCACAAATAAAATCCCTGTCTAGCCGATCAAATCGTGTACGACTCGACCATGCACATCTGTTAAACGAAAATCGCGCCCCTGAAAACGGTAAGTTAGACGCTCGTGATCAAACCCCAACAAGTGCAACAGCGTGGCATGCAAATCATGTACATGCACTTCATTCTCGACAACGTTGAATCCCAAATCATCGGTCGCACCATACGTGACACCCGGCCGCACACCGCCGCCAGCCAACCACATTGTGAAGGCATTGGGATGGTGGTCGCGCCCGTCATTGCCACCCTGGACCATGGGTGTGCGGCCGAACTCGCCTCCCCAGATGATCAACGTATCATCCAGCAAGCCCCGCTGCTTGAGATCACTTACCAACGCGGCACATCCTTGATCGGTGTGCAGACAATTGCGTTGAATATCCTTTGTTAAATTGCCATGCTGGTCCCACGCCTCGTGGAATAGCTGGACAAAGCGAACACCCTTTTCGATTAACCTCCGCGCTAACAAACAATTGTTGGCAAACGAAGCGGCTCCCGGCTCGGCCCCGTAAAGATCGAGCGTCTCCTGAGTCTCACCGCTGAGATCCATCAGCTCGGGGGCTGTGGCTTGCATCTGATAAGCCATCTCGAAATTACTGATCCGCGTGGCAATCTCTTGATCACCCGTCAGGGCGAGTTGTTTTTGGTTGAGCCGATTGATGGCGTCGAGCGAATCGCGTTGTGCCTGTCGGTCCACGCCGGGTGGATTCGAGAGGTACATCACCGGATCGCCACTGCTGCGGAAGGGAGTACCAGCATGCACCGTTGGCAAAAATCCACTGCCCCAGTTGCTGTTGCCGCCCGATGGTCCTTTGCTGCCCGACTGCAGCACCACGAACGCCGGTAGTTGATCGGTTTCACAACCCAACCCATAAGTCGTCCAAGCACCGAAGCTGGGCCGTCCAAAGATCTGCGAACCGGTGTTCATGAAAATCTGAGCCGGCGCGTGGTTGAAAGCGTCGGTGCTCAGCGAACGCACGATCGCCAACTCGTCGGCAACCTTCGCCGTGTATGGCAATAACTCGCTGATCTCCGCCCCACTCTGACCGTGGCGGGAAAATTTGAACTTGGGCCCCAACAACTTATTGGTGGGATTGATGAACGCCGCTCGATAGCCATCCAGCAATTCGGCGGGGGGCAGCTGGCCATCGAGCTCCGCCAACTTGGGCTTGTAGTCAAACATCTCCAGATGGCTGGGAGCCCCCGCCATGAATAAGAAAATGACTCTTTTGGCTCGGGGAGCAAAATGGGGCTGGCGGGGAGCCAACGGATCATTGCCGGGCCGTCCACCGCTGGCAGTTGACAACCCCAGTTGGGCTAAAGCAACCGCTCCCAAGCCAACTCCGCACTGCTGAAAAAACCAACGTCGCCGCTGAGCCACGGAGTGCTCAACCAGGTTGGGATGAACGCCGGCGGATGGGTTTGAGTGATTCATGTTCAGATGGGCGTTTGGCGGAGAAATTTCTCGTAATCACAGCATGCATATTTACAGCAAGCGGGCAACGCGGCTTCCCCTTAACAGCCTATCAGCCCCGCACCGCTGTCGCCAACCCTTCCGCAGCAGTTACCCTCGGCAGCCCGATAGCAAATAGGTCGGATTGGCGGCTTCAAATCGCAGTTCGCCCAGCGAATCAATGCCGTGCGAAATGTTGATCATGCGAACGCTAAAGTTGATATCTTCGGACGCCAGCACACGGCGAACTTCCACCAAGTTATCAACGCTCGCGGCGCTGACCACAATCCGCGCTCCCGTTGTCAGGCGGCGACAGGCCAAGGCGACAATCTCAGCGACTGACCTACCAGCACCGTCGACAAAAATAGCATCCGGATCGGGCAAATCGGCCCAAGCTTGCGGAGCTTGACCATGAATCGGCACTAACGAGGGACAATCAAATTGGCTGGCGTTATCTACCATCAAGCCGTAATCCACCGCGTCCATTTCAATCGCAAAGACCTGACCACGACTGGCCAGCCGAGCGGCTTCGATCGCCAAACTGCCGCTTCCCGCGCCGACATCCCAGACGATGCTGCTGTCGCTCAAATCCATTTCCGCCAGGGCCACGCAACGCACTTCCAACGGTGTCAGCAGGCCACGGTGGGGTCGCGACTGAAAAAAACTGCTGTCCGGATTGCCAAATTTTCGCACGCCAACTAGCGCTCGTGGCCGATCAGCCGCGCCCCGGTGACGAATCAGAATCATCACGTTCAAAGGGCCAAATGTTGACTGCGCGATGGTCGCCAAGTCTCCTTGGGTGACTTTCTCGTCGGGCGAACCCAAGTTCTCGCAGACGTAAGCGTTGAAGTAGTCAATCCGACGGTCTCGCAGCGTTTCGGCCACAACCGCCGGAGTGATCGCTTCGGTGGTAAACAGCCCCACGTGGTCGGCGGAACGAATGGTCTCCACCACGCGATCGAGCGGCTGATTGGCCAAGTTCGTCAGATAGGCGTCGTCCCAGCTCTCTTTGATGCGAGCGAACGCCAATTGCATGCTGCTGACATGCGGGATAACTTCCAATTGCTCCTTGCCGACGATCTCGGCGACAAAGCGGGCGATGCCGTAAAAGAGCGGATCGCCACTGGCCAACAACACGACTTGTTGGTCATCAAAAGCTTGTAACAGATCGCGGAGCGCGTCCAAGTCGCTGTCGATGACGCGACGGGTTGAGGGGCCGAACTGGACTTTGTCCAGCAGCAATTGGGGGCCGATCAACACCTCGGCCCGCTCAATTGCTTGTCGCGCATGCCCCGTCAGCGAGGCAACCCCGTCATCTCCAATGCCGACAATCTGCAGCGAGCGTTGCACTCGAATTAGGCAGAGAACGAGCTGCCGCAGCCACAACTCTTGACGGCGTTGGGATTGTCAAAGGTAAAACCTTGCTTCTCCAAGCTGTCAAACCAGTCGACGGTGGTGCCATCGAGATAGAGCGCGCTCTTCTTGTCGACGACCAACGGCACGCCGTGGAATTCGTACTTCGAATCAGCCTTCTCGTCAAAGCTGTCGTCAAAATTCAACGTATAGTTAAAACCGCTGCAACCACCACCGGCCACGCCGATACGCAGAAACATCGTGTCATCAAAATTGTGCTCAGTACGAAATCGTTTGACCTCTTCGGCCGCTCGTTCGGTCAGCTTGACTGCCATCGTCTGGTACCCTTCTTGTAAATCGGGAACATATCGAGCAAGGTGCCGACCAGCCCTCCAAAGAGCCAGCCGTTCCTGTTCAACCTTCTTGCCTTACCATTATCCATCATTTCGCCAGTGCGACAAGTCGAACCGCTGTGCGTTTTGACACACCCGGGAAATTTCAAGACAGATTGAGCAAATCCATGTCTTCGGGGGGCATCAAGCCGCCCGAAAGTTTCTGCCGCGCCTCCTCGGGGACAAAAACCCGCACGCGTTTAACGTGACTATCGAATTGTCGGTTCGCCAAGGCCTCGACGACCGGTGAAACTTGCCCCAAAGCGCGAGCCTCTCGAGTCGGCGAAATCACGTCGATATTTATGTCCACTTCCAACTTAACCGGGGGGGCATCGATCAGCACGTCAGCCGGTCCCAGCGTCAACCCCGTTCGCTGCGAAATTCGCTCAGCCAAACGACCACTCGCCTCAGCCAACCAAGGATATGGGCGGTGCGCGATCTGAGCGTGTCGCTGCGGGTCATCTAGCACGTTGAACTGGGCAACTCGCTTAAATAATTTTCTCCGCGGCCCAAATAATCCATCCAGCAACGGCTCGGCAACGGTCCCGGCCGCTTGTCGCTGCACATCGGCCACCCAACCGGCGTCGTCCAAGTCATACATGGCGGTCAAGTCAAGCGACTCGCGAAGCAAATAAACGGCTCGCTGCAACATCGCCGTGGCACTTCGCACCGCGTGATGCCAGTACACTTCGCTGAACATCACGTAACGTGCAAAGACCATCATTTCCGCCGCCGTTCGCCCTTTGTCACCGAGGGCCAATTTGGGTTCCTGAGGATGGACTCGCAAAGCTCCGATCAACCGTCCAATGTCGAAGTTGCGGCCGTAAGGCACCCCCGCGTGCAGGCTGTCGCGTACCAAGTAATCCAATTTGTCAATGTCCAGAGGCCCGCTGAGCATGCTGGCCAATAACCGCTCCGCGTCATTGCGAGGTGTCTTTTCCAGGATCCGCAACACCTGCTCGATGTCACAGTTCCAGTCCCGCTCGATCAACGGCCCCAGTTCCGAACCTGTGATCAACCGCCTGGCGCGCGCTTCATGACGGGGCACCTCAGCTAACCGCATATCCTCGATCGGATGACAATAAGGCCAGTGGCCAAGATCGTGGACCAAAGCGGCCAACACAAACGCCTCGGCTTCCGCCCCGCTGACGCAGTCGCTGAAACCAGGATCACGGGCCAATTGACTGAGGACCAACAACGCGTTGCGATAAAAAGTGAAGGTAGTGAAAATTCGCCAGCAAGCCA
>CAZHTX010000372.1:0-5889 GCA_964535475.1 uncultured Pirellulaceae bacterium
TGTCTACGTGGAAGCGGCTCAAGCTTTGGCGCGGGGTGCGGCATCCTTGCCCGAACTGGAGTCGCAGTTGAAGCAGATCTTCAGCCGCGCGCTACTGAGATCTCCCAACTCGGCGGAGACAGCTCTGCTGCTCGATCTCTATGAGCGTGTCCAACAAGAGTATGCCGACCACGCGGAAGAAGCGCGACAGTTAGCCGAGCAACCCCTTGGTCCCTTACCGGCGGATAGTGATCCGGTGGAAATGGCCGCTTTAACGGTCGTCGCCAACGCGGTCTTGAACCTCGATGAGATGCTGATGCCCCGCTAACGCCAGGCAATCCCATCCCATCACCAGCACACTCCCTCCCAAACGCAGTGATCCCACCATGAATTGGCACGCCCCCAAAATTTTGCAAGTCCAGCAAAACACTCGCCGGCATTTCCTCTCCCAATCAACCGCCGGCATCGGTGCCGCCGCGCTCGCCTCGTTGCTAGGCTCCGATGCCCGGGGGAATGAGCCGGCGTCGTCCAAAGCGGATCTAACCTCGAACCGCGACAACCCGCTCGCACCGCGGCAGCCCCCCTTGCCGGCCAAAGTCAAACGCGTCATTTATTTGCACATGACCGGCTCGCCACCGAACCTTGATTTGTTCGATTATAAACCCGAACTGATTCGTCTCAGTGGTACCGATTGTCCCGATGAATTTGTCAAAGGGAAAGAGTTTGCTTTCACCAGTGGTACGCCCAAGCTGTTGGGGTCACCGCGAAAGTGGCAACAAGTTGGCCAGAATGGGATGTGGATGTCGGATGCGATTCCCCATTTCCATGAGATTGCCGATGACATGTGCATCTTGCATGGCATGTACACCGATCAATTCAACCACGCGCCAGCCGAGCTGCTGTTGCTGACCGGATCACCCCGATCGGGACGTCCATCGTTGGGTTCCTGGGCAACCTATGGCTTAGGCAGCGAGAACGAAAATCTGCCCGCTTTCGTCGTCTTAATCTCCAGCGGAGTGCAACCCAACGGTGGCAAAAATTCTTTTGGAAATGGTTTCTTGCCATCGATTTACCAAGGCGTGCAATGTCGGTCCAAAGGAGATCCCGTGCTGTATGCCTCCGATCCTGATGGGATGAGTCGTAAAGTTCGTCGCTTGAGCCTCGATGCGCTGCGCGATTTGAATGCGCTGCAAGCTGCCGAGATGGGGCACCCGGAAACGCTGACCCGGATCTCTCAGTACGAACTGGCCTTTCGCATGCAAACTTCAGTGCCCGAGGTGATGGATATCACTCAAGAGTCGGCCGAAACGCTGGCCGCTTACGGAGCCCAGCCGGGGGGCGCGAGTTTCGCTAATAACTGCCTGTTAGCTCGTCGCTTGAGTGAAGCGGGCGTGCGATTTATTCAGCTCTTCGATTGGGGTTGGGATTTCCACGGCACGGGCGAAGGCTTGGGTTTGAAAAGTGGTTTAACCGACAAGTGTGGCACTATGGATAAACCGATAGCCGCTTTGGTCAAGGACCTCAAACAGCGCGGCTTATGGGACGACACCTTAATCATTTGGGGAGGCGAGTTTGGGCGAACTCCTTTTCAGGAAGGGCGAACTTCAGCCAGCGGAGTGTTAGGCCGCGATCACTTTCCCGATGCCTTTTCCATGTGCCTGATGGGAGGTGCCGTGAAAGGTGGACTCGATTATGGGGCCAGTGATGAACTCGGCTTCTCCGTCGCTGAGAAACCGACGCACGTGCATGATTTACAAGCCACCATTCTTCACATGTTAGGCTTTGATCACACGCGTTTGACCTATCGTTTCCAAGGCCGTGATTTTCGGCTCACCGACGTGCATGGCGAAGTCATCCACGACATCCTCAGCTAAGCGGCAACGTCACTGTCAGCCGCTCGCATCTTGCACTTTAGGCCGTATGACGTCTTTCGCTAGGCCAACTTTTTCCATCGCCAGGATAATCCACCAGGACATGTCAAACTCGTACCAACGGTGCCCGTGCCGAGCCGCTCGCTGGCTGGCGTGATGTTTGGGAAAAACCGCTGGATTTCCCGAATCCCATTCTCGATCGCAGTGATCGATTTCCGCCGGGCTTGCCCCGGATCGGGATCACAACTGGTAAGCTACCAGGCCAGCTCCTGAAAAACCCTCCCTGGCCGCCCTCGATTCGCCGTCGGCGAATCGGGGGCGGCAAGGGAGCAAAAGTAAGGCGAGAAAACAAAGGGGTCAGCCGGCCGCATCTTCAACTTTAGGTCGTACGACGTCTTTCGCCAGGCCGACTTTCTCCATCGCTAAAATGATCCACCAGGACATGTCAAACTCGTACCAACGGTGCCCGTGCCGAGCCGCTCGCGGGCTGGCGTGATGGTTGTTATGCCAGCCCTCACCGTGCGACAAGAGGGCAACCAACCAGTTGTTGCGACTGTGGTCACGCGTTTCATAATTACGATAGCCGAACAGGTGGGCTAACGAATTGACGGCCCAAGTCCCATTGAGCACAAATACGGTGCGGACGATCACGCCCCAGACAAGCCAGCTGTAGGCCATTTGAATGGAACCGGCCAGCGTGCCCGCAGCAAACCAGCCATACGCTCCACCGATGGCAGTGATCACCAAAGCGTGGCCCAAATAGATCCCCAGCCAACGATAACGTTTTTCCAAGTTGAGATAGAAAGGGTCCCGCAACAGATCACGCACGTAACGCTCAAAAAAGCGAATGTGATCGTGGTCTCGATTTCGACAAACGACCCAGCCCACGTGGGACCAAAGAAAGTTCACCAACGGGGAATGCGGGTCGGGTTGATGATCGCTGTGCTGATGATGCATGCGGTGGATTGCCACCCAGCGAGCCGGGCTGTCTTGTAAATTGCACATCCCCATCACGGCGAAGCTGTGTTCCAGCCACTTTGGACAGGTAAACCCACGATGCGTCAGTAATCGATGGTACCCGATCGTGATGCCAAACATGCCGAAGGTGAAGTGCCCCAGTACGCCGACGATTAAGCCTTCCCAACTGAAGAAATAGGGCACAAAGGCTAATAGGGCGGCGACGTGCAAAATCGCTAAAGGGATTACATAAGTCCAATAGATCGTCAGCGGTGTCGCCGATTCCGGATGCGGAATTCGCTGCGGATCCACACCTTCCGTGGGTAGAGATTCGGAGCTTAACTCGTCATCGACTCGAATTTCATCAAGCATTGTCGTCAGCGAGGTTAACGAGGGAGGTGACCGATGGCTGGATAACGAAGCGAATCATACGCTTTCGTCAGGTTTGGCGCCGATGCGAATTTCACAGATTATCATACTTGCCAACACCGGCGGCATCCGGAGGGCGCAACAAAAAAACCGCGATTCCGGCCAATTGGCCAATGAATCGCGGTCTACTTTTAAGAGACGCAGCATTTATCTGGAAAACTCGGAGGAGCCACCAATTACTTGGCACCCACCGCCTGCTGCTCTTTCTTCTTGGCGATAATTTCTTCCTGCACGTTCGACGGGGTGCGACGATATGCCAGCAGTTCCATCGTAAAGGTTCCTTGACCCTGAGTCATGCTCCGCAAGTCGGTGGCATACCCAAAGGTTTCAGCCAAGGGAACTTCCGCTTCGATGTAGCTGACAGCGTCACGCGATTCGGTGCTGGTGATCAAACCACGACGACTAATGGCGTTACCCACAACCGTACCTTGGAAGTCCTCGGGACACTCAATTTCAACCTTCATGATCGGCTCGAGCAACACCGGGCCCGCTTTCTTAAAGTACTCACGGAAACATTCTTGAGCACAAGTGTAGAAAGCCTTTTCCGAACTATCGACGTCGTGATAGCTACCATCCTCGAGTTCGATTTTGGTACCGACCACTGGGTACTCGGCAATCGGTCCCTTGGTCAGCGAATCGCGGAAGCCCTTTTCGACCGCCGGGATATACTGCTTGGGAATCCGACCCCCGACAACTTTGTCGACAAATTCGAAGCTACCTTCGGAATCCGATTCGGTGGGCAGCAATTTGCCGACCACGTGACCGTACTGACCGCTACCACCGGTTTGCTTCTTGAACTTGTGGTTGAATTCGATGGCTTGCGTGGGAGCTTCTCGGTAACTGACCTTGGGAGCCCCGACTTCGACTTCGACTTTGTATTCACGACGCATCCGTTCGACGTAGACGTCGAGGTGCAGCTCGCCCATCCCGCTGATGAGGATCTCGTTGGTTTCCTCGTCGGTAAAGACGCGGAAGGTGGGATCCTCTTTGCGGAATCGCTGCAGCGCTTTGCCCATCTTGTCGGCATCCGAGCGACTTGCTGGCGAGACGGCCACCTTAATCACCGGATCGGGAATGAACATCGACTCCAGCGTGCAGTAATCACGCGTCGCACAGTAGGTATCGCCCGAGGCGCTATCGATTCCCGTGATCGCCACGATGTCGCCCGCCGAGGCTTCTTCGATGACTTCACGCTTATCGCTGTGCATTCGCACGATCGCGCTGAAACGTTCCTTCCGTCCCATCCGTTGGTTGTAGTAGCTGTCGCCTTTCTTGATCGTGCCTTGGTAGACCCGCATGAAGGTCAACTGACCAAACGGATCTTCAACGATCTTGAAAGCCATCCCGACGAATGGCAAACTCGGATCGGGTTTGAGCATGATCTTGTTGGTTTCATCCTTAGGGTCGCGTCCGAAGATCTCACGATCGAGCGGGCACGGCAGGTAGGAGATAACCGCATCGAGCAGGGGCTGAACTCCCTTGTCCTTGTAGGCACTGCCCATGTAGACCGGGGTTGCACCACCGAGGACTGCTTCCCGCATCACGCGGTGGATCATCTCCTCGCTGATTTCTTCTTCGCTGAGCAGTTTTTCCATCAGCTCGTCGCTGTACATCGACAACGATTCCAACATCGCGGCGCGTGTTTCTTGAGCTTCTTCGAGCAGATCAGCCGGGATTTCGCCCTCCTCGACGATCTCACCGCGGGCACCGGCGAAGCGAAGTGCTTTCATGGTGATCAAGTCGACCACACCTTCGAACTTGTCTTCGGCACCAATTGGCAATTGGGCGAAGAACGCGTCGGCACCGAGTTTATCACGCAATTGCTGCATGACGCGGCGGGGGTTGGCCCCGGTACGGTCCATTTTGTTGATGAACGCCAAACGAGGCACTTGGTATCGCTTCATTTGACGGTCAACCGTGATCGATTGACTTTGCACGCCACCGACGCTGCACAGCACCAATACGGCGCCGTCGAGCACGCGGAGCGAACGTTCCACTTCGACCGTAAAGTCAACGTGGCCAGGGGTATCGATTAGGTTAATGCCAAAATCCTTCCACGCGACGCTGGTCGCGGCGCTGGTGATCGTAATCCCCCGCTCCTTTTCCAACTCCATGTGGTCCATCGTGGCGCCATCGCCCGAACCCCGCACCTCTTCAATCTTGTGGATCCGGCCGGTGTAAAACAGGATCCGCTCCGAAAGGGTCGTTTTTCCCGAATCGATGTGGGCGCTGATCCCAATGTTTCGCAGATTCTCCAGCTTCATTCGTCTCACCTGAGCCAACGTGGGGCCGCCCAACCCGCCCGACTTTGAAATGCGGAGCGAGGCCAGTTTACGGCCGAAAAATGTATACAGTGGTATCGGGCAAGAACTGGCCCGTTATCCGGAATACGTCGAATATGCCAGAGCGCTAACTGTTGCGAAAGATCAAATCACTCTATTTTCTCAACCTGGTGATGGTTCTTTACACGTTCTTAGCTTCTCCGGCTGTCGAAAACCGCCTCCACTTCTTAAGTATAGACAGGTATTCACCCCATGTTTGTTCGGTCAGTTTCCCAAAAACCACTGAAATTCACGCTCGCCCCCCTGCTGCTGGCGTTTGCGGCAGCCCAGATATGCCTGTCCAGCTCGGCGTCACAAGCAGCTTGCCAGCC
>CAZHTX010000373.1:0-5881 GCA_964535475.1 uncultured Pirellulaceae bacterium
GCGTTGGCTTGGGCAATTTGAATTTGAGCATTTGTCAGACACAGTTCCACAAAGGCCCGCACCACTTCCGCGGTCAAGCTGACGTTAATATCTTGAATATCAAAACCAGCGGCTTGCAGTTCGGCTCGCGCGGCACTTTGCCGTTGGGCTAATTGCCCCCAGAGATCAAGTTCCCAACTGCTCTGCAAACCATTGGAGTAGAAATCGAACCCCGTGGTCGAAGAAGATTGCTGGACGAAGGCGTTGCCGTTTTGGCTAAATTGACGACGATCAAACTGCATGGTGGAACCAACCCGCGGAAGCATTTCGGCTTTCGAGCGCATTAGCAGCGATTGGTTCTCGGCGAATCGCGCGGCAGCTTGTGCCGCATTCGGATTGGCCGCCAAGGTTTCGGCAATCAAGCTGGTTAGCTGTGGATCGGCGAGCGATTCCCACCAGCTCACGGGATCATTATCGACGAGGCGGAGTGCTGGCGTCACCGTGGCTTTTGGTGCCGGCAGACTGCTCGACGGCGGCGAGTTCCGCGAGCTGGCGAGCTGGTTCCGTTGGCTTCCATGTGAGACCTTATCCCCGGCGGAGTGCGGGGCAGGTTCTGATCGTGGCTCTGCCCGCGGAGGTTCGAGGGAAGCTTGGCTGATCGATGCCGGCACTGCGTCGGGTAGCACTGCGTCGGGTGGCACTGCGTCGGGTGGCACTGCGTCGGGTGACACTGCGTCGGGTGACACTGCGGAGTCTAGCGGCAATTCAATGACGTTAAACTTTGGGCTGGGATGGCGATCCGATGCGCAGCCAACCGCCAGCATGAAAAGAAATGGTCCGGCTGCCAGCCAAGAGGGGATCGGACGACGATTTCGACCCCTCTTCATATTGGCTCATTCCTAGAAATCTACAAATAGTTTTGTGGTTCCGCGCTAGAACCCTACGCATCCCTTGGGTTCGGCAAAAGCATGAATTCGTATTTAGGGATTAGCCGTCGAGTTCATGATCAATCGCTGGGCGTGCGAGTGTGTAGCGATTTCTCCGATTAAACCTAACGACCATGATCATTGCTCATGGTGCGGCCGGTTGGCGAAGTCTCAAACACTCTGGGCGACGGGAACAATCAGCATAACTGTGCTGTTCCGTGGTATGCGAACAACCGCTTTAGATAACCAATGGTGCTGCCAAGTGTCCCCTTTGTCATGTCAATACAACCCCCGGGCGAATTTGACGACTTATGTTTTAAGGCCCTTCCGTTTCTGTGCACTCCTGCGGAAGCTCCAACCTACCACGAGCTGGCACCCGTTTTTAACATGCTGCGCTTCCTCCATTTACCGTTATTCTTACTTTGGGCAAGCTTTCCACCGAGCTTCGTCACAGCATCGGATAGCGTGCGCAGCGAGTTGCCTGGCTTGGTCACCCCCAAAGCATCCGTCGTTATTCGTGCGACGACCACCGAACGCGTCAAGCAGGTTTTGGTCGAGGATGGAGTTTGGGTCGAAGCTGGGCAACCATTGGTGCAATTTGAGGATGATCTCGCAAAAGCTGCCTTACAAGTCTTGACGACCGAAATGTCCCAACGTGGGCAGTTGGCTTTCGCTGCGGCGGATGTTGAACATACCGAGCAAGTCTTGAATCGTTTGCTCGCCGTCGATCAACATCATCGTTTACCCCAAAACGATATTGATGCGGCACGGAATGCATTGCGAAAAGCACAAGCGGCGCTGCAAAGTGCGGAAGAAGAATTAACGCACGTGAAACAGCGCGTCGAGCTGGAGAGGATCAAGCTTTCCCGGTTGACCATTTCCTCGCCAATTTCCGGGATGGTCAGCCGCGTGCGGGTCAAAAGTGGCGCCCAGCCAGAGGCGACTACCGAGTTGATGCGAATTGTCAATTTAGATCGCTTGACGGTCGAGTTGCAGATTTCCCTGTCAAAATACGATCGTCTTAAGCTGGGAAAGTCATATCAACTGCGTGGCCAAACACCCGTTGAACGCGACGTCACCGCCAAGCTCACCAGCATTGATCCGGTGCTTGACGCAGGGTCAATGACCGTACGCTGCGTGTTTGAAATAGAAAATAGCAATGGCGAGTTGCCTGCTGGTTTCCTTGTTCTGCCGCCGAGCGAATTATCGCCGGCCTCTCACTCTCGGACAGTCGCGGTCTCTAAGCTGTCCTCGCCCTAGGAAGCTGAAGTTACCACGGTCTGTCGTGACAGTGCATTTTAAGATTGCAAAAAGCCCCACTGTTAGGCAGCCTCATGAATTTTCGCGACTATGTGATTCGTCGAGCCGCTCGCTTGCGTGCTTCCTTATCGGCGAACTCCGCGGCAGCATCTGAACAATCGTCCCAAGCGGGACAACCCGCTGACGCGTCAACGCCGCGGCAACGTCAGCCCTTGAGGGTGATCGACCTCGAACCGAGGATTATGCTGAGCGCCACGTGGGTCGAGCCCGAGGAGGTTCAGAACGCGACCGACGGCATGGACGGTTTTTCAAATGACCAGTTGGCAGAAGATTTTCTCGCCTCCTCGACCCCTGCTGCCGATGGCGATTTTAACGATATGTTCGCCGTGTTCGACGAACTCGAAGCAGACTTGAATAGTCTTGAAGCGAATATTCATGAATTGGACAGTTACGACCTGAACAGTGACAGGCTCAGTAGTGACCAATCAATCGAGTTGACCATTGTCGACTCGCGAGTGGCCGACCTCGAGCAGTTATTAGACAGTTTGCAATCAGAGTATGTGGTCATCGTTGATAGCGATGAAGACGGAATCGCCGCAATTGATCGCGCCATCAAATCATTTGGCGATGTGCAGTTGGATGCCGTTCACATTTTCTCCCACGGGCAAAGTGGTGAGATTTTGCTTGGCGACGGCGTGATCGATCTTCAGGCATTGAGCAAGCAATCATTGTTAATCGGCAGTTGGGCCGATTCGCTGCGTGCCGACGCGGATCTTCTCATCTGGGGCTGCGACGTGGCGGCTGGCTGGGAAGGGCAGCAATGGGTGGAGACTCTGGCGGAGCTGACTGGAGCCGACGTGGCCGCCAGCACCGATTTGACGGGCCACGAAACGCTGGGTGGTGATTGGGAACTGGAATTTGCCGTTGGTCTGATTGAGAGTGATGTGCCAATCGACGCGGCTTTGCGGTCGAGCTGGTTAAACGTTTTGGCCACGGGGGATGCCGATCAAAATGTGATCGAGGGAACCATTGGCGATGACTCGCATGATGGAGCGGCCGGAAGCGACATCGTCAGCGGTGCGGTCGATCTGCTGGGCGCGGCGGGTGATTTTAACTCGGTGACATCGGCGGGGCAAAGTAGTTTCAGCGGCACTTCGGGCGCTTGGACGGTAACGCAAAATAATGTCGACTTCCTTCAAAATGGCTACGTCGGACTGGTTGTGCCCGGAGACGGCCGCGCAGTCGATTTGAATGGAAACGCTGGCTTCGGTGGCATCGAAACCAGCTTGGTGACCGAAGTGGGGCAGCAGTACACCGTTACCTTCTTCATGGGCAGCAACGGTACGTCGGCTAATTCGCTAACCATCGCCGCTGACGGACAAAGTGCGAGTATCGTCAACGAAATCCCGTATGGCGTGACTTGGACGAATATGCCTTGG
Organism: uncultured Pirellulaceae bacterium; assembly: GCA_964535475.1. Classification (GTDB taxonomy): domain Bacteria; phylum Planctomycetota; class Planctomycetia; order Pirellulales; family Pirellulaceae; genus Laterigemmans. Next base: position 3,605 of record CAZHTX010000373.1, read on the forward strand.
CATGCCAAGTCATTTACTTTTACGGCGACGGACTCTGCCACTACGCTCTCGTTCACCAGCACATCGGGAACGACAAGCGGTGGGCCGTTGATTTCTGCCGTCCGCGTGTTTGAAACGGACGCGGCTGATGGCAATGATGCGTTGGTCGGTGGCGGCGGCGATGTGTTGGTTGGCGGAGGCGGCGATGATGCGTTGACAGGTGATGAGCAGTCCCCCAGCGAGACGAACCTGCTATTCAACGGCTCGTTCGAGGAACTGGGCGCGTTGCCCACACCTGCGTCGGGAGGGTATAGCGTCGCTGCGGCCGGCTCGGGCAATCTGACGGGCTGGACTGTTTCCGGTGGGGCGATCGATGTGCATGAAGCCAACCACAACAACTTCTTGACTACCGACGGCGACTACAACATCGACATGAATCAGGCGACCATCAGCCAGACCGTCGCCGGCGTGGCGACAGGCGAGCTGTTAACATTCACCTTCGATGCGCGGATGGAGAACGCCGGTACTGGTGAGACATTGGCGATCTACTGGGGCGGCGCGCTTGTCGATACGATCGATACTTCGCCTAACGCTTGGACGACGTACTCTTATAAGTTAATTGCCGGCAGCGGCGACGGCAGCAACACGTTGACGCTGACCGACACGGAAGCGAATGTCAGTTCTCGCGGCACGCTGCTAGATAATCTGCGGCTGGAACGGACTGCTGACGATGCGCTCATTGCCGGTGCTGGTCAGGACGTGTTGAGTGGCGGAGCGAGCAGCGATGCGACTCGGACTTTGGTGACATACGAAAACTTTGAAACTGGGGCCAGCGGTTGGTCAAACAATATCACTGATGATTGGGTCGTTGACGGAGGGGTCGCCGGGCAACCAACCGGCACGGCGCTCTCCTTGGGCAGTTTGAACAGTGGTGCGGCGGCTGCCGACAACCAGACGGGTATTGGTTATCTACTATATTCCAGCGAGTCCCTCGCCACCCGCTTTGCCGCCAATCCCGTTTTCTCAGGGAACGCGAGCAATCTCGTTGCCGTCAAGTTCGACCCCAGCAGCGACACCTGGTATTACGATACGAATGTCGGGCCTAACGGAGGTGAAGTCGCCGTTTCGTTGGTTGCTTTCGATCCGCGAGATTCGGACATCCTGGTCGCTCAGCTCGATTATAGCAACGACACGGCGACCTCCTTGGAAGGAACCAACAGTCAGATCGAAGGTATTCAGAGCGGCTATGCCAGCGGCGATCTGGTGGTAACACCGAACGTTTGGGGCGGTGCTTCGAATGCTGGAGAGTTCGGTCTCACGGGAACCTCGATTACGCCCTGGGATCATTCCTTTGCGGGAAGCTACGGTGAATTCCTGGGGCGATTTACCGGGACTGACGGGGTTGTGGAAAAAACTTTCACATTGCCCAGTGGCCAAGATGTTGCCGTGATCGAGTTCGATATGTTGCGACTCGACTCTTGGGATAACGAACGGTTTCAAGTTTACGTCAATGATGTGATGGTCATTGATACGCCCTTCATCGTCAATAATGGATCGGCGGGGGAACGCAGCGGAGAACTGGGAGGTGTCAAGTGGACGATGGAGCCGCTGGATGACGCCTCAGTGAATCAGGGGTTTGGTGGTTGGATTGATCAGCAGTTGCGCTTCAAGTTGGTGATCGAGAATCCGGATCCTTCAATCAAACTGGGTTTTGCGACTACGCTGAATCAAGCCGTGAATGACGAAGCCTTGGGTATCGATAACCTGCGGATAGAAACGTTGCACGCCGATGGTATCGTCGGCGATAACATTGACGGTGGCGATGGCAAAGATCTTGCAATCTATCAAGGCCGTTATGGCGAATATGCGCTGCTTGATAACGGCGACGGTACGCACACGCTGATGGATTCGACTCAAGGGCGCGATGGTGTTGATACGCTGTCGAGCGTCGAGGTGCTGCAATTCTCGGATGGCTATTACACGCTTGCGTCAGGCGAGTTCACACAGTTGTCGCCGGTTTACTCGGTTGCTGAAAATGCGACGGGATCGGCGGGTGTCCCGCTGGCTTTGCACGTGGATGCAGATACGTATGATGCCAACGATGCGGGGACGTTGCGAATCGAACTGGGTGGTTTGCGCGCGGGGACGATGCTCCGTGATGGCGTCAACACCTACGTCGCGCCGGCCGACAGTGCCACAGCCGACATCAGCGGTTGGGATCTGGAGAATCTGACGATTCAGACCTTGTCGGCGGGGACGGACAACCTGACGTTCGCCGTCACCCGCACTGATGGCCCG
>CAZHTX010000374.1:0-5874 GCA_964535475.1 uncultured Pirellulaceae bacterium
CGAGCTTGGACATCAGGTAATATCCAGCGCTCAAAGCGACGTGCCCCATGCCGGGCCAAACCGCAATGAGCCAAGGCCGATCAAGCTCTGGTGCGTTACTCATTTTCTAACATCTCCTGGCCGGCGTGATTGCAAATGTCGCGCTGATAATGAAGTGCATCGCTGTCGGACTGCTGCAGGTCTCTCCCACGCACTGCGAAGGTCGCGGTGTTTGGTGTTCAGGCGTGTGCGCGACTGAAGGGTGGAGGATCGCTAGCGGGGAAGCTTTCTTCGCTCGCTTCGTCCACAAGCTCGCTTTCATGGTCGATCTCTGCTGCTCGCGGTGCTTGCCATGCTATTGCCAGCCTTGCTGCTTCGGCGGTGGCCGCTAGCAATTCGCGATAGCCAGCGGGAGTCTCATTATTGGAAAACGACTCGCATTGCTCGACAAATTTGCGTTTCTCTTGTGGGTCGCTCGTGACCGACTCCGCGCATGTTCGCAAATGCGCGATTAATTCCTGCCACTGCGATTCGATAAATGGATCAGTCATCATTTCGCTTTGGGATCAGTGCCTTGGGATCAGTCTTGCCAAAAAAAAGGTCGGCGTGCTCGCTTAATTGCTGGGGCATCCATGGAAAAGTTGAGCAACTGATATGCCAGGGCCGCTTGAGGGCAGTCAAGCAGTTGCCAGAATCGTGGAAAGTTTCCAGAATCGAGGAAATAGCTTGCTACGCAGCAGAGCGTTTATTCGCTGCCGATGACTAACACGTTTGCTCCCTTGATGCGTCCGCGACGTAGGTCAAGCAGAGCATCGTTTGCTCTGGCCAGCGGATAGACCGTAACCTCGGGCTGCAGCGGAATGGCGGCCGCCAGCGGTAAAAATTCCGCAATGTCGTAGTGAGTCAGGTTGGCGACCGATTTGATCTCTCGCTCCATCCAGAGGTGTCGATGGTAGCTCAGCTGGAGTAGTTCACTTTTGTCTGCTTCTTCTTTGCGAATTGCGTTAATCACGAGGCGACCTCCCGGTCGAAGTTTTTCCAACGACGCGATCACAGGTTTCCAAGCAGGCGTTGTGTCGATCATGGCTTGCAACATTTGCGGTGGTTGCGAGTCAACGCCGCCTGCCCAATCCGCACCGAGTTGACGCGCAAAGGCTTGTACCGATTCATCGCGAACAAAGACGAAGATCGGCGAGTTGGGAAATAAATACTTGGCTGTCGGCAATACAAGGTGACCTGATCCGCCAAAGCCCATCAATCCTAAGGGGTCGCCATCGCGAATTCCGCTCAGCCGCAACGCTCGATAGCCAATCGCTCCGGCACAAAGTAGCGGTGCGGCTTGAACGTCAGTCAACCCATCGGGGATCGCGGCGGCATAGTCTTCCGGTACTGTCATGTATTCCGCGTAGCCGCCGTTTACATCGCAACCGGTTGCCCGGAAATCCGGGGATAGATTTTCGTTTGGCTCGCCGCTGGAATGATGAATCCAACCCACGCCCACGCGGTCGCCAAGATTGAATTTTGTTGCCCCCTCGCCACACCGGAAGACTCTGCCAACGACTTCGTGGCCAGGAATCACGGGCAGGCGTGGCGGTTTTAAGCGGCCTTCAATTTCATCCAACTCAGTATGGCAAACGCCGCAAGCAGAGACTTGAATCAACAACTCTCTTGGCAGGGGAGATGGAACCTCCATCTCGACCAATCTCAACGGTAGCGGTTGCTCGCTGAGTGCGGCCGTTCGCTCCAGGATCATCGCTTTCATTTGCACGATCTTTGCTGATGCGTTGATGTCTTTAGAACCTATCCGAAAACCAGAAAAAAAGGCCCGCGGCTAGCGCCGTCGGCTCACAGTTTTCGGATAGGTTCTTAATCGTCACTCGTGTCAAGTGCCTTGCGGATGACGGTGGCCACCTCTCCAGCGAGTTGTTCGTAACCGGCGCGGGTAAAGTGAACATTCGTCTTCAGCATGATGTTGCTCATTCGCGGACGCACGTAGCCGTACATGTCGTGGATTTGGATCCCCTGCTCTTTCATGATCCCGGCAGCCACTTCGTTATATTTTGCTGCGTCGCCGACAACTCGCCCGCGAGCACCCGGTGGAACGGGGGTGGTGTTTCGCCAGATCAGTTTGGCTCCTGTCGCCTGCAGTTGCAGGACCAACGCTCTTAAATTCTTCTCATATTCATCGAGTGGAACTTGGCGTTTGTTGGCGGGATCCTCGGGGTCGGCCAGGTTCTGCCCTTCGGGGCCAATGAATTTGAGGTCGTGCAGCCCAAAATTTAGGTGGATCAGATCCCATTGGCCGTCGCCCAGCCATTGCTTTAATTTTTCTAGGCCATTGGTTGTGGGGCCGCCATTTTCTGCGGGGCGATGTACGTTCGCTTGCCCCGCAAGTAACTGACGGACTGGCAAGGTGTAGCCCATTGAGATTGAATCGCCAATTAACAACACTCGCGGTAAGCCAGGGGTGTCATCAATTTGTTCGAGCGGGTTAACGCGGGCTGGCTTGGCAAGGTACTCAAGGCTAACAAGGAACTCATCTAACTGCCTGAGCGTGGTGAGATAATTGCTGCCGTTGCCGCGACCATAATTGAAGAAGCCGTGGGGTTGGTTTGCGAACGACTTTAGTTCACAGCGATTGCCGAGCGATTTCATTTTCGAGGTAAATTTTTCGACGGTCCAAAATGGTACCGTTTTATCGCCCGTACCGTGGAAGATGATTGTTGGTGGGGCATGCTCACTGATGTTGTGGTAGGGCGAGAGGCTTTCCGCGGGCACGCCGAGGCGGTTGGCGATTCCCTTGTTGCTGAAGAAATCGTCCTGCCCCTCAACCGCCGCCAGGACCACTGCGGGGTTGAACAGAGCCAACGCGTTAGGGCGCGATGCTGTGTCACTCTCGATTGCAGTTCCACCTTGTTCTGTCGGATTGAGATCGTCTAGCAAGCCGGTGCAGGCTGCCACGTGCCCTCCAGCAGAGCCCCCGGCGGCGACGATTTTCTCCGCGTCAATATGCAACCGTCCGGCGTTCTCGCGGATCCAACGAATTGCGGCTTGTCCATCTCGCACGCAGTCCACTGGTTTGACTTGATGTCGCGAGGCGACGCGGTAATCGGCCGCGATGGCCACCATGCCCCGCTGGGCAAGGTGGAGGCAGTGTTGTTCGAATTGCTTGGGCGTGCCACTGGTCCAGCCGCCGCCAAAGAAAAAGATAATCGCTGGCCGGGGGAGGCTCGAAGCAGCGTCTTCAGGCTCGAAAATATAAAGCGGAATCTCCACGTCGCCGACTGTTTTGTAGACCTCTCGCCGGGCCGTTTCGAAGTTTGGTGGATAGTTGCCGACGGTTGCTCGCTGGGCCGTTTGCTGCTGGGCCGTTTGCTGGCCAAAAGCGACTTGCTCGTTGGCGGGACACACGAATGTGCCGCAGAAAAGTGCTAGAGAGAGGCTGGAGAAAGAAGTCCAATGCATGAAAACGCTCAGTTTAGGGGGCTTGGGCGAAGTCCGCAGGCTCGCTGCGGGATTTCAATGACGCGGAGAAAAAGAAGCGAGGCCAGTCGTATCATATCAAATGGTAACAGTCTAAAATGAAAGTCCGATATTCCCGTATGATTTAGCCGCCGACCGCTTGCGGTTGATTCGCCAGGAATATTCCCGCCAGTTGACGAGTATCCGAAACGAATTGGTCTTCCCGCCTATGTTGTCTTCGCGAAACAGAGTTCACCGACTTTTATTTGCTTTCTGTGTCTGCTGCTGCTTCGCGGTAACGGCAATGGGGGGCGATGATTCCGGCAATCCCGACAATTCGCCACAGCAACCGCCGCCGGCGAAATCTGAAACCACGGGCGAGCGTCTGAGTTTGGCGGAGGCGCGGGCGGCCGGGACCGCGCGTTCGCGGTTCAAAAATGCGGCACCACAGCAGCCCACCGCGGTGGACGCAGCGGGAGCCAGTCCGCTGGTGCCGCAAGCGAATTTGGCCGAATTTGCGGCAGCGATTCGGCCGATTTTGGAGCAGAACTGTTTTGATTGCCACGGCCCCGATGCGAGTGAGGGAAACATTCGTATCGACACATTAAATCCCGACATTGTCTCGGGAGAGGATGTTGATTGGTGGACTGAAGTCTTCGCGGTTTTGTCCAAAGGGGAGATGCCGCCGCCGGCTGACATGGTTATGGATGATGATGATCGTGCCCAGGTTGTCGATTGGCTTTCCGCTGAATTGCATACGGCGTCAGTGGTGCGGCGAAATTCCGGTTCTCAGTCTGCTTTCCGCCGGCTCACGCGTTACGAATATAATTACGCGATGCAAGACCTGCTCGGTTTGCCTTGGGACTTTGCCAAAGATTTGCCCCCGGAGGCTCACTCCGAAGATGGTTTTGAAAACAGTTCCGAGCTGTTGCATCTTTCCGTTTCTCAGTTCGAAATGTATCACCGGCTCGCGCGGAAGGCTTTGCGTCGAGCCACGGTTGAAGGCCAGCGGCCCCCCACTCGCTACTGGGGAGTTGCCATGCGGGATGCTGCTGAACGTGAATGGCGTAAGCAAGACGAACAGCTGGCGAAAGTCAAAGAAAAGCACGCCGAGGATCCCGAGAAACAACAAGCTGAATTAGCGAATTTAGAAGCAAGTTTCCATAAATCGCATCGCACCGCATACTACAAGGAACTCTCTAGCGGTCGAACTGCCGTAGCCCAGTGGGCATACTATGGCGCGAAGTATGCATTCGCGCCTTCTGATAGTTCCCCCGCTTTTCCTGAGTCTTATGATTGCGTCGCAATCTTACCAGCCGGTGGGCCGCAAAAATTGACGGTCGAATTGGGAAACCAATTACCCGATGCAGGAACAATGCGGGTGACGGTGCGCGCCTCTCGAGTCAACCCTGATGACAGCTACCTGCCGAGTTTACAGTTGTTATTTGGTTGGCAAGCCAGCAACGAAGGACGTGCTTTGCTGCCAGTCAGCAAGCGGGATACCTTGGTAACCGCGGGTCCCGAAGCGCCACAGATAATTCAGTGGGATGTGCCGTTGGGAGAAATTTACCCGCGGAACTCTGTAAGAAAAACTTCGCCGATGGGCGTGACTCCCAGCCCCTCGGAATACATTCGTTTGGCAAACAGTTCGGCTTCCGCAGCGGACATACAGATTGATTTTGTGCACGTCGCCGCACCTGTTTATGACCAGTGGCCTCCGGAGTCGCACAGAAAGATTTTCTTTGCCAATGACCAAGCAGCCAATGACCAAGCAGCCAGTGACCAAGCAGCCAGTGACGATCCGGCAGACGAGCGTATTAACGCGCGGGCTATCTTTTCTCGGTTCATGACGCGAGCTTGGCGTCGGCCGGTGGCTAAGGAGGAAATAGATCGAAAAGTGGAACTCTTTTTGACAATGCGACCGCGCTGCAACAGTTTCGAGCAGGCAGTGGTCGAGGTGTTGGCAACGGTGCTCTCTTCCCCTCATTTTCTGTTCGTCGTTAACGAGAGTTCCACTGAAAACACCGCGCCAGCGAGTGAGCGTCCCGCATTGACGGCGCACGCCCTGGCAACTCGGCTGGCGCTCTTTCTGTGGTGCAGCCTGCCTGATGAACGCTTATCCGAGTTGGCCGCCAGCGGACGTTTGGTTGAACCGGAGGTGCTGGCAGGAGAAGTCGAAAGGATGTTGAGCGATCCTCGCAGCAAGCGGTTCGCCAAACATTTCGTGCATCAATGGCTGAATATGCAGTTATTGGATTTCCTGAATTTCAAACAGCATGTGGGAAACTTTGATCCTTTGTTGAAGACCGCGATGTTGCAGGAACCGGTTGAGTTGACCAATGAGATGCTCGTCCAGAACGCCAGCGTGTTAGATTTTATTCATTCTGATTACGCGATGGTTAATGAGCGGCTCGCCAAACACTACGGATTCAG
>CAZHTX010000375.1:0-5855 GCA_964535475.1 uncultured Pirellulaceae bacterium
CTGACCGAACCTCCCAAAATGTGCTTCAGGACAGTTTCGGCGTTCACGGAGTCGACCACGTAAATGTGGCCGTACCAAACTTGGGTCCCCCCGTCAAAGTCCTCGCCTTGTGCTGAGACGGCAATCCGCTTGGCATCGGGTGACCAAGCGAGTAGTAGCTCCCGTGGATGAAATTTAGCGGTATCTCGTCGATACACCCACGTCGATTGAATCTGCCCCAGGGCTCGATTCCATATTTCAAGCCGAACTTGCTTTGGAGAATTTCCAGTTCTCAGAACCGCCAGTAGTCTGGTATCCGGGGACCACGAAAGCTTGATGACCGTGGAACCGGTTTCTCCATCCAACGTTTGGACAGATTCTGGATTCTCTGTCTGGTGAATCTCAATCTTCGACTTATCCGTTTTCGCGGTGAAGGCTACCCAGCGTTGGTCGGCGGAAAGCTCCGCAAATGAAGCATTCTCTCGAATGTTGGTTTGTTCCAGCCGAGTTCCCGTGCTGAGATCCCATCTTGAAACAGTATGGTCCGCATCTGTCAGTCGAATCGACTTGTCGTCTTCCCACGCAATCGCCGTGGGTTCGCTTTCCGCTTGAAAGGTGAACTCCGCTGGCTGGCTTTCGAGGTCCCAGATCTTGACTTGCCAAGCAACGTCTGAAGAAACAAGCTGTTTACCACTCGGGTGCCAATCAACCGACTTAATCGGAGCGTCGTGGCCTCGTAGTGTTGCATCAATTTTTCCCAAATCGATATTCCACACGTAAATGAATTCACCGTCCGCGATCGCAATCGACTTGCCATTGGGACTCCAGGCAATGTCACCACCTCGCTTTAGCGGCAAATCGTGCCGTGCCTCTTGGCTCCAATCGTCTGTTTTGAGAATCTCCCAGTAATGATCGTGAAGGACAGCCACACGGTCGCTCTCAGGGCTTCGTGATACTTGCGTGGGATAGGTTTGTTTGCTGACGGCAATTGGTGGGGCGGTTGAATCTGGATCCATTGCAAATAAGTGATCTGAGCAAGCGAGCAGCATTTCGCCGTTCGCGAGAAATTCCAAATCCCTGACGTGATAGGGGACAGCAAACTGGGTGATGAGTTCCGTCGAGCGTTTATCGAAAATTCGAATCTTGTATTCAATACCACCTGTCGCCAATCGACGGCCGTCCGGGCTGAATGCGACCGACCAAACGCTGGATCCGTGTCTCGGAAAGCGAACATATCGCTTGCTTTTCAAATCCCACATGTGCGGGTGGTTGTCGTCCGCGGCCATCCCCCAGGCGTACTGACGAGAATCGGGGCTCCAGGCACCCCGACAACGGCTAATCTTGGAGACCGATAGTCGTGCAACCGAGGCACCCGATGCGGCGTTCCAAATGTCGCCGGAGCCGCCGATCCACTGCCCGTCTGGACTCCATTTTGCATAAGTCGATGACGAAGTTGCCTTGAGCGTTCGCTCTTCCGGATTGCACAGTGACCACAGGTAATACCACTCCCATGATGCGTCCTCCGGTGAAGTCACGGGAAGATACTTGACCAACCTTTTCTTCGCGCGTTCAAAATAGTTTCGCTGGATGTCGTAGTGCGTCGTCGCGATCTCGGCGAAGTAGCGTTCCTTTTCTGCGACTTCTTTTAGATCGTTGGCGATGGCTTCTCGCGATTCTGCAAGTGCTTCGGCCTCTTTGGCTTGAGACAAGGCGACGGATGTCCGCTCTTGTTCATCGGCCAAATCAACGACTCGCTGGCTGAGATCGACCTCTGCCCGAGTTGCGCGCAGTGCCTGCCAGGAAGTGCCCGCAACGGCAAACACCATGGCCAACAAAACCAAGGATCCTGTAACGATCGCAATACGGTGCTTTTGGAAGTATTTCTGCAAGCGATAGCCGGTCGACGGAGGGCAAGCCTCAACGGGGTCCCCATCGAGATATCGCTGAATGTCTTCGGCAAACTCCCTGGCCGATTGATAACGTCGTTTTCGATCTTTCTCGATCGATCGCATCACAATCCAGTCGAGTTCGCTGGTCACCAATTGATGGATGCGCGAGACGTCTATACCGCGCCGTTCGGCAACAGTCTCGCGATCATCTTTCAACGTGCTTAGGCGTTTGCTCGGCTTGGGTGGCTCGGTGTCGCAGATCCGCTGACGCAGTTGTTCGAAGCTGAGCTCTTTCACTTCATCGTGGGAAATGGGCAAAGAACCCGAGAGCAGCTCGTACAGCATCACGCCCAGCGAATACACATCGCTACGCGTGTCGACATCGACATTGGAGAGCGATGCTTGCTCGGGGCTCATGTACAGCGGCGTACCCATCATCTGGAACACGCCAGTGAAGAGAGTCTTGTCGGTCAAGTTATCGGTGAGGGCCTTGGCGACCCCAAAATCGATGACCTTGACCAGCGGCTTTCCATCTTGCTCGGTGACCAACACGTTTGTCGGTTTGATATCGCGGTGAATCACGCCTTTGTTGTGGGCGTGTTGGATGGCGGAGCAAGCGTCTTGAAACAGTTCGAGTCGTTCCCGCGTCGGCATCTTGGCTCGGTCGCAGTACTCGGTCATGGGAATCCCGCGAACCAATTCCATGACGAAGTAGGGCAGACCCGAATCGGTCGCTCCCGCATCGAGCACTTTGGCGATGTGCGGGTGATCCATCATCGCCAGCGCCTGCCGCTCGGCTTCGAACCTCGCGACGACTTGCCGGCTGTCCATCCCCGGCTTGATGATCTTCAGCGCCACTTTTCGCCGTACGGGCTCCGATTGCTGAGCCAGATAGACCAGTCCCATCCCCCCCTCGCCGATGGGTTCGAGCAGTTTGTACGGACCGATTTTGCTGCCCGCCCGCACGCTGGACAAACTGTCCGAGCTAGCGACAGCTTCGGCCACGGAATCGCGGGTTTCATCCGTGGCACTCAGTCCACCAAAGACTGCGTCCGACTTTGAATCCAGGATCAGAAGACGCCTGACTTCGTCCGCCAAGTTTGCGTCTTGTCCAGCGATTTGGTCGATAAAACGTTCGCGCCCTTCACCAGGCTCCAACTGCTTGGCGTCCCAGAAAATGTCTTCGAGTCTTTTAGTCGTTGCGCTCATGGCCGAAGTTTCGCTTGGCTAGCGTACCGTTTCTACACAGCTCCCTATCTTACCGGCGTAGAACGCAGCAGATTCGCCCCAGCGGATTTGTAAATTTCCGAGGATTTTCCTCTTCGGCCGCATTCCAGTGGGGGTGTCTGCCTTCAGGCTGGGAAGTTCTCCGGCGCCATCAGCGTCATCAAGGCTGCTTTGACAAAAGCCCGATAGAGATCGGCCCGATAGCATTTCTTTGCGTTTTCTTTCGCCTCCTTAGTTGCTCGCGTGGTCTCTTTATACGTTTCCACGAGTCTCCGGGCAATTCCCGCGAATTTTTTCGATTTTTCCTGAGGCGAATTCGGGGCGATTTTCGCCGTAAACAATACACGCAGCTTTCGAACTCGATGGAGATCCAGGTTAGCTCCAAGACGAACGGAGTTCGTGTGGGCAACATGAACTGCAATTCATTTGCAAAACGTATCCACTTTTTGACAAAAGCCCTTCCCATGAAAATTCAGAAGACTTGCGTATTTCTTACCGCTCTGCTGTTGTCCTCCGCACTATTCCTACCGACGAGTCGAGCGGAAATTTTGGTCGAGATGACAGGAACCGTGGTTACCGGCGATCTCGATGGGCAAAGTCTTGCGGGGCAGGAATTCATTCTGGCTGCATCATTTTCCGACCTCCACAGTTTTGAGCCTGCTCTTTGGGAAGGCCAATGGAATGATGAATACGTTGGCATGTTCAAAGCGGACCTTGCGTTTATGTTTTTTCCAGAAGTCGGCGATTTCATCTTCGACAACGGTTCGTTAGATCTGGCTCTCTACTACGGATCCCTGGAAGAAGACTCTGAATCGCCATTAGCTTTTGCTCCATATTTTGTTGCGGATGCGGCTCCATATCAGAGCCAAAGTGACCTGCAATGGCTCGGTTTTGGAGATGAAAACGTTGCAGATGGAGATCCAGCTTTTGATGGTTTTGATCCGGAGTTGTTGACGGATTTTGCCTACTCAGACTTTGATACTCAGTACGCGCGTTTTTCGACTTCGAATTTCTTCGGCCAGACGTTGAATATTTCAGAAATCAGTACGTCAGGAACTTACAGCGCCGTTTCCGCTGTTCCAGAGCCCAGTTCGCTCTGTTTCTCAGGCCTATTGGCCGGGATTATACTGCTCCGAAGACGACGAGGAGTCGAAGCTGCGCAGCGGTAAATCAAAGGCGTTAATAAATCAATGTCAGGCGACGTTGATTTGTCCGCAGCAACATGCTGCTCGACTATCGTAATTGTTGCGTTGTTTACGCCACGACCGGAGCTTGTCTCCGTCGAGCGATGATCATTGCGTTTGCAGCCCGGGCAATCTACGATTTTCCAACGAATCAGGCTGCGAATTTCTTGGGGTTTGCTGACGAGAATCTTTCCGATGCAGGATCGAAATTCGACGGATTCGACGCGAATGTTCTAAGTGAGTTTGAATATTCCGCATTTGATTTCCAGCTCGCCGGAGGATCGCTAACAAACCAACTTGGCCAGACTCTTGCGATTAGCGAGCTTGGCCCACCAAGTGCCGGCACCTACAGCTTGGTAGCCACCGTCGTTCCGGAGCCTCGTTCCATGGCGGTAATGTTTGCACTTCTCCCCGCCTGCGCGCTATATCGTTTACGGTTCAGCCGCAGTTGTAATGAGCATGTTCCTGGGGGTGGCTAAGATAGCTTAGCCGTCGAAAATCTACTCGGGTGACATCAGCTCCATCAAGCGTGCTTTGGCGAAGGCCCAGTAGCGGTCGGCGGTTGACTTGGGAAGGTCGAGGGCCTCGGCAGCTTCGATGTGATTCATTCCACCAAATACGCGTAACTTCACCAACTCGGCCTTGATCGGATCTTCTGCAGCCAACTGATCCAGACTCTCATGCACCGCCAGGAGATCTTCCGGCGGCATAGGTAGAGCGATTGCGACATCGAGGAAATCTTGTCGTTTACGGTCACCCCCGCGCTTAAGGCTCAATATAGCTCGGGCATGATCGACCAAAATTCGCCGCATCGCGTCTGCCGCTGCACGCAAGAATTGCGACTTCGATGACCAGCCTTCGGATAGTCGCTCCTGATTGAGCTTCAAATAAACCTCATGCACTAACGCAGTTGTCTGCAGGGAATGCCCAGGACGCTCCGAACGCATTTTCACCGCTGCGAGGTCCCGCAATTCACTATACAGAGTCTCCAATAGAGAGTCTGTCGATTTTCCTTGACGTTCCATTTACATTTAGACCTCAATCAAGCGAGAGCCTGACTTAGACAACAGAAGAAACTCGAAAACCCTCGGCGTTTTGCGGGTGAAGTGGAGGTTACGACAACTTCAATCCACGTACTCACCGAAGAGTTTCGAGCGAATGCCAAAATACGCCAGCGACTGCGAAAACGCAAACGTAAATTACTCCGCCGAATTCTGGTCGAGCATGGGGAATCAAAGGGGGCGGCCTCTTTGATGTGCAACAGTCCCATCGAAGAGGCCGACCCCTTTGAATCGTCTGCGGTGTTCAGGGCTGGCGTAACCTCGACGTCGCTGTGCGTCCTTTGTGAGCGTTTGCCCGCTAAGCGCGCCAATCGACGCGAATGAACCACCGATCATGGTTGATGACTTCCGCCAAGCTTTCTTATTCGCGTGTATTCGCGCCATTCGCGGGCAACAAACAGGCACGCGAACCTAGCGAACAGCCGGGGCGGAACGGGGATCGCGGGGCAACGCGGGAAGCGTGCTAGCCAAGAAACTCCTTCACCGCACGAGGCGAGCTCGTGGGGGTCGTGGTG
>CAZHTX010000376.1:0-5822 GCA_964535475.1 uncultured Pirellulaceae bacterium
TGCTGGATCAATCATGTGGTCATCGCCACAGTCGACGGCAACGGGGGTTGCCCCCGCGAAAGCAACTGCGGCAGCTGTGGCGACCATCGTGTGCGAGCAGAAGATTACCTCGTCGCCTGGCCCGATTCCTGCGGCGCGAACCGCCAAGTGTAGCGCGTCGGTCGCATTCGCGATTCCCAACACATATTTGGCCCCCACGAATTCGGCTAAGCGTTTCTCGAACGTGATTAAGTCGCTTTGATGAATGAAGGCGCCACGGCGGGCGACGTCAACAAAGATTTCGGTCAGCTTTTCCTGTTCGCTGTTGAACAGTGCTGGGTAGTTAAAGAACGGAACACTGCGCGTAACTGCGGACATCGTGAGCTCCGAAATGGAAGACAGGTATAGTGATTGTAGGATTGTGAAGAAATCATTGCTCTTTACGCGGCGATCGTTTGTTGGGCGGCACGTCGCTTGCCGACCGCGTACAGAACTTTAAAATTATCCACCGCTGCTGGGTTGCCCAACGCGGTCAACGGTTCGACCATGCTGGAGTCAATGGTGAGTGACGCTGGCAGGCGTTTTAGTTGACCGTAGAAAATGCGTTTTATGACCGCTTTCCAACGCATCGTCTTGGGTATCAAGTGATATTTGACCGCCACTTCTCGACAAGATTGTTGGATCTTACCGACAACGCCATGTGGGGCGGTCGGAAAGCCAGCCCACAGGGTGGCGTCAAAACCTTCTGCCTCCAACAGTTGGCGAAGTTCTTTGGCTGAGAAATAGCGAGTGCTAAAGGGGCTGGGGTTGAAGTCGCGGCGTTCGCAATTGGCTGAGTTGATCAACAAGTTTCCCCCGGGACGCAGCACTCGCCTTGCCTCTTGGAGAAAGCGTTTCGCGTCGGGAAGATAGTAGATTGCTTCGAGCAGCACGACGACGTCGAAAGACTCATCTTGATAAGGTAATTTGTGGGCGTCCATCGCTGCCACTTCAATCGAATCATGGTTGTGTTGCCGCGAGATATCGACCAGTTGCGGGTCGTAATCGCCGCCGACCACACGGTTGGCCACCGATGCCAGAGATTGAAGTCCAATACCTGAGCCGCAAGCAACTTCCAACACATCCTTGTCCCGTGCATATTCGGCCGCCCAAGCGTAGCGAGTGTGCAGCATGGAAAGTTGATCCCGAGTGGCTTGAAAGCCCGGCAACTCGGTGACGGTATCGAAGGCGGTGGATGGTGCAGCTGCGGGTGTTGCTGCTGTGAGGGTGCCTGCTGGAGTTGCGGGTTTTAAACGCGGAACGTCGGCGATGTCTGCTGGCAGCCAATCCTTGCGAAACATTGCCAAGAGGGTGCTGAGGATTATTTTGAGGTCTATCGCAAGCGAGTGATCTTGAGCATACCGAAGCTGCAGCATCATTTTCGTGGGGTGAATTATCTGGTCGTAGGCCGCGTCGGCGTCTTCGTAGGTGGCCAGGACGGCACCTTCATCAGAATTCCAAATCGATGCCCAATCCGTAATGCCAGGCCGAATCGAGAGGACTTGGCGTTCGATTTCGCTGTAGCGTTCCACGTAGTCGCAAACTTGAGGTCGTGGTCCGACGATACTCATATCACCGAGGAAGACATTGAACAATTGCGGTAATTCGTCCAGTTTGAACTTCCGCATCAATAAGCCGACACGCGTGATGCGGGGATCGCGGTCGCTGGTCGAAGAGCCGCCAATTTGATCGGCATTGACGACCATTGAGCGATATTTGTAGATGCGGAAGGGGCGGCCAAATCGGCCCGCCCGGATTCCACGGTAGAAAATTGGGCCGCGAGACGTCACCTTGATGCAAATTGCTAAGCCAACCAGCAAAGGTGATAGTGCGATTAAAGCGGGGCCGCTGGCGCAAATATCAAATACGCGTTTGAGCATCATCCATGACTCATCGGGTGGAGATCCGTTTCACTTTCCCAAAACCGCGATTCCAAGTCGCGGCAACAGCTGCTGCCGTCCTCAAGGTTTCGACGGCACCCGTATGAGTTTGCCAAAAAACGCTTTTTAATGCTAGAGAAATTTTAAAGTTTAAGCGGCGGTCGGCCGAAGGAGCCATTCGAGCTGATTAGCGGATGGGAAATTGATCAGAACGGCTCGATGTTTTCCTTGAAATACAAACAGACTTCCGGCGGCGGCAGCCGACGCGCCAGCCTCTTCAACCACCGTTCGCAAATCTTCCAGCGATGCGGCTCCCCCGTTGGCGACCACCGGAATCGAGACTTTCGCGGCAACCTGCCGAACTAATTCCAGGTCGTATCCACTCCCGGTGCCTTCCCGATCGATGGAAGTCAGAAGGATCTCACCGGCACCCAGTCGCTCCATTTCTGCGGCGACTTCCATGGGGGAACCGGCAACTTGGGTGCGGCCTCCGCGGATCCGGCAAGAGTAGCTGCCGAGCCAATTCCGTTTTACGTCGATCGTCACAACGATACTTTGACTGCCAAAGTGCTTTGCTGCTTGCTCGACCAATTGAGGGGTTTCCAGGGCCGCAGTTCCAAAGCCCACTTTTTCAATGCCAAGCCGAAACAATGACTCGATTTGTGGTAACGTCTGGACGCCACCAGCATAGGTCACCGGAACAAAAGATTCACTGACGACTTCCTCAAGCAGTTCCAGATTAGGGGGGCGCTGCCCCGTGGTCGCTGTGGTTTCGACCAAGATCAATTCGTCGACTTCTTTGTCGTTGAAGATGCGCACGGCATTGGTCGGATCGCCCAAATAGACCGGTTTCCGAAAACGACTAGTCTTGACGAGCCCGAGTTCATCAAGCTGCAGAACGGGCATCACTCTGGCACGGTACATGAAAGACCTTCGCAACCAAGTTGTGAAATAGCTGCAATCCAAATCGATGGCTCTTTTCAGGATGGAATTGCACGCCAAAAATGTTGTCTTGTTGGACAGCTGCTGTCAGCTGGATGCCATACTCGCAAGTGGCGATAGGTATACTTTCGACGTCACAACAAACGTGATACGAGTGAACAAAATAGAACCTGGGGTTCTCGATGGATTCGAACAGTGGATGTTTGTCCACCGGGGAGATGTTGTCCCAGCCCATGTGGGGAACCTTCAGCCTGGAGTCCGGTGCTCGCGGTATACGGTGCGATTCGGCTTTAATCCAGTTCAGTCCTGATAGGGTTCCCTCTTCGCTCCCGCGTCCGAGCAACTGCATGCCTAAGCAAATGCCCAGAATTGGCGTCTTTCGCTCGTACGCGTGCTCATCCAGTATGCCTCTGAGTTTGAGGGCATCGAGTCGTCGCATCCCCTCATCAAAGGCTCCAACCCCGGGTAAAATAATGCCGCTCGCTTGCGATAACTCATCGCTCGATTGAGTGATCTTTACAGTGATGCCAGCTTTCTTAAACATGTTCCTGATGGAACCAACATTTCCCAGGCCGTAATCGATAATGGCAATCATATGAGCATTAGATGTGTGGTGAGTTAGTGGCGAGACCTAAGCAACCGATTTGATCGCCAGCTGACTGCGCTTTGCAGCGCATTCAAATAGCAGGTGGTGCTGCTTGTGACGCGTTGAGGAGCTATCCCCCGGAATGTGCAAGACGTGCTGTTCGTAGCCCATTTCGACGAGTATCGCCAGTAGTTCGTCAGCCGATTCGGAAAACCCATGCATGAGGCTGGGGTGTAACTCCAAAAGGATTGTCGGATGGTGTTGCTCCAGAATCCCGCGCATGCCGCGTAAAACATGGGCTTCGTAACCCTCAACGTCGATTTTTAACAAATCGGGAATCGGCAATGCATCCCGTTGCACGAGGGCGTCCAAGGTGACCGATTCAACGATCTGCTTTGTTTCGCCCGAGCGCGGCTCCGCGTTTGCCTGCTTGATGGAGCCTGTCTGACCGACGTGTGAGAACGTCAATGATGAGTTCTGGTCACCAACAGCGACCGAATACACCTTAACTCGGTTAAAGCCGTTGTGGGCAACGTTTGCCCGGATGGCTTGGTAATTCTCCGGTTGAGGTTCAAATGCAATCACGTCGGCGTTTGGGTTAACGGCCGCTGCGGCCAGAGAATACGTTCCAATATACGAGCCGATGTCAAATACGACTTTTGCGGTGCGGGCTTTGTCAAGAAAGCAATCGAGAAAGTCAGGCTCAAAACTGGAGAATGCCCGGGCGCACTGGTATTGTTCTAAACGTTGGTGTTGGACGTCAAAGCGGCAACCCCGGTAATCAATTTGTACGATGGGACCACGGATCAAACAAATCGCTCGATAGCGCAACGAACGCAAGATATTTTTGATTGGTTGCGGGCTGCAGGCCCAAATGGATTTTAATCGCTCTAACATTTCAAGTGCACTCTACTCTTGAAGAAGGATGGCGTGAAATGGGACCGCTATCGATCGGTGTGCTCGGCCCCGGTTCGCGAGTCGGGCAGCAGGCGTCTCGACTCAAGCGGCAGTTGATTTCTCTGTTGAGGCAGCTAGCACGTCCGGTGCGAGAAAGACCGCATCGCCATAAGACAACAAGTCGTCCGTGCCACGTGTCATATTGGCAAGGCTGTGAAGTCGGTAGCCGAAACCCCTTAAAAGTCGACAAATATCATCGAAACTCGCTTGGGATTCATACAAGCTGCCAAAGAGTACTTCGGTGTATATGAGCGAAATCCGACCCTCGGCCAGCATCTGAGAGGCGCCACGTAATGCCATTTCCTCGGCACCCTGGATGTCCATTTTTAGAATGTCAATCTGCGTTAAATTTTGCTTTTGACAGTAGGAATCCAAAGAGACTGTGGGTACCGCTGTCTGAGAAATATTGCGGGTTTTTCGTGGGGCCATGTAATGATGGGACTGGTCGCTGATCGGCAATAGCGAGTTGGTTGTCGAGCCCTGGTTGACGTAATAAGTTGCTTGGCCGTCGGTTTCGGCAACAGCCAGTTTCTCGGTACGTACTTGAGAGTTGCCGCGAAAGCGATTTGTTAGCTCCCTAAACGCAGCGTCTCCAGGTTCAAACGAAATGAGCCGTGCGGCTGGCCAATGCTCTAAGTACCGCTCGGTGGTTTGGCCAACGTTCGCGCCGAGATCGAAAATCACGGGCGACTCCTTGCTAACAAATCGGCATTGGGTGTGGAATAGATTCTCCTCGACACGCACCATCTGGTAGCCTTGGGTCCGGAGAATTCGATTCAGGAGAGCTTTCATGGGATTCCGTATCTTGAACGTCATGCGGTGGTCTAGCCCTGCAGCGGTTGTAGGTTAGGGGTAACTTTGGGCACAAGACCGATTTCCCCAACCTCTGGAAATGCGGGCGATGATTGCTATTGCCGGGGAGATGTCCAGGGCTTATCCTCACGAGCCGCTAATGGGGGAAAGTGATCCCCGCGAGGGTGCCTTGCAGACGCCATTGTTCTGAGGAGTTCAAGCTGTTCCCGCGGTACTTAGGCTGTTCCCGGTGTATTTGTCAGGCGTTGCATGGAAGCTAAGCCAATTAATGTCAGCCACTTACGGGACGGTTTTCTCACGCGTTGGTTGCCGCGCGGAGGATTGCTCCACCACGCTTTAACTTTGGCCAGCGGCGTCGTGCTTGCCCAGATTGCCATGGTGCTCTGTGCGCCGATGTTAGCGCGACTTTACGGACCCGTCGAGTTTGCGGAGTACGCACTCTTTTCGGTCTTCGCAAATCTACTCGCCATTTTGGCGACGGGCCGGTATGAGTTTGCCCTCATGGTTCCGAAGGAGGAGAATGACGCGGAACAGTTGTTGAATTTGGCCCTTGGGTTGCCGCTGGTTGTCACCCTGACTGCTGCTGCTGGCCTGGGTCTATCCCGCCTGATAATTGGCGATGCGTT
>CAZHTX010000377.1:0-4394 GCA_964535475.1 uncultured Pirellulaceae bacterium
GTGCCAAGTTCTTCGATCAACTGCAGGAGCGGTTCACGCTGGTCGCCATCGCCGGCGATCACCAATTCAATCGGGTCGCCAGCAGCGATTCGACTGGCTACGGCACGAATTAACAGATCAAACCCCTTTTCCTCGGATAACCGACCCATCGCTCCGACCAGACATCGCCCCGCCGCGACAGTCAACCAACCGTCCCGCGCCTGGGATCGATCGCGACGTCGAGAGAAGGTCTCGAGATCGATGGCGTTGTCGAGCAAAAACAGCCGCTCGTCTCGCACGCCAATTTCGCGACACGCATCGATCTGGTCCTGCGAGACGCAGTAAATCTGCTCGTAGCGAGGTAAACAGAGCTTGTCGATGCGATAGTAGAGGGGGGTGCGCGAAGTTTGTTTCACCCAGCCATGGACGGTCGTTACCAGACGCATCGGACAGCCCGCGCGGACCAACATCAGTCCGAGCAAATTGGTTTTATAATCGTGTCCATGCCAGATCGCGGGCCGCAAGCGACGACATAACCGCCAAGTCTGCCAAAAAACACGCCAGTCAAGCGGGCCCCGGTCGATGATCTCGATCAGCTCGGTTCCCTGCTCGGCCGCGCGGCGGCGAATGACCTCGAATCCCTCGTCATCGG
The DNA here is from genome assembly GCA_964535475.1 of uncultured Pirellulaceae bacterium. Lineage (GTDB taxonomy): Bacteria > Planctomycetota > Planctomycetia > Pirellulales > Pirellulaceae > Laterigemmans. The sequence goes on from CAZHTX010000377.1 coordinate 632, forward strand.
GCGGGTGCAAGTACAAACATGTGGAACGAAAATCAGACTCACGATAATAGCGCGGTGCCGTCACGATCGTCTTGTCCGGACCGCCACCGTGCCCCGTCACCACGCGAGCGTGCAAGATCAATTGTTGAGCAGGCATTAGGGATTGGGATTGGGGATAGGAGGCACATGGGCTGGCACGACCCTCGGGAATTTCGGCAGCGATCAACATCGCAGCAAGTAGTAGTCTTGAATCAGTAGTATATTGAATGAATAGCCGGGAATTGCAAAGCCTGGCCCCTAACTTACTTGTCGACTTTGGCTCAGCCTATTTGTCTCAGCCTAAGAATCTATGACATCGCCGAGAACTTGGGCTTTTCCAGCCCATGATTCCTTGACTAGGCGTTGACGGGCTTTGAGTTGTCGTTCGTCCACGCCTATTTGATTTCGTTCCAAGACTTGGCGGGCAAACGCGACAGGGGTCTCGACTAGATCGGCAGTGTCATGCCAGGAATCGAGGGCGGGCAAGCGGCGTGCGACAGCCGGCTTTCCCGTGGCCAAATATTCCTTCATTTTCAGCGGCTGCATCGCTCGCGTCACCGCCGCGTCCACATAAGGCATGATCAACACGCTCGCCGCGGCGGCCATTGCCGGAAGCTGATCGAACCCGACCGAGCCGAGTAACCGCACTCGCGATAGTTGCGTAATCGCCGGGTCTGCATTTTGCTGAGGACCAACCAAAGCAATCGTGCCTTGCAACATCTGATCATTCAATGCTTTAAGAAATTCGACGTCCATGCGCCGGTCAATCACACCCCAAAACAGATAGATTGGTGACTCCAGCTCGGCAAGCACGGGCGAGTCCGAATGGACTCGGTTCCAATGCTCCAGATCGACGCCATGCGTCAACAGCGTGCACTCATCACGATGCTCGAGAATCCGCGCTCTTAAATTCTCGCTCGCCGCGACCAGCACATCCGCCTTGCGAATCAAGCGGTCCTCCATCGACCGCATTGTTCTTTGGTCCAATCCCGGCCACACGGAAAAATCATCGACGCAGTAATAAACCCAGCGTCGCACGGGAAGCCGGCCGATTAAATCGGCAACGATGGGAATGGTTGTGATCGCAATCGCGTTCTCCGCAAAGTCGTGCAGTTGCGAGGCCAATAAATGACGATTCAGCCGGCGATCCCAGTTGTGTGACATCCACGGCCACATCTTAGCGTCAACCACTTGCAAACCCTTAGGAATCTGTTGCGGAACTGCTGATGCCTTGCCGCCGCTTGGCCGGACCCAGCCCGAAAGCTTTTCCATGCCACGTCGAAAAGTGACCGCATCCAACCGTGGCGGCCGCATCCCAATCGTATTCACCCAAGTCACGCTTGTCGCAGGTAGCATGTGCCGCATCAGATGTTGGCAGCTACTGGGGTGCCGCCCCCAATCGTCAGAAAAAACGAGCAGTTTTTGCAAGATGTCTTCGTGCCTGGTGGGGATGGTATTTAGAACCTATCCGAATCGGGGCGCGCCCCTGTCGGACACCGCTTTAGCGTTCTAACAAGTGCGGCTTACGAACAGTCTTGCTGCTACCCATTCACGCAACTGGGCAATGCGCAGTGCTCGACGCACGGTTGCGGAGACCAACGCGAGGCCCACGAACAGCACGACGAAGTTAGCGATTTGTCGCCACCATCCGCCAGGCACCCAAGGATAATATAGCGGGGTGACCCAATCGCGAACGGGCATGTGGGCCAAAAAAACCAACAACGTGTTTGCCGATAGAAAGCGAATGAACCGGCCGGCTGGCAAACCAAAGACGAAGCCGACAATCAAGGCCGTGTAAACCAGATACTGCAGCGTCACGGCGGCCGAAGTCGCAATCGCGGTTGTCGCAGTGTCGCCCATCTCCAAACGTCCAAATGGATTGCTTTTGCTGATCCCCATCACTTGCACGACCCAAAACCACGCGGCCAGCATGGCCCCGCAGCCGACAACCGCCAACCCTCGCCGCCAAGTGGGCGAGAGCAATGGCGAGAGCGGTAAATTGGGGTGTGTTTCGAATCGCCGCCCCAGTGCGGTGCCTATAAAAAAGACCGTCAACCAACTGGTGAAAATCATGTAAGCATTGAAATCAAGGTTAACGGCGATAAGACAGGCGCGAACTAAGATCTCAATACCGAGCACCACCAAGCACAACCACCAACGTACTGGTAGCCAACGCAGCACAACCGCCCACGCGACCAGTAAATGAAAATAGGTGCCGACGTACCAAGTTGTGGGGTTCGCCGGAAAGGCATTTTCCCAAACGACGTTTATGCCAAAAAAGTAGGGCAGGTAGTTGGTCAGGTTCGGGCTGCCGACGCGGATCATCTGCACCACACTGAGCAGCAAACACAGCAACAGGCCGAGCACCGCGACCTCAAAAAAACGCTTATAGATCACGCGGATCCCGGGGCGATTTTCCTTTGCTAGCGTAAAGGCGGTCACAAACACGAACAATGCCACCCCCACCTGTTTGAGGTTGATGGGGTTGAAAAAGCCAGCGATCAATCCCTCACCGCCGGTGTGACCAAACACAATCAGCGCCATGCCGATCACTTTCAGCCAATCAAGCCAAGGTTGGTATTGCATCAGAATTTAAGCAGATTCGACGAGGCGGCAAGTTGACAAGTTGGTGAAACGGGCGGGCGGGTCACGACTCCGCTTGCCCGGTTCCTTCCTCATATAACTTTTTTACAAATCGGGCGGGATTCCCGGCGACCATCAGGTGATCGGGGACCTTTGTTCCGACGACAGCTCCGGCCGCGATCATCGCTCCTTGGCCGACATCGGCCATCACGATCGCACCTTCGCCGATCCAGGCATACGCGCCGATCTCGGTCGCCTTGAGGTCAATCGAGTCCGGGGTAGTCCAACGGCCTTGATTATCCAGGGCATGCTGTTGTCCCGTGCTTAAGATGCTCGCGCGACTGCCGATCAGACAGCCTTGATGCAAAACAACTCGCCCCAGCAGCGCGTAGTTGCCAATATAAACATCTTGTTCAACGGTAGACTCGCGATGACTTAGAATCGCACCGAAACCGATTTGACATTGTCGGCTGCATGATTTCGCTGCCCCCACGTAAAAAGCGCGGCGCAAGCACATCCCAAAGAAACCAGGCAATAGGGCAACAAGTTGCCCGCTGGCATGGTAGGCCCGTTCGTACCCCGGGCCACGCCGCGTCTCTAGCCAACAAACCAACACCGCTGGGGAGACGATCACCGCCGCGAGTGAGTTGCATCCCCGTTTAATCAATCGCCGCAGAATCGGTTCGTCGGACATAGGCGGTGTGGTGAGAGCTTCACGTTGAGAGGAACGTCCAACGGGAGTTCCTAGACATAGAACCAATTCGAAGAACCGTTAACCGCCATGGCGTTAGCCGCGGTTCCCGTTAGCCGCAATGGCGCTAGCCGCGGTTCCCGTTAGCCGCCATGGCACTAGCCGCGGTTCCCGTTAGCCGCTACGGCGCTAGCCGCGGTTCTCTCCTTCGTTAACGTCGACGTCAGAACCGCACTGGAACTTGTTCACCGCAGTGCCGACCCCCGCGGGCTTGCCCGTGCGGTGAAGCAGTTTTTTGGGCTAGCATCGAACCGCGCCCTCCAGAGCCGATTTTCATCCGCCCGCCCGCCTTTGGCGTGGCGGCCGTGGCGGGCGTGGGACTGTCAACCTCAACCTTTTGACAGCCCAGGTCACCGCCAAAACCGCTAACAGTGCGTTCGCCGCTATGGCGTTCTAGGTGTTACGCCCGTT
>CAZHTX010000377.1:4494-5817 GCA_964535475.1 uncultured Pirellulaceae bacterium
CCAAAACCGCTAACAGTGCGTTCGCCGCTATGGCGTTCTAGGTGTTACGCCCGTTCGCGTTTAAAACGTTCGGTGATTAACGACTTGCCAGTCAGTGACACTTTGCTGGGAACCGCCGGCGGCGGCAAGCGATCGCGACAATGCTCGCGCATCTGGCACTTAAATTCAGTTAATGTCATGTCGCTGGCCAATTTTACGTGGGCCTCGACGATTTGGCCGATCATCGGGTGCGGTCGTCCGATCACCGCCACCTCCTCCACGCAGGCCATTTCCAACAGCACGCTCTCGACTTCTACCGGTGAAACCTTTAAGCCACCAACGTTAATAAAATCAGCTTTTCGGCCTAACACCTTCAGCCATTCACCTCGCACCTCTACTTCATCACCCGTATCCATAAACCCGTCTGGATCGAACGGCGACTCGGCGTTCAGGTAACCCAGCATCGCGGTCTGGGCCCGCACCCAGAGGCGTCCCTGGACAACCTTGGTTTCATACCCGTCGCCCCCCACCTTCATCCATAATGAGCCGTTATTCTCAGACTTGGACTTTAAAATTCCTAATTCCGTGGTCCCATAAGTCTGCAGCAGTTCAACCCCTGGTAATGTTTCAGCGACGCGATCGAGCACGCTTTGCGGCATTGGTTCGGAGCCATAAGTGATCCGCCTTAATGACGATAGGTCGAACCGCTCCGTTGCTCCTGAGATCAGCATTAAGTTCAAGAAAGTTGGTGAAACGGGTAACACCTCAATACGATGTTTCGCGATCGCGGCCGCCACATCGTGAGGGGAACGTGACTTGGGTACCACCAGCGTGCCGCCATGCGACAATACGTAAAGCAGCGTGTTGATCCCGCCGATGTGGTCGATATGCATGAACGCCAGCATCATGCCGACAGGACGGGGTTGGCTGTATCGTAGCCGCAGCCGATCGAGATCCTGCACGGCCGCCTTGGGATCGCCCGTGGTTCCCGAGGTGAACAACACCAGCCCGGCATGTTCCAAATCGCGAAGTTGCGAGTAGAGCGGAGACTTGCTGGTCAGGTTTCTAGAGATGGAATTGATGAAGACCGGGTTTGTCGTGAGGCGGTGGGTAACCCGCGCGATCGCCATCAACCGTTCGATCCGCGGTTCCGCATCGTCGGGCAGCGGGACGGCGACCACTTTCCGATCGGCCAGGGCCAACAAGGTCGCCACGTTATCGACGAGGTATTGGCCCGGGAAAGCCACCACGGAGTCTGGATCGACGGCCGCTTGGTCTAAGGCGGTAGAGATGGCAGCGATTCGATCGGCTAGCTGATGATAGGTCACCTGCTGGTCAAGCGGC
>CAZHTX010000378.1:0-5812 GCA_964535475.1 uncultured Pirellulaceae bacterium
CAAGCTGTAGCTGCCACTTGTTTCCTCCGCCGAGGCAAGCTCGACGGAAGGAAACCAGCCCGGCGTTCGCTTCCGCTCCGGGCTCGCTGCGGCCGAGCGACAATTGGCAGCTACCGGCACCCGCTTCCGCTCCGGGCTTGCCCCGGCGGAGCGCCAACTGGCGGCTACTACCGTCGTTTTTTAATTAGGATCGATCTCCGCTTCGGGCTTGTCCCGGCGGAATCAACGACTGGCATCTACCATACCCGCTTCCGCTCCGGGCTTGCCCCGGCGGAGCGCCAACTGGCGGCTACTATCGTTTTTTAATTAGGATCGATCTCCGCTCCGGGCTTGTCCCGGCGGAATCAACGACTGGCAGTTACCGTTGTCCGAGGTTACTCCCGAAGCAAACGTTGACGAGTTGGTTGGGTATGCAAGCTGGCTTTACCGCTGACGAATTGGTTGCCGTCCACGAAAAACCTCAACGGTAGCTCGGCAGCGTGGCGGATGCCGATTCTTGGCGAGCGGGTAATGCTGAACTTCGGCAGCGTGCTAAAGTTACTGATCCAAATTTTCTCTTTCTGGCACAGATCGATACCGTCGTGTTGTTTATCAACTGCCAACGCTTGACAAAGCATGGCTGGCCCGCGACAAAGCTTTCGTAACGCCTGCTGGCCACGGCGGGTGGCCATTTCTGAGAGGCCCCACAGCGGTTCGATCGCTCGAATCAAGACAGCACTTCCCACACCGGTCGGCTCGGTCACAGCGTTCAAGCAATATTTGGCATGAATGGAATAGACATACAGAGTTCCCGGTTGGGCAAATATTGATTGATTGCGAGGAGTCAGACCGCGGCTGCTGTGAGAAGCGGGGTCGCGCTCGGATAAGTAGGCTTCCGTTTCCACAATCAAGCCACCAATTAAGCGGTCATTCGCGCTTGTTAGAATAGCCTTGCCGATCAGCTCAGCAGCGACGGTAGCGGGAGGGCGATTATAAAAACGTCGCGCAAGTGGTTTGTGACTCGCTAGATTTTCCGGAAACATAAAGATTGCATCGAGAGATTGACAGGTCGATGATGGCAGTGAGAGAACAAGTTTATCGTGCCCGCTGGCTGGTGCCGGTGTCGAGCCCAGCGGTTGAGAATGGTTGGATTCGAGTCCGCAATGGATGGGTTATTGAAATGGGTCGCGGCAAGCCCGCACAGCCACACCAAGACCTTGGTGATGTGGCCATTCTACCTGCCCTGGTGAATGCTCATACTCACTTGGAATTCTCCGATCTGCAAGCTCCCATCGGCGTGCCGGGCATGCCGCTACCCACCTGGATTGGTCGAGTGATTGCTCATCGGGCGGAAGCAAATCAGTCGCTGGAAAATCGTACCGCTAGTTTGCTGGCTGGTTTGGCAGAGAGCCACGCTGCGGGAGTGGGCCTGATTGGTGAAATCGCCACTCGACCCTGGCTGGAGGAGAGCTGGCGAGCGGATTCAAGCGAAACAGATGAGAAGCAGCCGCAAGCGGGACCGGACGTAATCCGCTTTGCCGAGGTGTTAGGATTCTCAGCAACGGCACAACAGCACGCGCAGCAGTGGGCCGAGACGCTCGTCGAGTCGACGGCAGAGGTTGAATCGCCTGCTGGATTAAGCCAGCGGACACCCACAACAACCACTTGGTTCGCGGGATACAGCCCCCACGCGCCCTATTCCACACCGCTCGAACTCGTGCGCTGGGCCGTTGAGCAAGCAGCTCAGCGGTGGCGGCCGGTGGCGATGCATTTAGCTGAGAGTCTTGAAGAACTGGAATTGCTCAACAGCGGCGGAGGCCCTTTCCGCGACGTGTTGACGAAAATAGGTGTGTGGCGCGAAGGGCTGTTCCCGCAACCTCGGGGGATCGGCGAATATCTGCAGATTTTGGCGGCAGCCCCGCGAAGTTTGGTGATTCATGGCAACTATTTGACGAATAGCGAGATCGATAACATCGCCAATCAGCCCCAGACGAGCATTGTCTACTGCCCACGCACTCATCATTATTTTCGCCACGCTGCTTATCCCTTGTTAGATATGTTGGAGCGGGGAGCACGAGTCGTCTTGGGCACGGATTCCAGAGCGAGCAACCCTTGTTTGTCGATCTGGCAGGAAGCGGCGTTTGTGGCGAATAATTTTGCGGGCCTGGATCCCGAGCGGCTACTTGGCATGATCACGCAAGACGCGGCGATCGCTTTGGGCCAGCCCAATTACGGCACCATCACCGTCGATCAGCCGGCGCGATTCATTACAGTTCCCACGCAAACCTCACGACCGGGATCACTGTTTGAATCGTTGTTTTCCCAAACACCGACGCCGATCTGAAAATTCTGGCAAATGCCGCACAGAAAGTGAGCTAGGGTTGTGCGGACGGCTGATTTACCGTCAGCACCGTCCAACGAGGATCCGCGAAAAACTTCCGCAAACAACCAATTCCGCGACGAGCGAGCACCGAAACGATGGAATCAATGGCAACCGAAGAAATATCCACGCTATGGATCATCGGCCTAGTTGCGATTGGGATTGGGGTACTCGCCTTAGTGACAACGATTCAAGCGATGGTGATGAAATTTGCAGTCAGCGCTTGTGGCGGAGACCGCATTGGATTTTTCTATGCCGCGTTCGTGGCATGGACCTGCGGAATATCTGGTGGCTTGGGAAGTGCGGCAGTCACATTATCGACTTCGGAGCCCAGCCCCTGGGGATCGCTCGCCGGCGGTCTCACCGCGGCTGTCGGGTCATTATGCCTGTTGTTAAAGATGGATCCCTTGCGATCGTTCGGTGTGTATCTGGTGCACACCGTAGTTGGCATGATTGTCACAGTCATATTTACAGTGATCGCTATGGTTGGGCTAACGGTGGCGATCCCCGCCGATGCGATGAACAAACTGCAAACCTCAGCAGGACAGCTTGCCCCTAGCGGCAGCAGCCCGGAAGCGGATGCCGCAGATTGGCAGAGCTTGCTGAACTTTGGTGGGACCAAGGAGTCTCAAGGCGCGAGCGGCGTGGAATCGCTCATTCCTGACATCGAAAACAACAATCCGTTCTTCAAGACACCAAGCGGACCGGCCGCAGTGGGGGAAGCGAGTGCTTCAACCCCTACGCAGCGTCCAGCGAAAGCGGTGGAGAATGATTCAACAACCACATCGCCATTTGACAACGGAATTCGCAGCAATCCATTTGTAAAGTGAGCCAACTTTTTCGCTGCCCGGCTGTTCCGTTCACGAGCAGCCGAGTGGAACCGCCGGGAGCCTCAATTTGTTCCGCGGCGGTGCGCGATATTCGGAGCATCAGCAACCAGAGTATTCGCTGAGAACGCTTCGGCTTAGAGTCCAAGACGCTTGATAATCACGTCGGCACCGGGCGTGAGGAGACGCAATTTGCGGGCGATCTCAGTTTTTTCCGCGGGGCCAGCCTTCTCCGCCTTCTTGGTCCAATAAGCCACTTTCTCACGACGAGTGCGACGACGACGAATTTCTCGGGCGCGTTCTGATCCAGCCATCTCTGTTTGTCCTGCTCTTAAGTTAGAAAAAAGAAAATCATATCCGTTAAGTAGCGAGTCTGCGCCATCTGACGCAAGCCTCGCCCTTCATTTTGCCAGTGATAACGTTACTCGCGCCTATTGGCTAACGGCGAACAGTTTTTGTCCAATGCGGATCAAAAATCGGTCACCGGCAACCGCGTAGCCGTAAACGGTCGGTCCCGAGAACATCGCCGCGGCCCGCCGACGCTCTTCGGTCGACTCTTCTTGATCGGCAGCGGCATCCGCCAAATCTTCTGCGTTAAACAGTACATTTTCGGCCAACACCTGGTACTCGCGACCTGCCGCCAGCACAGTGGTGAGACCATCTTTACCAAATAAGTAAATCCGATCGCCAGCCGCAAAAGGTGTCGCCCAGCATGATTGTCGCGTACGTTCAGTATACACGTTCTCGCCGGTCTCGGCATCAAAGCAATAAACGACTCCGGTGCGATTAACCCAATAAGCGAGACCTTGGTGGAAAATTGGCGATGCCCAACTGGGGGTGGCCTTTTCAGCCAGCCAACGCCGTTCGACTTGAAAACCGTCCCCAGCCGCGACGATTTGAAACATGCCGTTGGATTGGGCCGCAGCTTGGGCATTCTCTCCCGTTCGCCCGGGCGAAGCGGCAACCAGAAAACGCCCTTCTCCCAAGTCCATCGGGGTTGTGCCTGTGTTACCGCCGACCTCTTGGTTGGACCACAGCAGTTTACCGCTGGCAGCTTGATAACCGTCGAGCGAGCCGGCCGAACTGACCACGATCTGAGGACTACCAGCGACCGTCACGATCGCGGGCGAGCTCCAACTCGAACGCGGTGACCGCTCGGCTTGCCAGACCGTCTCCCCGGTCGCCTTACTCAAGGCAACCAAATGACTGGGGCCGCTGTGCTCCAGCAGCGCAAAAACATGATCCGCTGTCTGACAGAGCGAAGCTCCCAAGCCGAATTCATTTTCAAAGGGTCCAAAAGCGTCAACCAACTTGCGCTGCCAACGAATCTCACCTTGATAATCAATCGCGATCACGTCGCCACTTTCCATCAAGGCGACAACGCCCTGGCCATCGGCAACGGGAGTCGGCGCCGCGCGGCTGACATAGACACTGTTCTTGACGGGTACCGAGTTGGCCAGCTCCACTTTCCACAGCTGCTCGCCACTGGTCACATCGAAACAGAGCACGAAATAGGTATCTTTGTTATCACCGACGACCGTGGTCACGATGACAAAATTTTCCCAGACTACCGGACTCGATTGACCGTGCCCGACGATATCCTGACTCCAAGCCACATTCTCCGTCGGAGTCCAAGTCAGCGGCAGGGCGGAGGCATCGACGCCGTGAGCACCCGCACCGAGGAACGCGGGCCAGCTGGTGGTCTCCTCGAGCGGACTCAATAAGCAAATGGCCAACAGAAAAGTAAACATCAGTCTGGGTTCCAGAGTTTAGTACTGGGCGGAAAAGTCAACTTGGTCTCACCAGTTCAGCGGCGATTGCCAAACCGCCTTTAATTCATTGATGTCGTCACGCAGCAGCAATTCGTCAGCATGGCGAATGGTCAACTGGTCGGCATCGTTAACGCGGCCGATTCCGTGGCAAGGTAACCCAGCGAAGCAAGCCTCAAACTGGGCGGCATGCTGCTGAGGAACCTCCACGAGGAACCGCGAATTCGACTCGCTGAACATCACCATTGTAGGGTTTAACCCAGCCGCAGCACATACCGTCTGTAGATCGATTTCCAGCCCTAAACCACCGGCAAAGGCCATTTCGGCCGCCGCAGTTGCCAAACCACCTTCGCTGAGGTCGTGGCAGGCTCGCGCCAGCCCGGCAACGATCGCTTGATGCATGGCGGTGAAAATTTTCGGGGCTGTGCCCAAGTCGACGCGTGGCACTTCGCCACCCTGGAGCCCGCGAACCAATGCGAAGTGCGAGCCGCCAAGTTCGGCCTTGGTTTGGCCAATCAGGTAGACCAAATTTCCCGACTCTTTGAGATCCATGGTGACACAGTGGCGAACATCGTCGACTTGGCCGATCGCACTGATCAACAAACTTGGTGGAATCGCAATCGTTTGTTTTTCGCCAGCTTGGTCGGTGAACGAGAATTCATTGTTGAGACTATCTTTGCCACTGATGAAGGGAGTCCCGAATGCTAAGGCGAGATCTTGACAGGCGATTGCGGCACGCACCAGCGACCCCAAGGTCTCAGCGCGATCGGTATACCCCCAGCAAAAATTGTCCAGGATGGCGATCTGCGCCGGGTCGGCACCGACAGCCACGGCATTCCGCATCGCCTCATCAATCG
>CAZHTX010000379.1:0-5792 GCA_964535475.1 uncultured Pirellulaceae bacterium
CATCAAGATGTCTACAACGAAAAATTGATCGCACAAGTTCGCACGTTGGAAGACCAGCTAAACGCCGCAGATTACGAAATCAGAGTCTTACATCAGCAGCTCGAGCGACAACGCGAAACCACTCAGCAAGACTCAAACCACTCCGATTTCCCCAGCCGCGATTCCGACAAGCCCTCTCCACGCCGTGCCGATCCGCCCCGAGAGCCAGCCGCGGATGACGATGTTTTGGATGACTTCGATATCGATTTAGGCTCGCCCAGTGATTTGGGCCCCAGTGATTTGGGCCCCAGTGATTTGGGCCCCAGTGATTTGACGCCGGGCAACGTCGGCCCTGGCGACGTGGAGCCGGGGGACTTACCTCCCATTCAGCCACTTCCGCCCCGCGAGCAAGATATCACGCCGCCACCGATCGAATTCGGTGCCCCCCAGCCGCCGCTGCTGCAAGGGGAGGACGTGGAACTGCCCCCGGGACAGATCGAGACCCCCGATTCGGCGCGGTTGCTGCTGCCGCCACAGCCTGCGATCGCCGTCACCACGGAAATTCATCCCGGTTTGTCTGGCACCCATCATCATGATTCGGACAGCACCATCGATGGGATGTATTTAGTGCTGACGATTTCCGATGAGCAAGGGAAACCAATGTCAATCAGTCCCTCGCTGGCGGTCGTGATGTTGGATCCAACTCGCCAAGGCGAAGACGCGCGGCTGGGCCGTTGGGATATGACAGCCGATCAGATTGCCGAACAGTTTCGCTCCAGCCCGCTACCTTCGATCCAGTTGCCGTTGTTATGGCAAGGGAAACAGCCTGGGGGGGACGAAGTTGCCGTCTTTGTGCGATTTACACTGGAGGATGGGCGGCAATTAGAAACGGACTTGATGCTCAAGCTGGCCGCCAGAGAACCCAGTGACTGGAAACCTCAAGGCTTAGGAACGGCCGCCTCGCGAGCCAACGCGCAAGCGGCCGAGTCCATCCGCACGGGGCGAGCGCGTCCCACCGGGATCGATCCGGCCAGCGTTTGGAAATAACGAATCGCGGCTCAATACAATATCGCGGCTCATTACAATGATGTCAAAATATCTAACATTTCATTCGCGACCGCGATCACTCGCGAGGAAGCCTGAAAGGTTCTTTGGTAGGCGATCATGCGAATTGCTTCCTCATCAATATTGACGCCGGTGATCGCCAAGTGCTCGCTATTGAGCGTGGCATAATATTGGGCTAATCCGCTTAGCTCAGCCTTTTGATTGGCGGCCGTTTGCGAGAGCCGCGTCACGATCTGAGTGTACTGATCTCGGATTGAACTTCCACCATCGCGTTCGATATCGCGTTCAATCAGGTCCACCAAGGTGTTTAGCGTGGCCGTATCTTGGCCGACACCCGTGGCACTGACGGAAAGAAAATGGGGATTCGACTTCAGCAGCGGGGCCACACTTAACGACTCCGCTCCGTTGCCGACAAAGAATGAATTCAAACCGGCGGCTGCCAGAAACCCGGAGGAATCGGCACCAAAGGCAAAGCGAACTCCTTCCAGATCACTTTCGATATGAATTTCGCCCGCCGGCATCACTTGGGCGCTGAGACCATCGATGGCGTTGATGTCGTTTACAATCGTTTGCACGGAACTGGCGGTGACTGGATTTCCTTGCCTGACATCGATCTGATGGAGCGAGATATGATTTCCATCCACATCAACCAGGGAGATTTCAAAAGTCCCGCCATCGACTGGCCATTGAACCCCCGAGTCATTCAACGCGGCGGTCGGCTTGAGCAACAGGTTGCCCGTTATCTCGTCGAAGCCACGCTCGCCTTGGCCTTGGGCATGAACCGTGTTGAATTCTCGGATCAGGTCTCTGGCCATCTCATCGAGACCAGTTAAAACGCCACCCAGCAGAGTGTCCCGCCCTTCAGTCATCGACTTCAATTCGCCCCCCGTGATCTCGACTTCGGATTCAGTGTCCTCAAACAGCACCTTACCGCTGTTGGCTTCCCGTTCGTTGTTCACATACAACTGCCGCGCGTGCGTATCGGCCACCAAATAGTCGCCACCGATAAATATGCTCACCGCGCCGGAAGCTTGCTCTTGCACCTTGATCTTGACCAACTCCGACAGCTCTTCGATCGCTCGGTAGCGTTCATCTCGCACCCCTGAGGCGTCACTGCTGAGCGTATTGCCACCCTCTAAGGTGGTGATCCGCAGGTTCAGATCGGCAATCTTATTGACGAGAAAGTTAACCCGATCGACGGTATCCCCCAGCGACGCGTCCAACTCGGTTTGATAGTCCCGCGCGTCGGTGTAGAGGCGACTGACTTGTGTGGCCAGGGAATCGGCCGTGAGAATGACAAATTCACGCAGCGACTCATCGTTCGGCTCGACCGACAAATCATGAATCGCCGAATTCAAAGCGGTGAGGTCGGCACTCAGCCCCCCGCCATTCAAATCGTTCAACAGCGCCTCGACATCGGCTAGCACGCGATCGCGCAACGAAGCGGCTGCCAAATCGCTGCCCGCACTCCACATCCGCTTCTGCAACGCTTGGTCGACTTGTTGAACAATTCCCGATGCACGCACGCCGTGCCCGAGAATCAGATTTCCTTTGCGATAAGGCGCCGGCGTCGTTTGCTCGAGCGTCTGCCGGATGTAGCCTTCGGTATCGGCATTGGCGATGTTGGTGCCAACCGTCTGCAGACCGATCTGGGCTGTCTGCAGCGACGTCGCCGAATTGTTAATGGTACCGAACAATGACATTTTTCAGCCCAGCCTGTCTGCAAACCTGTACGTATCCTCCATCAGGTATCGGCTGACACAACCGGCATAATCGACAAATTCTTCCAACGAGCTAGCCGCCAAACTGCTGCCGGGCAAGAAGCAAAGGCGTTGGATTTAGCAAAATGGCCAACGGTTCGCCCTTCAGCACCCAAATGCAATGAACAGAAACCACCCTTCCTTCAATTGAGAAAATTCCTCCAGAGAGAAGATATTTTTATTCATCATTCCGCGCGCGGACCAAGCAAAAGTCGATTAAACTGCGGGTGAGGGGCTGAACCATTTCTTCACAATATCCAAAGTATTCACGCAACAACTACAAGAACTTTCCAGGCTAGCTCGTTACGCAGCGGTCTATTTACGGCGCAAAATGTCAGACGTTACCAAAGTCTTGGATAGAATCGGAGGCGGCGATCCGGGGGCACCACGGGATCTGCTGCCTTTGGTGTACGAGGAGTTGCGGAACCTAGCAGTGCATCGCATGGCTCTGGAACGTTCGAACCACACTTTGCAAGCGACCGCGTTGGTGCACGAAGCCTACTTGCGACTGATCGCCTCGCCGCGAGACTTGCATTGGGATTCTCGCGGCCACTTTTTTGCGGCAGCCGCTGAAGCGATGCGAAGGATCTTGATCGAGCACGCACGGCGTAAAAACTGCGATAAACGTGGTGGCGGGTTTAAGCGTGTTGATCTAGCTCAGTGCGATGTCGATCAGCCCAGCGACTTGACGCTGGACGAGCTGTTGGCCCTCGACGACGCTGTGCAACACCTGGAACAAGAGGACCAAGAGGTCGCCCAACTGGTACGATTACGTTTGTATGCTGGCCTCTCAGTCACCGAAGCGTCGAGAGTCATGGACATCTCGCGTTCCACAGCATACGAATATTGGGAGTACGCTTTGGCGTGGTTTTCGGCCGAACTGGGATAACTTGGGGGAATTTTTTCTAAAAAAAGGGGGGCCGGCCGGACGATCAGCCCTCGGATTTCGCATTAGATCGGTGCCGAGAATTTACGGAGCCAGCTGCTCAGCCAGTTCGTTGCACTGATGCTGGCTGAGTCGCATAAACGCCGCTACCCAGCGAATCAACATGAGTCCCGATCCACCCAATTCACCTTCCCTAAGCCCCCGCGAGATTTTTCGCCAGACCGTTCAGATTGACAACCCGCATCAGCGTCTACGCAAGTTAAACGCGTCGTGCGGTGACGATCACGCGTTGCGCGACAAAGTCGAACGCTTACTTCGGGCTCGCGATCAAGCCAGAGCCAGCCTGCTGGCGCGTGCGGTCGGCGAATCCGGTTCCATCCCAGCGGGTAAACAACGTGAGACTTCGCGGTTGCCGCCGAGCCTCGCCAATTCCCTTGATTCCGCCTTCCATGAGCGAGCAGAAGCGTCACTTGTCGGGCAGCGGATTGATGATTACGTGTTAATCAAGCGGATTGGCCAAGGTGGTATGGGGACCGTTTACCACGCCCGTCAAACCGAACCCGTGGTGCGAGACGTGGCTTTCAAGGTGCTGCGAGACGACATTGCTTCGCCAGGAATCGTCAAGCGTTTTGAGGTGGAACGCCAAATTCTGGCAATCATGAACCATCCCCATATCGCCCAAGTGTTCGACGCCGGCACGACACCGTTGGGGCAACCCTATTTTGTCATGGAATTAGTCCATGGCCAACCGATCACAGACTACTGCGAACAGCACTCCTTAACCCACCAAGCCTGCATTCCACTGTTCATCGACCTTTGCTGGGCGGTTGAGCACGCGCATCAGAAAGGGGCCATCCACCGTGACTTGAAACCAGCCAACGTGTTGGTCTGTGAAACGGATGGTAACCCGATCGTGAAAGTGATCGATTTTGGAGTTGCCAAAGCAATTTCCCAAGATCCCTTAACCACGACACCCGCGACCCATTTTTCTCAATTGGTCGGCACGCCACAGTACATGGCTCCGGAACGATTGCGGATGACGATGGACAATGATGACGTCCGCAGCGATACCTATTCTCTGGGGATTCTGTTATACGAACTGCTCGCCGGCGAGCCTCCCCACGACCACACCCAGTTGCCACAGATTGGGGTTGATGGATTTCTGAAACTGCTCGAACAAGCGCCGCCGGAGCTGCCCAGCAAACGCGCGGCGAATCGAAAGGGACCAACTTCTCAGCAACCAGCTCGAAAACAACGCGCGCCTCAGCCACGGGCGCCTCAGCAAGCTTTGGATTGGATCGTGATGAAAGCGATTCAAGTGTCTCCTGACGAGCGTTATCAGACCGCTAAGGAGCTGGCCAGCGAGCTGCAGCGGTTTCTCAACGGGGAACCTATTTCAGCCGCAACGTTTGGACCGCGTGATGGCTTACAGCAATGGTGGCAACGGCATCGCGCTGCGACTGTCAGAATTGGTCTGGCGGTGTCATTGCTGCTATGTCTGCTGGCACTTTCGCTGTGGCAGATCGGGCAAGTCCAAAAGGCCCATCAAGCAAACCGAGAAAACACGCGCCAGATGCAGGCTTGGCAAAAAACAGCTCGCTTGCAACAAGCCATTGTGGCTTTCAAGCAGGCCAACTTACCCGCCGTAAAACGCGCCCTGCAAAATGATCTTGAGGAAAAAGAAGGCCGCCAACCGCAGACGACTGACAAGCTCGATGCGTTGGAGAATCTATTGCTTGGTGCTGCTTCACCACAACCGACGTTTATCTTTTCCGATTCAGACACTTTTCAGGCAGTCGCTTTTTCGGCAACTGCTGCACGACTAGTCACCGCCAGCCAAGATGGCAGCATCCGACTTTACCAAGTCACCGGCGCGGGGCAAATTCAGCCAATATGCTTGCTGGGGACGCACCCGGATCGTGTTGATTCGATTGTCATTTCACCTGATGGAAAATTAGCCGCCTCAGGTTCTTTCACCGGCGAGGTCTGGTTTTGGGATTTAGACCAACAACGCCCGCTCCGCAAAATTCCGATTGTCGATGCCGGTATTGAATCTCTGGCTTGGTCTGCAGACGGACAATACGTTGCCGCCGGCGCCCGGT
>CAZHTX010000380.1:0-3771 GCA_964535475.1 uncultured Pirellulaceae bacterium
CCATCCAATCTCTTGCCACCAAAAATGCCATTTTTCATCGCTTTTCGATAAACCGGTCTGACAACGTGTTGGCACGATCTGAGTGCTTATTGACAAGTATCCGCACTGAATTAACTGATTTGCAGCTGGGTAACCGGGGAGTTCGAGTGATTTTCGCCGTGATTTACGGCCTCCGAAAGCAATGGGCGTTTCTGGGTGCGAGGCCATTCACCATCAATTCCCTTGGAGAATCTAGAATCTCCTGGGTTGTCGCCGACCACCTCCAATAGGCTCCACTCGACGTGCAGAGCGACCGAATGCTCCCTGCTTGACCTCCGAGTCTTGGTATTACATACGGCACTCCAGATTAGTCACGACGGTCGCGCCGTACCCGGTCGATGAAACCGGAGCGAGTTGGGCGCGGTCAGTTTCAACGCATCGGTGTCTTCTGCTTGCGTACACCGATGCGAGTTACGCCCCGGCCGAACTCGCTTCGGTCGATGCATCCGCCCGCACAAATAAAGATCAAGTGACGGTGTTTACCCTGTACATTCAGATTCGACTTGATCGTTTCAGAAAACGCAGTCAAAACGAGCCTGGCCCTGCATCACATCGAAACAAGGACGAGGTGCTCCTGATCGGCTCGCGAGTGCCAGTGTTGCGTAAAACCCGTTCGCTGCACGTTTTCTCAATCAGGCCTCGCCCTTCCCCAGCCATCTCGACACGACGTCTGGATGGGCTTCTACCCAACGTCGTGCGATGATTTCCGGATCGGAATGCGGGTCTCGCATTTGATCCATCAATCCCTGAAGT
The DNA here is from genome assembly GCA_964535475.1 of uncultured Pirellulaceae bacterium. Taxonomy (GTDB): domain Bacteria; phylum Planctomycetota; class Planctomycetia; order Pirellulales; family Pirellulaceae; genus Laterigemmans. The sequence continues at coordinate 793 of CAZHTX010000380.1, forward strand.
TGCTCGGCGTTGACTTGAAAGTTCCGCAGGAAGTTGGCGGCATCTGGATAGTCTTCGACGAAACCTTCTCGCACCACGGTGTGAATATTTTCTGTTCCGGCAAACACGTCGCGGGGATCATTCAGAAACCGCAGTGACCAACGTGCGAACATCCAGTGGGGCTTCCAACCGGTCACAACAATAGGTTCTCGACGATCAATCGCTTGCTTGAGACTTGCCGTCATCGCGGCTTCGCTTGACGGTAACAACCGCAAATCCAGTTGGTACTGATCAATCGCCCGCTCGGTCGCCTTCATGATTCCGGCGCCGGAATCGATTCCGACGATGCGTTTGCCGAATCGCTCCGGCGTTTGCGCCAAATCGGCGATCGACTCGGCGTCGACGTAATCGGGTACCACCAATCCGATTCGTGTTCCTTGATAGTTGGGACCAAGATCGACCAGGGACTCGGAATATCGCTCCATGTAATCCGCATGGGTGACGGGAACCCATGCATCCACAAAGGCGTCGTAGCCCCCATCGGCGACGGAGGTGAAGACCGGTGCCGCATCAGCCATCGTCAACTCCACTCGGTAACCCAGTTTCTGTTCGAGCACGGCTTGAACAAGATGGGTCAGGGCCGTGCCGTCGGCCCAATTCACGTAGGCCAATTTGATCTTGGGGGGTGGCGTGATTTGCTGGCAACCGACTACTGTCAATAGCGGCAGTGCGAACAGCATTACCGGCAACCAAACCGTCTGAGTCAAGCGGGCACCGCGGTGCCCGCTGTGGCCAACGGGTCGCAGCCAATGCAGCCAAAGTCGTCGACCGGTCCGGGGTGTTCGCGACAAGCACGCGCTCATTCGCTGTCGCCTCCAAGAAGTTTCAGCGATTGTGTGATGCGATCCAGCAGCATTGCCAGAATGACCACGGCAAGACCGCTCTCAAAGCCCAAGCCGATGCGAAGTTGTGTGATGCCCTTGAGTACTTCTTCACCAAGCCCGCCGGCGCCAATCATGGCCGCTATGACGACCATCGAAAGTGCCAACATGATGGTTTGATTGACACCGGCCAGAATCGTTGGCATGGCAATCGGCAGTTGCACTTTCCACAACAACTGACGCTCCGTCGCCCCAAAGGCCCTTGCCGCTTCAACGACTTCTTCTGGTACTTGCTTGATTCCCAGTGTTCTCAGTCGCGCCGAAGGTGGCAGTGAGAAGATCATCGTCGCCATCGCGCCTGGAACTTTTCCCAGCGTGAAGAACAACACCGCAGGAATCAGATACACAAAAGCCGGCATCGTTTGCATCAAATCCAGCACCGGCCGCATGACCCGCTCGACCACGGTGCTCCGGGCCGAAAGCACGCCCAGCGGAACGCCCACCGTGAAAGCCGCGCATGTTGAAACAAGCACCAAAGCCAGTGTCTGCATGGTCGGTTCCCACATGCCCATGGAATCGATCAGAAGCAAACCACCGATCGCGAATGCGGCCAGACCGATTCCAGAAAGTCTCCAACTCAACAAGGCAACGACGATTGTGATCGCCCATGCCGGTGAAAGGAGCAATAAGTATTCCAGGAAATCGATCAACGTTTCCAACGCGACCCGTATTGCCGTGAACAGAAACTGGCCGTTGGTTTTTAACCACTCGACGATCGATTCAAAGAGTTCTCCAACGGGAATTCGTGGCATGGCTGGTTGGGGTGAATCAGTGTTGGTCTTGTTCCGCGGCCTGATCGTTCGGAGCCGTCTCATCCGAAGCCCGTTGCCCACGAAACATCGATGTCAGAATTGCCGTACGCGTAACCAGTCCCAACAATCGGTTTCGCTTGTCAACGATTGGGATTGGACGATGTGAACGGGACGCCAGGGGTAACAAATCTTCGACGGGTGTCTCCGGCGTTAGGCTGGTCGAACTCCGATCGATCACTCCGTTAAGGTCTGTGTCGCCCTGGCGGAGGGCGTCGATGACCTGATCGATGAGGACTCTTCCTTGCAGCGAACCCTCGTCATCGACGACGAATAAGGTCTCCAGCGAGCGGTCTCGAAACAAATGCATCGCATCGCTGACCGATGCCGCCGAATTCAATGTAACGTCCGGTTGACGCATGATCGTCTGGGCGGTGAGCACATGGCTGCGGTCGACGTTTTCGACGAAGGAACGGATGTAGTTATCAGCCGGTTGCATCAAAACCTCTTCCGGTGTGCCAAGCTGTACGATTCGCCCTTCCTTCATGATGGCGATCCGATCCCCCAGACGGAGCGCCTCGTCCAGGTCATGGGTGATGAAAACGATCGTCTTCCGCATTTTTTCCTGCAAGGCAATCAATTCGTCCTGCATCTCAGCACGGATCAACGGATCGAGGGCGCTGAATGCTTCATCCATCAACAGGATCTCTGTATCAGTCGCCAGCGCTCGGGCCAGTCCAACGCGCTGCTGCATTCCTCCGCTGAGAGACTGGACGCGTTGATCCGCGTTTTTTGACAAACCGACCAAGTCCAAAGCCTTTCGTGCGCTCTCGCGTCGCTCTTCTTGTGACACTCCCTGGATTTCCAAGCCGAAGGCGGCATTTTCAAGAACAGTTTTATGCGGCAGCAGGCCAAAGTTCTGGAAAACCATGGACATTCTCTCGCGACGAAGCCGCACCAATTGTTCGCGGCTCAGCCGCGCGATGTCCTGATCGCCAACGAGCACCGAACCGTGCGTCGGTTCGATCAATGAATTGAGGCATCGTAGAACAGTTGACTTGCCGCAACCGGAAAGCCCCATGATGACGAAGGTTTCCTGTTTAGCGACAGAAAAACTGACATCGTTGACGGCGACGATACAACCGGTTTCCTGTTCAACCTTCGTTTTTGTCGCCCCCTCTTTGGCGAGCGTCAGGGCACGGTCGTGGCCGTGTTCGCCAAAGATCTTGAACAGATGGCGCACCTCGATTGCTAGTCGGTCGTCCCCAGCCGTTCCGCTGCCGGGATCGTCTGCTTGATCGTCTGCTTGA
>CAZHTX010000380.1:3871-5756 GCA_964535475.1 uncultured Pirellulaceae bacterium
GATCGTCTGCTTGATCGTCTGCTTGAACGTCTGTCATGTCTGGCAAAATCGGAAATCCTTTTGAAGCGCGCCGCCGACCAAGATTCCGACTGGAAAGCGCCGGACTGAAAGGCCACGCGTCTGTTTGATCACGGAGCATTGGTACCTTTGATGATCAAAACCTGGCGTTTTGCCAGTCGGATCACGCGTTCGGCGACGGAGCCAAGCAGCATCCGCGGCAACCCCTTGCGGCCGTGGGAAGGCATCACAATCAACTCGGCACCGACCTGCGAAGCGAACGCAACAATCGCCTCGCCGGGGGTTCCAAAGAGGACGTGGATATCGATTCCGTCATACCTCGGACCGGATAATTGTTCTCGGATGGCGAGTTCGGATTCGCCATGCCATTTTTCCTGATCCACCTGGTGCCACAGGTGCTCCAGGTCCTGGGTGGACGCATCTTTCAGGACATGCACCACGTGCACATCACCCGGAGATGACACGCACTGCAGTGCAACATCCACCGCCGCATAAGAATCCTCGGAAAAGTCGACAGGGACCACGACGGACGCTTTTTTGAACTGACTCACGACTATCCTGATACTCATTGAATGAAACCACTGCGACCGAGAGTTGGTGGTTCTTGCAACTCATTTCTCTTGATGACTCGACATGCACACCGTCCGTTACGGTAGGACAAAGTGATGCTGCTCGTCGCGTACGATGAGGACTGGGCAAGGTGCTTTTCGAACGACTTGTTCCGCGACGCTTCCAAGCAGCATGTGTGCAATTGCACCTCGCCCGTGTGCGCCCATCACGAGCAGGTCAATTGTGTTGTCTTTCGCGTATCTAACTGTTTCAACGAATGCGTTTCCTTGCATCACTTTCCGCACGACAGGGCATTCTTCCAAAGCGTCCACCTGAACTCCATCAAGCTTCTCAACAGCCGCGGCTTTCATTTCGGCAGCCGACTCCGGAATGCCAGCTCCCTCACCGTACATAATCGGCGTCGTCTCAAAGACATGGAGCAAATGAAGCTCGCCGCCAAACTTCGCGGCCAAGTCTGCTCCATAGCGAACGGCCTTGTCGGAGTGCTCGCTAAAATCAGTGGGCACCAAAACCTTTTTAATGGAAATCATCGTTTGCTCCGATGATTGAGTTCGCTTCCTCGCTTCCATTGGGACTCGGATGATTTCAGGTACTGCAACTAGAGCGCCAAACTCTGGAGAGGAACAGTTTTTTTGAGAACAGATCACGATCTGGCCAGGAACTCACCTGACGCGCCCGCGCGCGTCGCCTTGCACGATTTTGGTGCGCACATAGGCGCGGGTGTGCGGACGCAAAACTTTGAACCGGTATGTGGACGATACCAATTTCGAACCGGATCGGGAGTTGGCCCCGCGCAGCGCGGTTGGGCGGGCAAGGCAGCGTCGAATAACTGGAAACCACTCTGTCGAGACTGGTTGCATGGACCACGACGCGGGGCGGACCAGCAGACGCTAGCGGAATTCAAGTCACCGTAAGGCAGTCGGCTAAATCAATCCTAACCTGCTTCGGTTGGACCAACCTCAGGCGTCGAACGAAAAAGCCAAACTGCAGGCGGTGTCAGACACCGACGCGAGTTTCCGCGACTTCAGAGCGCCTACCAGTGGCCGACACCGGATGATCGATTAGGCTAATTCAGCGAGGCTAGGTGCTTTTCGTGCTTTGGGCAAGTGGGGGGAGGTGGTCGTGGATGGGGGGGGCGTGGATGCATCTTTTCCGTGGCCTTTCGGTACGTAGACGATACCAGGCGTCCCGAATAACCCACCGAGTGGAGATTCTGGCGATCAAAGGTGACAGTTACCAGCTCAAGCAAAGCCGTAACTCCAAGCGTTAACTAAAACTAGACCGTGAACCAAGGCCA
>CAZHTX010000381.1:0-5755 GCA_964535475.1 uncultured Pirellulaceae bacterium
TGGAGGAATTGCGTCGCGCTTTGGCGCGAGCCATCCTGTGGCTGATCGCCGGAGCTTTGATCGCGTTGGTGTTTGTCGCCAAGCCGATGGTTCGCTGGATTCAGGGACCGCTGGAAGCGGCCATCGTGGTCTACAAAGTCGATCAAGGCATGGCTATGTTTGGGGACGCGTTCAGCAACAGTGACGAGCAGGATGTCGAGCGGATCGCCACGCTCCGCGATTTCATGATTTCCGAGGGGCTGAAGTGGGAAAAAGTGTTTACCTACCCGGGCGTCGCTGCGCCGGCGGTTGATCAGTCTGCCGACCCGCCGGCAGAAACCAAGCAGCCAGAGGACCCGCCGGCTGCACAGCCGAAGCCCAAGGCAGAGCCGACCTCAGAGCCCAAGGCAGAGCCGACCTCAGAGCCTGTTGCCAAGTCGGCGGTGTCAACTCAATCGACAGAAACTAAACAGCCAGCTGACTCCAAGCAAGCAGCTGACTCCAAAAAGCCGGCCAGTGGTGCCGAGCCTCTGCCCGCGTCCCAGCCACCGACGCGGATACCTGCGCCGAGCGATTTTGCAGCGACTTGGATGTTGGTCAAGACCGAGGCGGGATTAAATTCGCACAAGGTCGAAGAGCCGTTCATGATTTATTTGAAGGCCTCGGTGGTGGTTGGTTCGGTGCTGGCCAGCCCGATGATTTTCTATCACATTTGGGGGTTTGTGGCGGCCGGTTTGTATCCTCACGAACGAAAATATGTGTACTTGTATTTGCCCTTCAGCGTGATCTTGTTCATCAGCGGCGTTAGCATTGCTTTCTTTGCCGTGCTCGGTTTTGTGTTGGAGTTTTTGTTGGATTTCAATTCCACTTTGAGTGTCGATATGGAACCTCGGCTCTCCTATTGGATGAATTTTGTGCTGTTGCTGCCGTTGGGCTTTGGAATCGCTTTTCAATTGCCCTTGGTAATGTTGTTCCTGCAACGAATCGGCATTATTGAGACGGTTGCTTATGAAAAAAGCTGGCGAATTGCCGTGTTGGTGATCGCCGTGTTGTCGATGCTGCTCACACCGGCCGATCAGCATGATATTGCTGATGTGCCCGCTGGTGTTGTTGTACTTTCTGGGGATCGGTCTGTGTCGATTTATGCCTCGTGGGCGCGGCCTTGGCAGTGCCGCTTATGACGCGCGTTAACTGAGGGGAGGCTGAGCAGCAATGCACGGAAAAAAGAATCCCACACTGCTGAGTCACGCCGAGCGTTTTACGCGTCGTTTGGCTTTATCGCACTATGAGAACTTTCTCGTCGGCGGGCTGCTGACGCCGCGTAACCTGCGGCAAGATTTTTATAATGTGTATGCATATTGTCGCATGGCGGATGATTTGGCTGACGAGATTGATGATGCGGCCGAAAGTTTGCGTCGCTTAGACCAGTGGTCGCGATGCTTGGATGCTTGTTATCTTGGCCATCCGGTCGACCATCCGGTGTTTGTGGCTTTACAACCGACGATCAAGCGTTTTGGAATTCCCGCCGAGCCGTTTCAACAGTTGTTGGTCGCCTTTCGCCAAGACCAGCGAATCACCCGCTATCAGCACTTTGCTGAAGTCCACGATTATTGTCGGTCGTCAGCCAATCCGGTGGGCCGTTTGGTGTTGTACATGGGGGCTGCGCACACGGCGGAGCGAGTCGCTTTGGCGGATAAGATTTGCACCGGGCTGCAACTTGCGAACTTCTGTCAAGATGTCCGCCGGGACGCGTTGCTGGGGCGGATCTATTGTCCGCTGGATGAGCTGGCGGAGTTTGGTGTCGACCCCCAGCGGCTGGGTGACCCCGCGCCGCCCGCCGGCGCCTGTGAGATGCTCCGGAGCCAAGTCGCTCGCGCCGAGAATTTTCTTCGCGATGGCTTGCCGCTTTGCAATGATGTACCGAAGTGGTTGGCGCGTAACGTGCGGCTCTTTGCCAATGGAGGGCTAGCGATTTTAGCTGCCATTCGGGCAGCCCGTTACGATGTCTGGAATCGCCGCCCAGTGGTCACTCGGCAGCGGCAGTTACGTCTGGTTGTAAATGCCTGGCTAGGCAAATAGGAACACGTTTTGAGTTCCGCATTGGTTGACGATTCTTACCGTTGCGCCGCACAAGTGGCTCGTCGAGCGGGGAGCAACTTTTTTCGCTCCTTTGCTTTGCTGCCCCACGAGAAACAGCTGGCCATGACCGCGTTGTACGCTTTCGCGCGGCAGACCGACGATTTGGCCGATGCCCAAGTCGACGCGGGGGACCTGTTGGCGACTTGTCGAACGCTGGAGGCTTGGCGAGCCATGACAGCCCGTGCCTTGTTGGCTGCCGGGCATTTGGACGCCGCCGCTGCCAACCGCTTGATCGAGTCGGCCGCTCCGGCAAAACTGCCCAACACTGCCGCCAACCTGTTACCCGCCATGGCCGATACGGCCCGTCGCTTTGCGATCCCACCGCAATATTTGATTGATTTGATCGACGGTGTGTTGGCCGATCAAACTCAAACTCGCTTTCACTCCTTCGAACAGCTCGAACACTACTGTTACCAAGTCGCTTCGACCGTCGGTTTGGCTTGCATTCAGATTTGGGGACACCACCCTCCCCTGCCCTATTCGGCTGCGGTTGATTGCGGCGTCGCCTTTCAATTAACGAACATCCTTCGCGATCTCCGCGAGGATGCCGAGCGCGGCCGTATCTATCTGCCGCGTGAATTTTGGGGTGGCCAAGAAATCACGATCGCGACGATTTTGGCCAAGCAACCCTCCGCCAACTTGTTGGCGGCTATCGACCAACTATCAGCCCGCGCCCGCGCCCGTTATCAAAGCGGCTGGAGTGTTTTCGCAGCATTGCACCCCGATGGCCAACCGATGTTCAGCATGATGTGGCGAACCTATCGACTGTTGCATTGCAAGCTCGATCGCAACCCCACCGCTGCGCTGCGAAAACGCTTGCGGTTGGGCTGGACCGAACGGCTCGCGTTGGCGTCCTCGCACTTTGTGCCCAGGCTGTTTCGGCGACTCGATAACCCGCTGCAGGATCCCCGTTTCCAGGAATCGTCCGCATGACTTTGCCGGTCGCTGGTCATCGCGTGGCGATTATCGGAGGCGGTTTGGCCGGCATGGCCACCGCCGCGGCGCTGCTCCCGCATGGATTTCAAATCACCATTTTCGAAGCCAAGCGACGCACGGGAGGCCGCGCCGGTTCGTTCACCGACCAAGTTGGCGCCGGGAACGCTGCTCAAGAGATTGATTATTGCCAACACGTGGCCATGGGCTGCTGCACCAACTTCCTGCACTTGATGCGGCAAGCCGGTTTGGAAAAACACTTTCTGCGAACCAACCGGCTCGTCTTCACCGCCACCGAATTGGCCAATCAAGCCAAGCGAGAAAGCATTTTTTGCCCTTCGCGCTGGCTGCCCGCTCCGCTGCAATTCGGGCCCAGCTTTTGCCGTTTGCGATTTCTCAGCTGGACCGAAAAACGACAGGTCGCCACCGCACTCTGGCGGCTGATGCGTTGGCAACCCTCGGCAACCCAGCCCGCACAACAATTGAAATCCGCACAACAATTGACCATGGCAGACTGGTTGCGAGCGGCCGGGCAATCCCAACGAACGATCGACCGTTTTTGGAACGTGGTGATCGCCAGCGCGCTGGGGGACGATGTCCGGCATGTTGCCGTGGAGCCTTGCCGCCAAGTCTTTGTGGAAGGTTTTTTGGCAAACCGGCGAGCGGCCGACGTGCTGGTGCCGCAACGACCGCTGAGCCAATTGTTCGGCCAAGCCCTGCCGCAATTCTTGTCGGCTGCCGGTGTGCACATCCAAGCGGCGACGCGGGTGCGAAATGTTTGCCTCGCCCCCGCAGGCCAATTCCAGCTCGCCGTGACGCAATCCACCGGGCCAAACGAGTCGGGTTTCAGTAAGTCGGGTTCCAGCGAGTCGGAATTGTTTGACTCGGTCGTGGTGGCGGTCCCTTGGTATGCGCTGCAGCGGTTGCTGGGCGATGGTAATTTGCACGCTAGCCTGCCCCAGCTTGAACAGCTGACGCGACTGCCCACCTCGCCGATTTCGGGGATCCATTTGTGGCTCGACCGCCCGCTGACTTCGCGACCGCACACGGTGATCGTCGACCGCCTCAGCCAATGGGTTTTTCGCTCGCCGCTGAGCGACGCTCCCCCAGCTGATGTGCCAATATCCGATGCGCCACCAATCGATGCGACAGGTCGGAAAGGAGACGGTTCGGCAAGCCCCGCGGGTCACTATTATCAAGTTGTGGTCAGCGCGGCCCACGACTTGCGGGGGCGATCTAGCCAATCGGTGTCGGATGAAGTCCGCGACGACTTGCGAGCTGCTTTTCCGCAGGCGGGTGAGGTGCAAGTTTTGCGCGGCAGGGTGGTGACTGACCCCTCCGCTGTGTTCTCGGTGAGTCCGCAAGTGGAAGCGTTGCGACCGATGACCAGCAGTCGCCAGGCAGGTTTTTTTGTCGCAGGTGATTTCACCCACACCGGTTGGCCCGCCACCATGGAAGGGGCGGTGATCAGCGGTTTTCGAGCTGCTGACAGCGTCGCGGCCAGGTGTGGAATTACCGTGAATTCGCAGCGACCATCCCTACCAAAGGGTTGGCTGGCGCGGGTCTTAATAGCAGGTTGAGCGACATTTCTGGACTGCGTGAGATTTCTTGTTATCGCCAGCGAAGGGACCGCCCGACACCTTTAAAGGGTCCTCGATGGCGTAAAAATCATCTTTGATTGATTCTCCCCCCTCGGAACTGAATTTGTTTTGGCTAGAGTAATGGAATCATTGCCTGAGTCTGATCGGCTCGCTTGGTCCGCTCCCCTGAAGAAGATGGAATTAGGTTTGTCCTTATGCTAGCAGCAACTGTGATTTCTTTGGCCTTTGCGGCTGCCATCGTGGCCCTGTTCTGGGCTTGGCGTTTTTTCCGGGAGATGATGTTGGCCGATGAAGGCACTCCCTTGATGCAGGAGATCGCCGCCAGCGTGCGAGACGGGGCGAACGCTTATCTACGACAGCAAAATCGGTTGGTGTTCATTGTTTTCATCTTTGTCGCGGTGTTGTTGGGGATTGCCGCTTTTGGTTTTCGGTTGCAGAGTGGCTTTGTGCCGTTGGCTTTTTTGACGGGCGGTTTTTTCTCGGGTCTGTGTGGTTGGTTTGGGATGCGGACGGCCACGCATGCCAGCGCGCGAACGGCGGCCGGCGCAGAGCGATCGCTCAACGATGGTTTGCAGATCGCTTTTCGTTCCGGTGCGGTCATGGGCCTGACGGTGGTCGGGATGGGGCTGCTGTACATCGTGCTGTGGTTTGTCGTGCTCTACTGGGTCGTGCCTCAGTTCGCCCAGCCGCTGACGCTCGAGCAGATTTCAGTCACGATGCTTTCCTTCGGAATGGGAGCCAGTGCCCAGGCTTTGTTTGCTCGTGTTGGAGGTGGCATTTTTACCAAGGCGGCCGACGTGGGAGCCGACTTGGTGGGCAAGGTCGAGCAGAGCATGAAGGAGGATAGTCCGCAGAACCCTGCCACGATCGCCGATAACGTAGGGGACAACGTGGGCGACGTTGCCGGCATGGGGGCCGATATCTATGAGTCTTACTGTGGTTCGATTTTGGCAGCCGGCGCGTTGGGGGTGGCGGCCTTTGCATCGCCAACCATCCTGGCCGAAGGCAGTGATCGGCTGACGGCTCAGCTGTCGGCGTTGCTGTTGCCAATGGCGATTGCCGCGGTCGGGATTTTGCTCTCGATTGTCGGCATTTACGCGGTT
>CAZHTX010000382.1:0-3430 GCA_964535475.1 uncultured Pirellulaceae bacterium
CAATCAAACAGCTGAGGACAGCGGTTCTACAATCAAACAGCTGAGGACAGCGGTTTTACAATCAAACAGCTGGGGACAGCGGTTTTACAATCAAACAGCTGAGGACAGCGGTTTTACAATGTTCAGCGGTTCTTATTATTCAGATCGCTGGCGTAGTGAATTCTCAGCCCCTGGTCGGCGTCGTGCACTCCGATCAAGAATAATCCCGCACCCGCTTCGACCGCCAGCGATTCGTCCACGAACGACAATTTGCGGCGGGGCGAATCTTGAGTTTTACCGCGCAACATCATTTGCCCTGCTTCGAGCTCAACTCGCCCGATGGCCAGCACGCCGCTGCCAACTGGCCCCGGCTGACGCTGCTCGGTGATATCGAGTAAATCGCGAAGCAGATCGAGACGGCCCCGGATGCTGGTCATGATCGCGTCAAGCTGCTCCAGCTCGCTCGCACTGAACCCGCCAGCTTGCTCGACCGCTTCGCCTACCGCAGCAAACTGATCAACCAGCTCGCCAGCGATCGAACTAGGCTCGTCGGCTGCCGGGTAAGCGGCTACTAATTGGTCAATCTGCTCGACCCGCCTGGCAACTACGGACGGCTCCGCTGGCATCTCATCCGCTGGCATCTCATCCGCTGGCATCTCATCAACCGCAAAGCCATCCCCTGTCAAATCATCCGCCGGATCGGGTTGATCGAAATCAGGCAGCGCCAGCTCGCGACCAGTGACTGGTTGGGGGGCGATGGGTTCAGCATTGCCAATGCGTGAATCGTTCGTGCTTGCTACTGCTGGCTGGCTTTGGGGCAGGGGAGTGGCGCCAGGTGTTTTGCCTCCGCCGGCAGCTCCATCGCCCCACAAAGGAGCTTGTGGACCCTGGAAAGGCCAAAACCCCATGTCATCGAGCCGGCCCATTTGCTGGAGAATCAACAGCGCCAGCAAAATACCGACGACGCCTCCCCCGGCCGCTTTGAGAATCCCGACAAGCGGCGAAGATTGTCGTCGCCGGCGGGTTGGCAGCACCCGTTCTTGGTCGGCTGGCAACGCCGAAAACTGCGAATCGAAGCTGGCCGGTTGATCGTCGACTTGCAGCTCAAAACCAACGAAGGAAGATGCCGCATTCTCCAGCTCGGGCTGCTCAAATTCGCGCTGATCAAATTCGCGCTGATCAATTTCGGGCTGCTCAAATTCGGGCTGCTCCAGCTCGGGCGGGCCCACCGCCTCCAACATCGGCGGCAGCGCCCGCAGCGCTTCGGCGAGCGGATATTCGGCTTGGCACCAAGGGCAACGGACAAGCCTGTCTGCCGACATCGCTGGCAGTTGCACCGATTCGTGACAGCGTGGACATCTGCTGACCGACATGCCGCTGAGACCTTCACGTTTTGAGGGAGAAACTCACCGAAAACCCACCCCCGAGGGCTGGCGCTTTCAGCGCCAGTATAGTCAACCTTAGCCCAGCGACCGCATGATTGCCGCTCAAATTAGCAGCCAATTCACCGGCTCAATCGGGAAAACCGGCCGGCGGAAGACAAAAGAGAAGTGAGTGCGTGTCGTTCAGCTCAGTTCAACGCAACTCATAGAGGCTAGCGTACCGCTCGGTGAGACTGTTAATCAGTGGTTTGCTATCAGGTGCTTGACCGGTCGCTTGGCGCACCAAGTCGGTGGGATTGAGATTTCGGCCCCAGCGATGGACGTGCTCTTGTAACCAGCCGAGCAGGGGCTGGAAAGCTCCCGTGGCAAACATGGCGTCGAGATCGCCCAGGTCACGCTCAGCCGCCGCGTAGAATTGGGCCGCGTAAATATTGCCAAGCGTATAGGTGGGAAAGTAACCGATCAGGCCAGCGCTCCAGTGCACATCTTGCAGCACGCCATCGGCATCCGAGGGAGCGCAAAGCCCGAACGCCGCTTCATACTCAGCGTTCCAAGCGGCGGGCAAATCGGCCACGTCCAGTTCACCCGACAACAACCGCCGTTCCAATTCAAAACGGATAATAATATGCAGGTTGTAAGTCGCCTCGTCGGCTTCCACGCGAATCAGCGAGGGGCGGACGATATTCAAGGCAAAGTGAAAATCATCGACCTTCACATGCTGCAGGGCGGCGGGAAAAGCAGCTTGGACTTGAGAATAGAAAAATTGCCAAAAGGCTCGCGAGCGGCCGACGAGATTTTCCCACAGTCGCGATTGTGATTCGTGAATCCCCAGCGAAACGAACGAGCCGGGCGGTAGACCGTACCACTCCCGCCTCAAGCCCTGGTCGTACATCCCGTGACCGGCTTCGTGCAGCGTACCGAACAATCCGCCGGGAAACCAATTCCGCTCGTAGCGACTGAGAATCCGGCAATCGTCGGGCCCCAAATTGGTACAAAATGGGTGCGAAGTTTCATCGAGACGCCCGCGACTGAAATCAAAACCGACGACCGCGGCGACCCGGTGACTTAATTTACGTTGGGCATCGATGGGGTAATCGCGCTGCAAAAGAGTGACATCGGGCTGCCGGGGTGAGGCGCGAATGCGAGCCACCAGCGGCACCAACTCGGCCTTCAGCTCGCGAAAGACCTGCTCCAACTCGGCCGCTTTTGCGCCAGGTTCGTATTCATCGAGCAGGGCGTCGTAGAGTGTTTGCCCCTCCGTAGCTAAACAGGTTGCCGCCTCGCGTTTGAGTCGCACGACCTCTGCCAGCGTGGCTTGGAAATCTTCAAACCGATCCGCTTTTCGCGCCGCATCCCAGACTTGTTGGCCCCGCACGGTGGCCCGGGAAAGCGATTCCACAAGGCTTTGCGGCAGTTTACGATCGCGCTCGAAATCTTCCCGCAGGCGGTTGATCGTCGCTCCGATATCGGCTCGCGGATCGGCAGCAGGTTGCCAATCGGCCAGCGACTCTAGCCAATCGGCAATCCGCGGATCGGTGCGGCGTTTGTGAACCAAACCGCGGAGCAAAGTGACTTGATCGGCACGGTATTCGCCAGCCGCGCTGGGCAAACCGGTGCGTTCATCCCACTCGAGCGCGTCGGCCGACGACTGGAGCAGTGCGGTCTGGCGAAAATGAGCTTGCAATTCCTCGAAAACTGCTTGTTTTTTGTCGCTCATCGAACTCCCAAATTGCTTTCAACTTGTCGCGCCCGATCGTCAAATCCGGTGGGCACCATTCCCGATTTCTCCGGCCGCAAACCGCTGGTCGGTGGCGGACCTTCCGGCTGCAAAAACGAACAGCCTGGCAGCAACAATAGCAAAAGCCATATCCAATTGCTCCCTTTCAGGCGTTTTACCATGATTCTTCTCAAAATAAGTGTGCAGGAACCGAGTTTGGATTAGCAAACGAGGCAGCTGCAAGGCCAGATCGTTTCTTCATTGTAAAGCGATTGTCCCCAATCGCTTGCCGTTTTTATTGTAAAGCGATTGTCCCCAATCGCTTGCCGTTTTTATTGTAAAGCGATTGTCC
>CAZHTX010000382.1:3530-5753 GCA_964535475.1 uncultured Pirellulaceae bacterium
CCAATCGCTTGCGCGAAAAAACAAACAGCTGGGGACAGCGGTTTTACAATCAAACAGCTGGGGACAGCGGTTCTACATTGCAGCGGTTTTACAGTTACTCGGAGCGGCGGCGTTTCTTCCTTGCTTTGAACGGTGCTTGCCGTTTTTCTTTCACCGAGTCTGTCTGCGGAGCGGTGGCGGCAGCATCAGCAGTCTCAGGTGATGGCGCAGGTTTCGCCCCGGAGTTGGACAATTCGGCGGCTAGGCCTCCCAGTTCGCCACCGTCCCGCTCGTAATTGCTCAGCTCGTGATTCAAGATTTCCAAAGTCGTCTGCAAGAAAACGACCACCATCGGGCCGACCAAAATACCGATCGGCCCGAAGACTTGCACGCCCCCCAACACGCTCAGCAAAGCCAACAGGGGATGCAGTTGCGAACGTCCATGCAAGATAAAAACTTTGATCACGTTGTCGAACGACGAGACCACGACGCCACCGAAAATCCCCAGCCCAATCGCTGCACCCAAACGCTCTTCCACGAGGCCCAACCAGAGACAGCAGGGGAGCCAAATGCTGGCCGCCCCCAAAAAAGGAATCAAGGCCATGAAGGAGGTCATCAAGAACAGCAGGACGATCGATCCCAAACCAGCGAAGTAATAACCAAAAGTAGCCAAGATGCCTTGCGCCAGCGCGCTCAACACGGTCGCCAACACAACCGCCCGGCTGGTGGGATCAAATTCCAGCAATAGCTTCAGTTCATAACGATCATCCAACGGGCTGAGCCGCATTAGCGTTCGCACCATGCTGGGCCCGTCGACCAAAAAGAAATACAGGGTGATGATTAAGATCGAGATCCCAATCAGAGTCTGCACCAAAAATTCCCCCGTGGCGCTGGTCACCGACAACAATCGAGCTTGCAAGAATTCGCGAGCTTGGGCGAACCATTGATCCAGCTTATCGCTGCTGGGATTGGCCAAAATTTTCAGTTGAGAACGGATACTACCGCCGAGCAAAATTTCAATCAGGCTGTGGACATCACTGTCGAGCGCGACCAGCGTTCGCTGAAAACGTTCCTCGGGCGAACGGTAATCAAACTCGTCAACCTCCCCCTCGTCAGCCACTTCACCAGTCGCCTCGTCATCGAATCCACCCGCCGGTTGATCAGTCGCCTCGTCATCGACTTCATCGGCCACGTTGCCAGTCACTTCAGCCGCCTCAATTGCCCCCGTCCCATCAACGATCGGTTCCGCTGGCGGGTTGGCTAGCAGTTTAGCGGTGATTAATTGATCCTCCAGCTCATTGAGACGCTCATCCACTTGCCCCGCCACCGCCTGTTCTTCAGCCTCCAGGGGAGCAAAATCTTGTTCCAACGTTCCCAACAAAGCTCGCAGTTCGCGGACCCGATCGGTAGCCAACCGACGCTGACGGGGATCATCCAAGTTTTCGGTTTCACTGAGCGTCATAATCAGCTCGGGGAAACGCTCCAGCGGTTCGGGATGATCGATCTCCAGCCCCAACCGGGTTCGCGTCCGCTCCAGGGCGAAAGCCAAGCTGTTATAGTTCACACGCGATACCAAACTGGTACCCTGAGCGGCCGCGATTCCAATCACCAGGACCGCCGGCAATAGCACGACCAGCAAAATGGCCAACGTGGTGGAAAGCGCCGCCACGCGGGGACGTCCCCCCAACCGCTTGCCGATCCACTCGTGCACGGGGCGAAAAATCACCACCAATAAAGCGGCTAAGAAAAGTGGCACGAAGAAACCGATCATCACGCGGTAGAACAAAATGCCTACCACTAACGTGACCAAAAACAGCATCACGGTTGAAATGATACGTGAGGTCCTGCGCGGTTTTTCCGACATGCCAACTCCAAGATGTGCAGATGATCAAGCTCGCGGACAGTCGGCATCGGCCAGGCCCCATGGAGAGCACATGGTGATTGCGCGACCAACCGCTGCAAGTTTTAGCAGAATTGTGCAACATCGAAGGCGGGCTGCCTATAGCACCCTGAAATTGCTAATCGCTTTAGTCGTCCTCGCCGGCGGCTGCTGGACGGCGATCACCGCAGCGGGGCAACTGCGAGATCGCGACGCGGAAATCTCAGCGGAAATACTGGAACTCGAACAACAAATGCAGCGGCAATCACCAGCGGGAGTATCGCCCGCCGAGCTGCTAGACCGCCTCGAGCAGCTGCGGTCACAGCGTTTAACCCCGAGCAATTTCCGGTGGGACCGCTTGGTTG
>CAZHTX010000383.1:0-5739 GCA_964535475.1 uncultured Pirellulaceae bacterium
CCGAGGCAAGCTCGACGGAAATCGATTTATTTAAAGCTCATGGTTCCGTGGAACCGGACGGTCTGTTGCCTATTCCTCGAACCGCAGCGAATCGATATTCATCAGCCCACCGCGATTTTTTTCATTTTTGAAGACCAAGAATAAATCGTCTTGAGTACCAGCGACAATCTCATTCATGTCCAGCGGAATTGTTTTTTCGTAAAACTCTTCCCAAGCACCGTTTACTTCGACTGGGACGGTACCCAGCAGTGGACCATCGACGGCACCGCGATGCACCTCGATATCCCCGCCGACTCCCGCACTGGCGACACGCACCACAATTTGCTGAATCTTGTCGAGCCGCAAATTGGAAAATTGCAAAAAGCCATCGTGGTTGATGGCTCCCATGAATTGACTCCCCTCCGCATTCGCTGAGCCGAGCGGCTGTGCGCCGGCGAACCGATCGGCCGATTCGGCTTGCGCATGGCGACTTCGCAACTGGACCGTGGCCACGGCGGTCAGCGCGGGGATCTCGCCGCGCCCAAGGTCGGTATAGGTTGCCTGCAGCTGTACCGAAGTGGCGTCGGCCGGGAGTGTGATTCTGTTCCTAAAACCTTGAGCCGTGGGATAGGACGTATCGGCGGTAAACGAGTACACATACTCGACCATCTGCGTCACTTCCGCCGGGGTATGTTGCGAGTGGGGCAGCATACCAACTTTTCCCCACACACCGGTCGAGCCTTCGAGCACCCGTTTCACAGAATCTTGGAGGGCGTGCGGTTGGTTACGATACTTGTTTGCAATGCTGATAAAGCTGGGGCCGACCAGTTGGCGGTTGGGGGCGTGGCAGTTTAAGCAGTCGCTGGTGCGAATCAGTGCCAGCCCAGGCGGTACCTCGTCGGCGGCCGAGCCGCCTGTTGTCGGTTTGGCTACGACTTGAATGCGTGATGGCGCGTACTCTTCGATGTACGGCAGCAACCCTGCTTCGTATTCTTCGATATCACTGGTGCCATCTTCAAGATCGCGGACCATCAATTCAAATTTGATCTCCGCGTCTGGATCGACAAAGTCACCTTCCTGCGGGAGGAGAAAGGAAATTTCGGGTCGCGAGTTGCCGACGATGACTGGAAACGACCTGGTTGCGATCGCTGCCGCCGAATCGCGGACTTCGAGTTGGATCGTGTAGATGCCTGCTTGGTCGAATTCGATGCTGGCATCGCGGGTCGTGGCTAAAACCTCGGCGGTTGGATTTTCCTGGCCGCTGCGAGTCGATAACCAACGGTACTCCAAGTCGTCGCCATCGGGATCGGAAGAGCCTGCCGCCGAGAGTCGGACCACCAGCGGCTCGCGTCCCACCGTGTTTTCCGATTTGGCAACGGCGACCGGATTGCGGTTGCCGCGGACATAATCCAAGCGAATAAGCTGGGCATCCGGGTTCACGCCCCAAGTCTCTCCGTACTCGATCACGTACAAAGAACCGGCTGGGCTAAACTGCATATCGATTGGTCGCACAAAGGACATGTTTGGCAAGAAGGGCTCGAGCCGACTGAGCTGAGAGTCTTCGTCAAGGTGTGCGGCCCAGATGGCATTGCGGGACCAATCGAAGGCAAACAGCGTGCGGTCAAATTGTTTGGGGAAACGTCGTTCGGCGGTGGAGTCGGGATCGTAGTAGTAGACGGGCCCGGCGCAGGCGGTGCGGCCGCCGGCTCCGACTGCGGGAAATTCGTCGGTCGCTCCGCCTGGGTAATAGATCATGGCGGGTTGCGCCGGAGGCAGTTCACGAGCCCCGGAGTTGTTGACTGATACGTTGAGCGGTTTGGCGGGATCAAACTTTGCGCCGATCTCACCCGTCTCAAAGTCGACCATCGCGTAGGCAAAGTTATTGCCGATGAAAAAAGGCCAACCGAAATTGCCCGCCACGCGAGCTTGATTCACTTCGTCATAACCGCGAGGCCCTCGCTGGTTATCTTGCCCAGCGTCGGGGCCGACGTCACCCCAATACAGATAACCCGTTCTTTGGTCGACGTTTATCCGCCAGGGGTTACGACAACCCATCACGTAGATTTCGGGATGGCCAACCGAGCCGTCGGCTGGAAACAGATTCCCCTCGGGGATGGAATAAGTGCCATCGGATTCGGGACGGATTCTGAGTATCTTGCCGTTGTAACTTTTTGTGTTCCCCGCACTTCGCGCCGCGTCCCAAGGCTCGCGATCGGGTCGTTGATCGATCGGCGCGTAACCGGCCGAGTCATTGAAAGGATTGGTGTTGTCCCCCGTGCCAATATAGAGCAAGCCGCCGGGACCAAATTCCAGGGAACCCGCATGGTGACAACACTCGCGCCGCTGCTCTTCATATTTAAGCAGCAATTTCTCGCTGGTCAGATCGAGCTTGCCGTCGCGGAAATCAAACCGACTGATATGCTGTCCCGTAAAATTGGGCGGAGAGTACTGCAGGTAGATCCACTGGTTGTCAGCGAAATTTGGATCGAGCGCCAGTCCGATCAGCCCGTTCTCTTGCGCCGTCGTGACGTCCAGCTCGCCAACCACTTCGACTTGACCACTCGCCTCATCCAGCCGTTTTAGTTTGCCGGCTAATTCGATGATGAAAATGGAGCCGTCTGGGGCGATCTCCAGTTCCATCGGCTGGATTAAATCTTGGCATAAAGTGGTCCGTTGAAAGCGGTCGACTTGATATTCCTCGGCGGTTGTCGAAGAACAGCAAAATAATATCGCGGCGACCGCGCAATTCAGGCGACAGATGGGCATCGAGCGATTGATAATTGGGAGGAGGGGGCGCTTGATAAAAAACATCAAACGGGTGGGGGCATGGTTGAGCATGCAACTTATCGAAAGCGATGGGCCCCGCAACTATCGCGAAAGCGGCTAATCGTTTTCGGGGCCAGCTTGCAGGTTGCCCGTCAGTTTAAATTGGCGTGGACTTGCATTCCAGCCAAAATACACAAATTGCAGCGATGCCTATGGTGGGCTACTTTTCCGAAGCTTACTTTTCCGAAGCTTGTTTCTTTCGAATGTAGGAGTGGCATTCGACGCAGCGTACCGTGAGGGCGACGTAACCGAGCGTTGCCCGGTTGACATCCTTATCTTTGGCGGCCGCGGCGATCAAGTCGACCGTGCGACGAAAATCGTCGCTCTGTGCTTCGTATTCCTCCGTTTGCAGCACGTTCCAACCACTCTCCATGCTCAGCAGTTTCAATTGGCTGGCGTTGCTGGCGATTTTGTCGTAGTCCTCCAGCGTCAGCCCCTCTAAGATCAATTTCGCTTTCTCCAATTTCGACTGCATCAATGCGTTAAGGCGAGTCGGCGGGGTCTCAGCGGTTTGCGAACCGTCGCTGGCCTGAGTGATTTCCTTGGGAGGTTGCGCGGGAGCAAACTGCCAAGCCGAGCAGAGGCCGACGGTACCGATGATGGCGAGCAGGGCTAGACGTTTCATTGATGATGATTCCCGGTTGAAAGTAAAAAACTTGACCACGACGACCTCGCTGAACATTACTTGACTGCCAACATCCGTTCCAGCGCGATCAAACCCCATTTCGTTACATCGGGGTCGACTTCAATGATGTTGACGGGGCTGCCATCACGCAAATTTTCCAAAGTCCAGCAAAGGTGAGGCAAGTCGATGCGGTACATGGTTGCGCACATGCAAACGACCGGGCTGAGAAAATGAATTTCCTGCTCGGGGTGTTCAGCTTTCAGTCGGTTCACCAGATGCAATTCAGTACCTATTGCCCATTTGCTTCCGGGTGGACTGGCTTTCACGGTGCTGATGATTTTGCCGGTGCTACCGGAGACGTCGGCTAAATCGTTAACTTCGCGGGGACACTCGGGGTGCACCAGAATTTTAATGCCAGGGTGGTTTTGGCGAAATTGAGCAACATGTTCGGGCCGGAACATTTGGTGGACGCTGCAATGCCCTTTCCACAGGATAACGCGACTGTGTTCGAGCGCTTGCTCGGTGTTTCCACCTAATTCCAATGCGTACGGATCCCACACGGGCATCTCTGTTTCCTCGATCCCCATCGCCAACGCGGTGTTTCTACCGAGGTGTTGGTCGGGAAAGAAAAAGACACGTTTACCGCGTTGGAAAGCCCACTCTAAGACCGCCTGGGCGTTGCTGCTGGTGCAGACGATGCCGCCGTGTCGACCGCAGAAAGCTTTTAGGCTGGCTGCGCTGTTAATGTAAGTGACTGGGATGACTTCGGAGGTATCGATCACCTCGTCCATGTCTTCCCATGCGGCTTCGACTTGATTGATCGCCGCCATGTCGGCCATCGAACAACCGGCTGCCAAATCGGGGAGCATCACGGTGACTCGCCGGCCATCGCGTTCAGCCAGTTTTTCAGGGCGATTGGCCAGCACATCGGCCGTTTCCGCCATAAAGTGCACGCCACAAAAAACGATGTGCTGGCAAGCCTCGCTGTCGGCGGCCATTTGGCTCAACTGATAACTGTCACCGCGGAGGTCGCTGTGCGCAATCACCTCGTCTTGCTGATAATGATGCCCGAGGATCATCAGCCGATCACCGAGTTCCGCGCGGACCGCTTCAATGCGAGTCTGCAGTTCTTCGTTGCTCAGCGTCTTGTACGGCTTCAGCGGGTGTAACGCCGTCGGTTCGGTGACGAGACTCAAGGTACTACTCCATCCAAAGGTGCCCGGTGGACTCGATCGAGTTCCATGGTGTCTCGATCCAAGTCGTGGCGGTGAAAACTCTGCGGTTGAGCATTGAAACTCGCTCGCCGCTATGCTCATTATACGCGATTCAGGGAGCCAAGATCACTGGCCAGGGGGAAAGTGGGGCGACAATTTCTGCGGCCGCCAAATCCCCCACGAAGACCACCAACTCGTCAGCTGCGAATTGGCTCAGGTCAAGACTGCCGGCGATCCGCCATTCCTGTTCCTCCCGCCAATCATAGGTTTTCCCGATCGCCTGGAATCGCCAGCGTTGGCTGGTCGGCAAAGCGGCCGCCGATAACGACTCGGCATACACGACCGGTTGGCCGCCCAGTCGTTCCACGGCCTCGCGGCGAATCGCCAGCCCGTACGGCTCGTAGTCCCAACGCGAGCGATGGGGACGGAAGGTCCGCCGCGCCAGGAATTGTTTTAACCCCACCGCAGCCAAACAGACAACCGGGCCGCTGCAGCGCCGCAAGGCAGATCCGCGCACCAGGCGGCGACGAATCATCTCCGCCAACACCTCGGCTGCCGGCCAAGCCCGCCCCGCCGTCCCTCGCAGCAAGACTTCACGTCGCCAACGTGTCTGTGTCTGTCCCGGCAACGGGCCACTGCGAGCTCGCGTGCAATGAACCAGCCAATCCCCCCGCTCAAGCCCAGCAGGCGGTGTCCAAAACTTGGCAATTTGCCGCTTGTGATTGGTTGTTGATCGATATCTTTCACTGGTTGATCGATATCTGTCAGCAGGTGAATGATATTTGTCATCAGGCACTTTCGGGTTGACCGCCGGCCGATCGGCGACCGTGTCAGCGTTGGCCAGGGGGCGAGTTTGCCAACGAATTGCGCCTTGCTCGATTAATTGCCCGGCACCGTCATCGAGCGTCTCACCGGCGACCACCCAGACATGCTCGGGGTCAATCAATAAACGTTGTTGCAAGCACCGAGCGACGATGCCACCGCGACGGACTCTGAGCGCAAACAGGCGGTCGGACAATTGAGCCACCGCCTGATCGCGTCGAGTGGGATCGGCCAAAACCAGTTCGACCGTGGGGACTCGGTATAGCCGAGCGG
>CAZHTX010000384.1:0-5738 GCA_964535475.1 uncultured Pirellulaceae bacterium
ACGCCCAATGATCTCAATCAATCCGCGGCGATTCCAACGTCCCAGGTCACCCGTCTTATACATCCTCGGAGGGTCCGCTGGATCATACCCAGTTGCATAAGGATCCGGTACAAACCTTTCTTGCGTCAGCGTCTCATTTGCCCAGTAGCCTTGTCCCACGCAAACGCCACCAATGTAGACTTCACCGGGAACGCCATCGGGTACAAACCGTAGTTGATCATCAAGGATATACATCCTCATGTTTCGCATCGGGGCACCCACGGGCGGGATGCGATCGATCTCTCCCGGAATCTGATGAATCGCGGCACCAATGGTGCATTCAGTTGGCCCGTAACCGTTAAACATTTGCCGTCCGGCAAGCCAAGGTCTTGCCAATTCACCGACTAAAGCAGCCCCGGCGGAGAGCAGTTTCCTGAGCGTCGGCAATTCGATTGGCTTGAGCGCGGAGAGCGTTGGTGGAGTAAAGATGCTGAAGGTAATCTGATGTTGATTAAAAAAGTCAGTCATCCGTCGTGGGTCACGAGCCTCTTCCACATCGAGAACCGCCAGGGCTGCTCCGCAAGCAAATGTGGTAAATGTTTCCGACAAAGCACCATCAAAGCTGGGTGATAAATGACAGGCAATTCGATCCTGCTCGCTTAACCCCACGTTTTCGCAAAAAGCCTTCATGAAGTTGCAAATGGAACGATGCTCAATCACCACGCCCTTGGGCTTGCCGGTCGATCCACTCGTGAAAATCAAATAGGCGGGATCGCGGGGATGGACGCTGACGGGTTGCCATGCACCGTCGTTGGCTGCCGCCAAATCGGCGATCGTTTGACAGCGAACGCCGGGCAAACGCCCAGCCACTGCGTCTAGCAACTGCGGATCACAAATCACTAATGCGGCATCGACTTCGCGACTGATCGCGACCACTCGGTCGACCGGGAAATTGGTATCCATCGGCACGAACGGGGTGCCAGACAGCGAGCAAGCCAGCGTTGCGGCAATCTGATCGGCGGAACGTTGCATGTACAGCACGGTCGGCTTGGCCTGAATCGCACCTCGCAGTTGCAACCCCCGAGCCAGCTCCTTCACACGCCGCGCGAACTCCGCGTAGGTCCACTGACGACCTTGATAAATCACCGCCGGACGATCCCGGTATTTCCGCACACTCTCAGCGAACAGCGCGTGCACCAACGGAGGCTCTGGAAGTGACTCATGGCGACCGATCGAACGCTGCAGAATGGTTTGCTCCGTGGTTTGAGAGAGCAACTGCAGAGACTCGATGGAACGCTCGGGATTGGCGGTTGCTTGGCTTAGCAACAATTCAAAACTGTCCCGCATGTTGGCAATCGATTGGCCACGAAACAGACTCGTGCGATATTCGAAATAGCCCTCGTAGCGATCATTCTGTTCCCACAAAAACATGCTCAAGTCATACTTGGCCGTGCCGTTGTCGATCAACATCGGTGCGATCGTTAGATCATCAGCCGTGGCAAACTCGCGGGGCGTATTTTGCAAGATGAAAGCGGTTTGAAATAGCGGCGAATGGCTGCGGTCTCGCGCAACGGCAAATTTCTCGACCAGTTTCTCGAAGGGCACGTCGGCGTGAGAAAATGCATCGATGGTCGATTCGCGAACCTCTGCCAATAACTCCAGGAACGTCGGCTGACCCACAATCTTGGTCCGCAGCACGATCGTGCCGACAAAGAAACCGATCAGTCGCTCCAGCTCACGTTCTGGCCGATTGGCGATCGCCGTGCCAATGTTCAAATCGGCTTGCTGAGCATAACGTGACAGTAAAATCGCATACGTGGTCAATAGCACCATAAAGGGCGTGCTGCCGGTCTGTTGGGCCAACGCGTTGACCTGTTTGCTCAATTTCGGACCGAGCGAGAACGGCAAAGTTGCACCCGAAAAATCTTGTACCGAGGGTCGATCGAAATCCGTTGGCAGGTCAAGCGTTTCCGCACACCCCTCAAGAGCCCGCTGCCAATACTCGCACGACTCGGCTAACGCGTCCTCGGTCAGTAGTGCACGTTGCTGATCCGCAAATTCGCTGTAAGTGACTTCAAGCGGTGAAATGCCGGGATCACCACCCTCAACCCTCGCCCGATAAAATTCAGCCAACTCTCCCAGCATGACCGCCATCGACCAACCGTCGGAAATAATGTGATGCATGACTAACAACACGACATGCTGGTCCTGTTGCAGACGATAAACATGCACCCGTAGCAGGGGGCCATCCTCCAGCACGAATGGGCGCCGCGAGGCAGCTTCCATCCGCTCGGCCAACTGACTCGAATTCTCCGCAGTCGCGAGCCCGTCCCCCGCGATCAGCTCGCTGAGGTCGAGAAACTCGGGTTCAACCTGGAGACGCTCTGCAATCGAACGCTGGGGTTGCCCGTTGACCAATCGATAAGTCGCTCGCAAGGTTTCATGACGAGCAACGCATTGATTTACCGCATCGGCGAACACTCCCATATCGAGTGGACCATCGATCCGCGCGGCCAAGGGCAAATTATAAAACGGATGATTCGGTTCGAGTTGATCGACAAACCAAAGGCGTTGCTCGGCAAAGGAGAGCTGTCCGGCAACCGGCTCCGTTCGCGATTCATCCGCTAATTCGCTTTTAAAGGTAGCGTCGTTCGGCCGCACATCGTTACTCGGCGACGCGGGAGCAGCTTGTCGAACAAACTCTGCCAGCTGGGCGATCGTGGGCAGCCGATAAATCTCTTTCAATGGAATCTGGGTCTGGCAATCCGTTCGCAAGCGAGCAAATACTTGGGCTGCGGCGAGTGAGTGCCCGCCGAGTTGGAAGAAATTAGCGTGCACGCCAACCTCAGTCAGGCCCAACACTTCACGCCACGCCGTAGCGATCATCTCTTCAACTTCGTCGCGCGGTGCCGCGAATGGTTCAGTGACTAACGCATCGCCGGCCGAACTAATCACGCAACGATCTGTCGGTAGCGCGCGGTAATCAATCTTACCAGCTGGCGTTTGTGGCAACTGAGCCAACGGAACCAATGTGCTGGGCACCAAGGGGGCTGGCAAACGATGCCGCAGCGCCAACTGTAAACGCTCGGGCGGCATTTCCACGCCCGGCTGTACTTCGTAGTAAGCAATGATCTGCGTGACTGCATTACCGCTAGCGAGCGTCGTCACCGCGTTTTGACGCACTCCGTCGATCTGATTGATTGCCGCTTCGATTTCACCTAACTCGATCCGATGGCCGCGAAGTTTGATCTGGCGGTCTCTACGGCCGACGAATTCCAAACAACCATCGGGCCAAAACCGCACCATGTCCCCGGTGCGATACAAACCGGCCATCTCTGACGGCGACCCTGACCAGGCGATCTCCCTGATCTGAAAAGCATCGCGGGTTAACGCTTCACGATTCCAATAACCACGCGCCAACCCCTCTCCACCAATCCATAGTTCGCCAGCAACACCGATCGGCACGCGGCGGCCGCTGGGATCAAGGACCACGACAAAGGTGTTATCGATTGGCCGGCCGATCGATACCCGATCTAACGTTCCGCGTGTTTGCCGGCAGACGAGCGACCAGACGGTCGTTTCGGTGGGACCATAAACGTTCCATAAAATGGCATCGCGTTTTAACCACTGTTCGGCCAGGTCGCGTTGCAGTGGTTCGCCTCCACACCAAATCCGCTGCCCCGCAGCGGGTATCCAACCAAGTGCGGCTAGCATTCGCAGAGATGAGGGTGTCCCTTGGATGACGTCACTGGGATGCTGCTGGGTAAAATCGAAGACCGCGGCCGCATCATCCGAAAGACTGGCCGGAGCTAGCACAACCGTGCCACCCTGCGACAACGGCAAGAACAATTCTAATACCGAAATATCAAATGCAATGGTCGTGGAGGCCAACATCCGGTCACCAGCTTTAAACCCTGGTTCCGTCGCAAACGAACGCAATAAATTGCTGACTGCGCGATGTTCGATGGCAACTCCCTTTGGCTTGCCGGTCGAGCCCGACGTGTAAATTAAATAAGCCAATTCAGCCGGCATGATTTGACAACGTGCTGCCGAATACATCGAACTAATGCTGGAGTCAGGTTCGATTGTAGAAATCGAATCCAGTAAATCTTCCAGCACGATCCGTGAGTCTTGCGGGAAATCAATTCCGCATAACGATGCGTGCGTAGCATCCGCCGTCGACGCCGCGCACCGCTCCGTGACCAGGCACACAGGCTGGGCGTCAGCCAAAATCTCTTCAATCCGTTGCTGGGGATGCCCCAGGTCGAGCGGCAAGTATGCGGCACCCACTTTCCAAATCGCAATCAACAGCTCTAACAGATTACGCTCGCGTCCGATCGCCACGGCCACAACGCTACCGGGACCGACCCCTAAATCGGCCAACTGTTGAGCCAGCAAAGCGGAGTGCCGATCAAGCTCGGCATAACTGCTACTGCCGCTGGCATCTTCGATTGCCACTTGGCTTGGTTTTTCCGCAACTTGTCCCGCGAAAGCTGCCAAGAACGAGGGAGCAGCCTCGGGTATGTGCCGCCCCCGCGTCCAATCTGTTAACGACTGCCGCTGTTCTAAGGAAAACTCGGGCACGGCTCGATGTTCCCGCGCCGGTTCAGGGAGAGCTACCGGGGAAGCGTCCTGACGTCCTAACGCGTGTGGCTCTTGCACCAAGGCAAATGTCAACTCGATGAGACTATCTAGCATCTGCAGCGCGATCGCCGAATCGATGCGGTCGATGGCATGCACGACGCCAATTTCTAACTGATCATGATGCGACTCGATAACTAGAGCGGTCTCGTAGGCGCCCAAGCTGGAATAGTCGGTGTGGAATTCGGCTAAGCTGGCGTCGCCGATTTGTAAGGTTTGCCCCAAGCTTGGTTGATGCAAAACCAGGTGCTGAACCAACGGCAAACGATCGGTATGACGCTCGACATCCATCATATCGATAAGTGTGTCGAGCGGCACGATGGCGTGCCGCAAATCGCTGAGCCAAGCCTCGTGGGTGCGAAGAATACCACGGCGAATTGTCTCGGTCGCGAAACTCTCTGCGGTGCCCAAAAAGTCCAAGCGGAATGGAATCGTGTTAATAAAACAACCGACCACAGACTCATCATGAGAGTGTCGCCGGTTGGCAATAGGCACACCGATGACCAAGTCCGAGTTACCACGATAGCCTCGCATGACGCGGTGCCAAAGTGTCAGCCAAACCGTGAACGGGGTCACGCCGAGCTGCGTGGCAAAAGCTTGCAGCTGTGGGGTAAACTCGGCGGGCAAACGACGACGAACGATGGCAGATTCAAATTGTGGTGCAACTACGGAGGCACTCTCCGGTTGCTGAGAATTAGCGATGCCCGCGGCGGTCTGCGGTGGCTTAAGGTCGAGCCGCGAATCTTGTGGCACGCCACTCAAACGCTGGCCCCAGTAGCCGAGAGCCTCGGCCCAATCGGTGTCGGCCCGAGCTTCCTCGGCGGAATGTCTGACAACCGCCGCAGCCCAGTTCTGGAGGGCTAATTGCGTTTCTGTTTCCTCACCGACCGACGGCTTAGTGACCATTCGCCGGTAGGAATCGGCTAAATCTCGCGTCAACAGCCAAAGCGACCAACCATCGCAAACGAGGTGATGTGCAACCAACACCAACTGAGTCAGCTCCGCGGCTCTCCTTACAATCAGCACCTTCAGCAACGGAGGCAAGCCACTTTGAAACGGTGACTGCATCATGCCGCGTCGTCTTTTTGACAGTTCCTTGTCGGCAGCCGCGGCCGAAC
>CAZHTX010000385.1:0-5730 GCA_964535475.1 uncultured Pirellulaceae bacterium
GAATTTAAATTTCCCTAACAAACCTCACCTCCGCACAAGCGCGAGGAATCCAATGTCCACAAACGTTCAGTCATCCGAAGCGAGCATTGTTGACGTCCGTAGCGTCGATCGCGAATTGCTCGATGCCCTCCGTGGCGGAGAAGCGCTGGGCGTCAGTGCGTTGACTGAACAGTTGGGTGTGACCGCGACTGCGGTTCGCCAGCGGGTGGAGCGGTTGCTGGAAAAAGGGCTCGTGCAGCGTGAAAAAGTGGTTGCTGGAAGAGGCCGTCCGACTTTCAATTATCGCTTGACGCTATTGGGACACCGCAGAGCGGGCGCGGAACATGCGGAGCTGGCCGACGCGATGTGGCGAGAGATCATGGCGCTCGAAGCGACGGAGATTCGCGATTCGTTGCTTACCAAAATAGCGGTTCGTTTAGGCCGCACTTATGGCCAGCAAGCTGCCCAGTATCGTTCTGAAAAAGGGGCGAGTGATGAGCAGGCTTCTCCCGACTCCCTCGAATCGCGGATGCAATCGCTGACCCAAGTACTGTCCGGTCATCGCTTCGCCGCCGATGTGGACTCTGGAGGCGAATTACCGATCATCGGCTTTAAAGTTTGCCCGCATCCGGAGCTGACGTCTGAGTCAGAACTGCGGGCAATGTGCCACTTGGAAGAACAGATGCTCAGCGAAGCGCTTGGTAGCGAAGTTCAACTGCAAAGCTGCCGGATGGACGGAGACAGCTGTTGTCAATTCGCACCAGTGCCTGAGCATGCGAAACAAGATACCGATGCATAACAGAA
This sequence comes from uncultured Pirellulaceae bacterium, assembly GCA_964535475.1. Taxonomy (GTDB): domain Bacteria; phylum Planctomycetota; class Planctomycetia; order Pirellulales; family Pirellulaceae; genus Laterigemmans. Next base: position 784 of record CAZHTX010000385.1, read on the forward strand.
ATAAAACGCAAGAGGAGAGTCTCTGGCGGCGATCTGGATCGCTGAGGCGATGCGTTTTTTAACTACAAGTTCCGTTACTGTTTGCCTGACTATTTCATCCTTAGAATCAAATTTAAAAATCGCTAGCCGCTCTGGTGCCAGCCGTGGTTACTGCCGGTTTGCGAAAAGGTTCTAAGCAATCACGAACTGCTTTGAAATTGAAGTTGAGGAACCTGATGAGTCACGTGTTGAAGATTGAAAACCTCCATGTTTCCGTTGGTGATAAACCGATTTTGCGGGGTGTCAATTTGACAATGAAGCATGGTGAGACCCATGCTTTGATGGGCCCAAACGGCAGCGGCAAAAGTACGTTAGGCCTGGCCATCATGGGGCACCCGGGCTACACGATCACAGCGGGCACCATACAGCTGGATGATCAAGACGTATTGGAAATGGAACCCAACGAGCGTGCACGGGCTGGGATCTTCATGGCCTTCCAGCGCCCGATGGCGATCCCCGGCGTCAAGATGGCCGATTTCCTCAGACACGCCACCACGAACGTGCGGCGTCCCGACCGCAAGGAAGGCGAGGAACTGATTCCGATGCGTGAGTTTCGCACGGAACTCAAGGAAAAGATGGCCCACCTTCGCATGGACCCCGAGTTCGCTCGCCGCTACGTCAACGACGGCTTCTCCGGTGGCGAGATGAAGCGAGCTGAAATCTTGCAACTGGCGATGCTGGCGCCCAAGTTCGCCATACTCGACGAGACTGACAGCGGCCTGGATGCCGACGCCGTGCGTTTGGCCAGCGAATCGATCGCCGATATCGGTCGTGAAAAAATGGGGCTGTTAATTATTACGCACCACGACAAATTGCTCGAGCACAACCCGCCCGAGTACACCCATGTCATGTTGGGTGGCCGAATTGTGGAAACTGGTGGAAAAGAACTTGCGGAAGAACTGCATCGCAGCGGTTACGACCGAATCCGCAAGGCGTATCCCGATGCCGATGCCGCCAACCAAGCGATGCTTGCTGAAGAAGTTGCGGTATAGCTTCTTACGTACCTTGATTGAATCCACATCAACGGCCGCATTGACGCAGGCCTCATTCATACAGGAACACCGGAATGGCAACGGACATTACCGAAAGAGAACAAATCGGTGAGATCAACAAGTACAATTTTCGCACCGAAACGCATGATGTCTTTAAGGCACAAAAGGGGATCAACAAGGAAATTGTCGGGCAGATTTCAGAGATCAAATGCGAACCTGCTTGGATGCGTGATTTCCGCCTAGAGTCGCTGGAGATTTTTGAGTCGCGGCCGATGCCCAAATGGGGCGGCGCGATCGACATCGATTTCCAAGATATCTATTATTATCTCAAACCGACCGATCACCAGGGTAAAACCTGGGATGATGTCCCGGCGGAAATTAAAGAGACATTCGATAAACTGGGGATCCCCGAAGCAGAAAAGAAGTATCTCGCCGGGGTCAAGGCTCAATTTGAAAGCGAAGTCGTCTATGGATCGCTCAAGGAAGAACTGGTCAACCAGGGCGTAATCTTCACCGACACCGACACGGCCGTCCGCGAGCACAGCGATTTGGTGCGAGAGTACTTTGGCAAGGTCATTCCGCCCAACGACAACAAATTCGCCGCTTTGAACAGCGCGGTTTGGTCGGGTGGTTCCTTTATTTATGTCCCGCCGGGTGTGCATATTGAGTTTCCCCTGCAAGCTTACTTCCGCATCAACGCGGAGAGCATGGGACAATTCGAACGAACCTTGATCATCGTCGACGAAGGGGCCAGCGTGCATTATGTGGAAGGCTGCACCGCTCCGATGTATACGACGGAGAGTCTCCACAGCGCGGTTGTGGAAGTGATCGTCAAGAAAGACGCGCGCTGCCGCTACACCACGATCCAGAACTGGGCCAACAATATTTACAACCTGGTCACCAAGCGTGCTTACGCCTATCAAGACGCCACGATGGAATGGGTCGATGGCAACTTGGGCAGCAAGCTGACAATGAAATATCCGGCGGTTCACATGATGGAACCCGGCGCCCGCGGTGAAATTTTGTCGATCGCCTTCTCCAGTGCCGGGCAACACCAAGACGCCGGTGCAAAGCTGGTCCACGCCGCCCCCAACACCTCGGGGCAGATCATCAGCAAGAGCATCAGCAAGAATGGTGGTCGCAGCAGTTACCGAGGTTTGGTGCGAGTCGAACCGGGTGCTACCGGCAGCAAGAACAATGTGGTCTGTGATGCATTGATTCTAGACCCGGAAAGCCGCAGCGACACCTATCCCTACATCGAGATCGCCGAACAAGATGTGCAAATCGGCCACGAGGCGAGCGTCTCGCGAATCGGTGAAGAGCAACTGTTCTACTTACTCAGCCGCGGACTCTCCGAATCGGAAGCCAGCACCATGATCGTGAACGGCTTCATCGAGCCGTTGGTAAAAGAACTGCCAATGGAGTATGCGGTTGAAATGAATCGCCTGATCCAACTGCAAATGGAAGGCAGCGTCGGCTAAACCGCTGCATTCGTGGCGAGTTGCCACGCATTGTCGATACCTCACCTAGCAATTCACTCTTGGACTTTGTCTTATACCCATGACCGTCACGGCAGCGACTTATCATTTTGATACAACCGGTTTCGAGGCATTTCTAGCCTCGCGGCAAGAGCCTGATTGGTTAACGGCGTTGCGCCGCGATGCTTTCGACCATTTCGAGAAGATGGCTTGGCCTGACCGCCGGCACGAGGAGTGGATTCGAAGCGATATCCGGCTGTTTCAGCTGGCCAAGTTTGCGGTCCCGGTAACCCCCTCCGAAACTCCCTCGCAGCCAGGCTTTCTCCAGCACGGCGTGCAACTCGGCGGGAATGTGATGACGGTCGATAGCCACGTCCGCGAGCATCAACTCAGCGCAGAATGGGCGTCCCGGGGCGTGGTCTGCATGAGTTTGGAGCGTGCCGCACTGGAGCATCCCGCCCTCGTTCGCTCGACTTTGTTTACTGCCGTTGACCCCGACTATGATCGCTTTGCCGCCTTGCACGCTGCGTTCTGGTCGGGAGGACAGTTCGTCTACATCCCCCGCGGGGTTGTCGTCAATGAGCCGTTGCATTTGGCAACGCTGCTTGGTGAAGGGCAAACCGACTTGGCTCACACGTTGATTGTGCTCGAGGAAGGGGCTGAGGCAACCATCCTGCAGGAGGCAAACAGCACGTCACGGGACGCCGCCGGCCTGTCGCTCGGCGCTGTCGAGATTTTGCAGCGCCCCAACTCGCACTTGCGTTATGTGAACTTACAGGAACAAGGGTATAAGACGTTTCAATTCTCCCACCAGCGAGCCGTGGTCGATTGCGATGCCAGCTTGCAATGGACATTGGGGGCAATTGGAAACGGATTTGCTAAAGTCAATCAATCGGTCGCCCTGGTGGGGCCCGGTGCTGACAGTCAGGTCAACGGCGTGTTATTTACCGAAGGGCGACAACACATCGCGTACCACACTTTACAACACCACGTCGCCCCGCATTGCCACAGCGATTTTCTTTACAAGTCGGCTCAACAAGACCAAAGCCGCACGGTTTGGCGCGGTATGATTAAGGTCGACAAGCAAGCCCAACGGACCGACGGATACCAACGTAACGACAATTTGGTGCTGTCTAACCGAGCGCGAGCCGATTCAATTCCCGGCCTGGAGATCGAAGCGGATGACGTGCGTTGTACGCACGGCAGCACGACCGCCCAGGTCGACGAAGAACAGGTATTTTACGCACAGTGCCGCGGTTTCACTCGTAATGAAGCGGTGAGGTTGATCGTGACTGGATTTTTCCAGCAGATTTTCGATCGCATCAGCATTGAAAGTGTCCGCGATGCGCTCGGCGAAACCATTGCCCGCCAAGTTCGTGAGTACGTCTAACCGACTCGATTTTTCGAAACCATAACCACGCCGGGTATTTTTTTTGCCCGCCGCCGATTTTTTCCTCAAAGCCCAGCCTGCAATCATGCCACTCACTGAAGATCACGTTCGCGAAGAACTGAAAAAAGTTATCGACCCCGAATTGTTCGTCAACATCGTCGACCTTGGCTTGATTTATGTTGTCGATTTATCAGCAGAAAAAGAAGATGGTCGTCACGATGTCAATATTGAAATGACATTGACCAGTCCGATGTGTCCAGCTGGCCCACAGCTTGTTGCCAACTCGAAACAAGTCATCAATGACATTGAGGAAGTCGATCAAGTGGAAGTAAAGGTTGTCATGGATCCTCCTTGGACCCAAGACCGCATGACTGAGGATGCTCGAGATCAGTTAGGTATATTCTAAGTGGACGTGTTCCTAGGTGAGTACCTCTGCGGGGGCGGCTGTTTAGACCGTTCCGTCGACGACATTCCCGCCACATTGTTGCGGGAGGGGAGGGCCATGCTCACCGCCTTGAGTGAAGATTTCGCCGAAGTCGCCGACTCGGTGCACGTTCCGCTTGATAGTCGGCTGGAGATTGCTCTTCCCAAAGGAGTCATCGTCCATCCCATCTCCGCAGACGCGCCGCTCTGGCCTCAATGGATTCAGGCGGCGTCCGGGGCCGCGGAGTCGATGATTATCGCCCCGGAGTCGGATGGCACCCTGGCCCAGGGCGTGGCCATGCTGCAAGCCTCGGGGCTGCGGATGTTAAATGGTTTTGGGGATTTTCTCCGCTGCGTCAGTGACAAGTGGGAGACGGCTCGCAATTTTGCCGTCAACGGGGTCCCCCATCCGCCAACCTGGACCTACGACACGGTTCCGCTCGATGATCTACCCCCGGCGAGTCGTTGGGTCGTCAAACCAAGGGACGGCTGTGGTACTGAGAACGTCAGGATCTTTACCGATATCCAACAAGCAATCGATGCAGCTTCCGATACCTCGCTGCTAATTCAACCATGGATCGAAGGCCGGGCAGTGTCAGTGGCTGTGATCGTGGAAGGCAATGTG
>CAZHTX010000386.1:0-5727 GCA_964535475.1 uncultured Pirellulaceae bacterium
CCATGCAATGCTTCCGCCGGGCTTGCCCCGGATCGGAGCAACAAGTGGCAGCTACATAGCTCGCCTCACGTTCCGCCCTGGCCGCCCGCGATGTTCGCGTCCTGTTTGTTGCCCGCGAATGGCGCGAATGCACGCGAATAAGATAACTTGGCGGAAATCATCAACCATGATCGGCCAGTTATTCGCGTCGATTCGCGCGATTAGCGGGCAAACGCGCACAATGAGCGCACAGACACGGGCGCATGAAAACAGGTCCCAATCATTTCTACCAGGGTAGATCCAGTGCGCATAGAATCAGATCCGACGAACCGAGGATTGCCCCAAGAAACATCAAAGTGGAGCCGACAAGAGAAACAAAGCGAGGTTACGCAAGCCCGGAAAACCGAACACAAAGCCTGCCCCTGGTGAAGTCCCCGTCGCTGACCCTGGTGAAGTCCCACTGAAAGGTTTGGCAGGAAAATGGGGGCAGGAAAATGTATCCCCGGAATTTTTCTGCCCGCCTTCTTGTAACGCTTCCGCTCAATGAATCAAAGGGTTCATGGCACCTGACGGGAGAAGGCGGTCGCAGGCACAACTCCCTCAGCCACTCCCGGACCACTCCAACCAAACTTGAAATCATTCGCTGGCTGTTCGTCCAAGCGATAGATCCGTATCGCGTGCTTGCCCTTGGCCAATCGCATTTTTGATTGCAACTGCTGGCCAGCTTGGTAATTGGCATCCGCGTCAAGCAAAATGGCTTCATGCAGTCGCACGAGTGCCCGCCCCGATGTGCTCAGCGAAAACGTATAAAGGCCATCCCGCGGTACTTCGATAAAACCGCTGAACATGCTCGCCGTTTGCTTCGCCGAGACTTCTTCACTGGCACCCTGCACACTGGCACCCTGCACCGACTCGGAGGGCAACTCAGCCACTCCACTCCACTGCGATGTCTGACCTTGCAGTTCGGGCACCCAAGCAAAATTGCCAGCAACGGCGATCCAGTTCAAACCGGGCAGCGTCTGCAAGTTTTGAATCGCAGGTATTAGCTCGTTGTCATAAGGGCGCTGAGCTGATGCGTTGGCCCGCCGCAACCTTAACACGCGAGCTTGCATAGCCGCCTGCACCTCGGGCAACTCGGCGGCTAGATCTTTCGACTGACGCATGTCCTCAACAATATTATAAATCTCAAAAGGCTGTTGATGCGATTTTACATCATACCGCACACCCACTAGATCACCCTCACGAATTAACTGCATTTGCCGCCGGCGACGGCCACGATTGGAAACGTCAAAATCTTCAAAAGCCGGCGTCTTACCCTGCTGGAAATATTCGCTGTAAACAGTCGACGAACGCTGCTCCGCCACATTACCGCTCAACAACGGCAGCAACGAAACTCCGTCCGTTCTCGCAGGTGGCATGCCCCCTGCCGCCTCGGCAAAAGTCGGCATCCAATCCCAAAAGGTCGTCGCCCAATCGCCGCTGCTGGAGCCAGCCGGAATCAACGCCGGCCAGCGGACCACGGCCCCAACATGCACGCCAGCTTCCAAAAGATCACGCTTGATCCCATCGTAAGGCCCATAGGATTGAAAAAAAGTCGGCTCGTAAGCCTCCGGCAAATAGGACTCGACGCTCGGCCCATTGTCGGTCGTAAACACGATCATCGTGTTGTGATCAATTTCTAGATCCTTCAGCAACTGCAAGATATCGCCCACCCCATCATCGATTCGCCGCACGCAAGTCGCGTAACGTTTCTGCACATCGGGCCAGGCCACCTCGGCGGTCGACGCGTCAGCATCATGATCCCAAGTCGCATCGGCATAGTCGGGATGGTAATAGGAATCGGGAGTCCCTGAGGCTGTGTTGATCATCTCGCCTGGGGTGCCCAACCATTGCAGGCCACCATTGAGACCTGCCCCGGACGGATAAGCCTGCGTCGGCAGTGACAACACCGCATGGGGCGTATCATAAGCGAGATACACAAAGAAGGGCTGATCGGACGCGTCACCCACCTGCTCCTTGATGAAATGCTTAGTCCGTGCCGTGAATAAGTCCGTGGTATAACATTTATCCAAGCCAGCGGAGACTTCGCTCATATTTTCCCAAACCTGTTTTGGGCCACGATGAATTCCCTCTCGCGGATAATGCTCATGCCCATCCCGGTGCCGCATATAGCCGTAGTATTCATCAAAGCCGCGGCGATTCGGATGGGCGGGCCAATCGGGTGAGTCGCCCTCCTCTTGCTCTTGCCCACCCTGCAATCCGTATTTACCGATCGCTGCAGTCTTGTACCCCATCTGCTTGAGCATGTTGGCCAAATTATGATTCTTTTCCAACGCCTTATCAAACTGATTGTCGCGCACGTTGGCATGGCCCTGATGGACCCCCAGCAACAAAGAAGCTCGTGACGGAGCGCAGACCGGTGCGGGGCAATAATGATGCGGCAGTCGCATGCCTTCGTTAGCCAATTGATCGATCGACGGTGTACGATGAGTTGGCTGGCTACGATCCTGCAGCGATGCCCGTTGGTTCTGATAGAACACGCCAAAATCACCATACCCCAGATCATCGACCAACACAAAAATGATATTTGGGCGAGCGACTTGCGACTCGGCCGTCTGCTCGGCGATCACACTTCGCGAACTAACGATCAAGCAAATGATCGCAATTGGAAATTTAAAACAGCCGCCGAAACAAGAAAAAGAAATACGCATGAGACCGTTGACGGATCGTTGAGTCTGAAATGTCGGGTAGGCAGCCCTCAAAAAAAGGGCAAACGGCGAATGAACACACGCCGCACGCCCTATCCTACTTTGCCAGTCGATCAACCACAACGCTCGCGTGCGCCGCCTCCAGCACACCAGTGTCTTACCAACGCCCACCAATCACCTGCTGGCTCCAAAGAAAGCTCCACGCAGCTGTGAAGCAGTTATCTGCGGCAATGTTCAGATACCATTTACAGGACCTGACCGCCGACATCCGTGCCTTCGAGGGGTTATTCATTCCTTGTTGAAACTCCAGCAAGTCATCACAAGCGTTGATTGCTGAGTTGAGATCCTGAAGACAGCTCCGCCAGTCCGAGATGCCACCGCCATCCAAGGCATCGAGGGCGTGATTGAATGCGCGATCGATGTGCATGTTCAGCATCTCGGCCCAAAAGCCCTCTGAGTTTAGCTGGAATCGCTCACTGCTCGAACTGCTCGCCTGATACTGGGCGTCAATTGCGCTGGGCAGATTCAGCACCATGGCGCGAGCATTGTAAGTGTAGACATACGTGTTGTACTCGGCGGTCGTGTTGGCGTTGTCCGTTGGTGAGTCCGCGATAGCAGCACTTCCCCCTGAAACTAAACCCAACCCAACAAAGCAGAATACCAACCGACGCATCGCACTGATAACCATGACAAACATTCCCCAAATTCCCGTGACTAAGCTCGCGATCAGCAACGTGCTGACCTCTTAACACTCAATCAAGCGAGAACGCGACGCGGTTGTTACATGGGTGCCGACAAAAAAATGAGCTTCCCTCCCAACCCACTGCCAGGGAGCAAGTCCACCATGGCCAAGAGCAGGGAACATACGATCACAAACCCAAAAAGCACCTGGAGCCTGGCTAGACAAAGAACATTGCCAACCCCTTGACGGATAAGCTGCATTACATAGACTTAGCGGTAAATAGAGTCACCTCGCGTCAACAGCCCCCACGGACAACTTGCCGCGTCACTGGGCGTGTTGACACTTCGCAAACTCCAGCGTGAAACGCCATCAAAATCTCACCCTCTGAAAAACTGGTTGCAGGATACAATCAATATCGAGCGGCTACGTTGCTGACCATCGTCCTCGCCTCGGCCGGCTGTGGAAACGAATCGACCAGCTCGCTGGACGACCAAACTACCGAGCCAAAAGAAAGAATTCCATTCACACTGACAGAAGCAAACAACATCTCCATTGCTGCGATACTCGATGACAAACACCCCATCCGTGTAATGCTACACACCGCGGTGTCATCGGCTTCAATCACCACGGAAACGATTAACAGATTCTCATTGCCATTCGAGCAGACGGCGACTGTGAACTCATGGGGAGGCGAAAATTCCGCGCGGTTCAGCAGCGGACACTCGATTCACATTGGAAATTCAGCTTGGACCGAATTGACAATTACCGAAAGCACTCTGTCTGGACAGAATACTGATGGAAAAATCGGATACAACTTTTTCCATGACAAGATTGTTCAATTTGACTTCGAATCGTGCTCACTCAATTTATTTACATCCTTACCGAGCGTCGACGACTACGAAACGCTTAGCATTGAGATTGAGCATGATCTCATGTTCATCGTGGGATCACTTGGCGAGGGAACGGAAAAGATTGAAAACAGGTTTCTCATTCACTCTGGTTTCGGCGGAGCCGTTCTGCTGGACGATCAATTTGTCACTGAACACCGCATGACCGAACGCCTGAATACCGTTGGCGAAAGCGAATTGAAAGATTCCTTTGGCAACATTTTGAAAACAAAGAAGGTCTTGCTTCCAACGTTCGCACTTGGTGGCTTCGCGCTGCAAAATGTCCCGCTCTTAGTCTTTGAAGGCGCGATCAAGAACCAAAAATTCAGCGTCATCGGCTGCGACTTACTGAAGCGATTCCACCTGATTATCGACTACCAGAATCGCCATCTCTACCTGAAACCCAACTCTTTATATGAATCGGAATTTACCTAAGGAGGTTTCGCCAGGGTCGTGCCTTGTGTTTGGTGTTCAGGCTCAGCGTAAATTCGACTTAGTTTGCATCTCGCCGCTCTTTAATCATTATCTGTGGCGACTTTCGGCCTACCCCCAACACCGAACACAAAGCCTGACCCGAATGGCACAATTCCGAAAATTCCTTGCTGGGTGCTTAGTAGGCTGGACATTTGGCCATATCACTGGCCCGACCCGCCGCCATCCAAAATTCGTTTTATCCCTGCATCGAGTAATTCATCTCGCCCTTCGAGAATTCCGCGTACGGTTGGTTCCATGTACACGGTTGGCTCAACCCCTCGCAAATGGTGTTGTGAGTCATCGTGGTTGATCGTCCGCAAGCCGGTCCAGAGAAGTGTATAGCTGCCAGGCAATGCAACTGGATTCGTGTTTCCATTGGCTCCCGCCGTTGGCGAACCGATGATCTCGCCGAGCTTATAGTGGGCCACAATTTGCAACCATGTCTCCGAAAAACTGATCGCCATACTGTTTGTAAGAAAAATGACTTTACCTCGAAAGCGAGGCTTCAGTGGTGGTACGTCCCATTGGGTTGCCTTCTTTTTTTCCATGTCAACTCTATCAGGACGAACTTGTTCTGGGTTCTGCCACTTGGGAGACAACAGTTGCCCATCGGTTAGGTGCTGATAGACAAAAGTGGTATCTTCATTGGGGTATCCTCGCAAATCGAAAACGACACCTTTGGCTTGCGCGAGTTCGTCGAGCACAGGATGGATATCTTCGGCCGTTGCACGAGTTAGATCGACATACCAAATGTCTTCTTGGCTCGCGCTGGCATCGATAAGCTTTCGGCAAATATCTCCTTTTTCCTCGGTGGGTGCCCGACCGTTGTACTCCAGAGAAACCGACATTATTGACCCGCCCCGCTTAATATCGAGGTCAAGCGTTTCCGACGACGGGCCCCTCGATAATTGGTCAGTGGAGCGAAAACGTTTCAGCTGGGGAGACCCTGAAATCCGCAATTCTTTTTCCGCCAAATAGTCAGCAGCGAGCATACCGT